>JBCCZC010000415.1:0-5109 GCA_039188505.1 Pseudomonadota bacterium | reverse complement strand
TGGAGGCAAACATGGGTTTTCGGAACGGATGCTGGGCCCTCGTCGGCGCGGCAGCGGGGATGGGCCTGGCGCTGGGCGCGAACGCCCAGGTGTGCCCGAACGTCAAGCTCAATCAGGCAGTACCCGAAGGGAGTGACATCGTGGGCTACGGCCCGATTCCCGACGGCTCGGATCGGGTCACGTTCCTGGGAGACCTCGAGACCGAAGGGTTCTTCGACCTGTTCACGGTCCCGGCCTCCGGGGAGCGCGCGCCAATTCGCTTCGACCTCATCACGCCGCGCGCCCAGGGGCTCGCGGACGTGCCGGTCTTCTCGCCCGACGGCGCGACTTCCGTGTTCCGGGGTGATTTCGACACCGAGGGGGTCCGGGAGCTCTACAGCATCTCGACCGCGGATGGCGGTGGCGTGCCGACAAAGCTCAACGGCGAACTCATCGGCGATGTCCAGCGCGAGATCGTCGTGACGCCCGACGGTGAGAACGTCGTCTACCTCGCCGAAGAAGACACGGGCCGCGAGGAGCTCTACATCGTGCCGCTCTTCGGCGGGACCTCCAGGCGCCTCAACGACGACCTGCAGGCCAGCGACGTCGAGGAGGATTTCGAGCTGTCGCCCGACGGCGAATTCGTGGTCTACCGGGCGCCCCAGGACACCACGCGCGACGAGCTCTACTCGGTGAGGCTCGCGGGCGGCGATCCGGTCCGGCTGAACGCGACCCTGCAGTCGCTCGGGGTCGTAACGGACTTCCGCATCAGCCCCGATGGCCGGACCGTGGTCTATCGGGCGGACCAGATCGTCGACAACCGCTTCGATCTTTACCAGGTGCCCATCGGCGGCGGTGAGGCGATGCGCATCACCGGGGACGAGGTGGAGCGGAGCGTCGAGGACGAGTTCCGAATCAGCCCCGACAGCACGCACGTGGTCTACGCCAATCCCCGCTTCGTCGACGGCGCCTTCGGGACCGATCTTTACAGCGTGAGCGTCGCCGGGGGCGATCCGGTCCGGCTGAACGCGCCGCTGCCGGCCGGTGGTTTCGTCGCCGACTTCGCCATCGACCCGACGTCCGAGCTCGTCGTCCTCGAGGGCAGCGTCGAGACCAATCAGCTCGCCGAGGTGTTCAGTGTGCCAATCGGCGGTGGGACCATGACAAAGCTCTCCGGAGACCTGTCCACGGCGGACGGGACGCTGGGTTTCGGCATCACGCCCGACGGGACGCGTGTCGTTTTCGGCATCGACCGGGATCCGTCCACGGGCACGTCCGTCCGGGAGCTGGCGATCACGCCCATCGACGGCGGTCCGATCACGACGCTCGTCGGGCCGCTGACCGTCAATGGCGACGTGGGCGAGATCCTGTTCACGCCCGACGGCAGCGGAATCGTCTACTCCGCCGAGGCCGATGCGGTCGATCGTCTGGAGCTCTTCCAGGTCCCCCTGGACGGCGGCCGGCCGCCGCGCCGCATCAACCGCGAGCTGCCGGACGGCGCCTCCGTGGGGGCCTTCCTCAACCCGGACTTCCAGTTCAGCGACGACGGCCGCTACGTACTGTTCCTCGCCGATCAGGAAACGGTCGGCGTGACCGAGCTCTGGAGCGCCGAACTGTTCTGCGAGGCGGTCGAGACGGTGTTCAGCAACGGCTTCGAGGCGGACTAGCGGATCGCCGAACGAGCACGGTCGTTCCTGTCGGTGTCGCTCAGGCAGGCGGGGGCGCAACCTGGTTGCTCATTCGTCGATGATTCGGCCCGGTCAATGACCGGTGCCGGCGAAGATGCCGGGGCCGCGAGGGATCGTCTGAAGCGCTACCGAGCCGCCCGGCAAGCCGGCGCCGTCGGTCGGCAGTTTCCTCCGGCACGCGCACAGCATCGAGCTCCCTGGGGGATTGCCGCACGCCTCGTCTCGTTCTGGGGCGCGGCGGGCAGCGCCTCATGATCCTATTGAGATGCTCCGGCGTCTTCGGCAGGCTAGCTGGCATGTTCCCGAACCGTTGCGTGTCCAATCGCCTCCGCAGGGTGCTCGTGAGCGAGTCCACCCATTCAGATCTACCGGTCACCGCCGTCGCCCAAGCGCCGGTGAGCGCGCAGGACGTCGATCGCGCCGAATGGCCGCCAGAGCGATGCGCATGAAACGGGGGCGTCAGTGGGTTGGCGAACATCCAGCTGGCGCGCGGCCGTCGTGCTTGCCTGCATGACGATCCATGGGAGCCGAACCGATGCGTGCATGATCATTGCCCATCCGGAAACGTCGACGGTAGACGTGTTGCTGAGCGCGGAGGTGGTCGTACTGGCCAGGGAGAACCCCGACGAGCCGTTTGCGTTGCTGGCGATCGAGGTCTTGAAGGGCGATCTGCGTGACGCCGAAATCGACCTGTTTCTCAACAGCCGGGACCGGCGCCGTTTGAAATCAGAGCCGGATCGGTCCCTGGTTCTGGCCCTGGTGCCACGGGCAGGACACCGAACCGCGAGAGCGATCGGGTCTCGAACGCGGCCAAATGAATGGCGGTCCATCGGCTACGCGACCGAGGCCTATGAGACGCTCATCCGCGACATCCTGCACACAGCGCAGGATTGGCAAGGCCCCGCCGGGGTAAACCGCCGGGCAACATACTTCATGGCGCGACTGACCCACAGCGAGCAGGATGTACGGGAGCTGGCTTATCTAGAAGTGGGGTTGGCCCCTTACGACGCCATCCGCCGTGCTGATGCCTATTTGCCAGATGAGCAGCTCCAGATGATCCTCGCAGACCGTTGGCGTTATCCACAGCACGGTCTGGCCATCCTGCTGCTCGGCGTGAATGCGTCGCCCGCCGAGCGGGCGTCGATCAGAGGACAGATGGCGAGCAGTGCCCGGCTGGGCTGGTCGATGAATCTGTCCGCCTGGGCGACGGCGTTCATCGAAGCTGACGGCCTCGATGCCATCGATTGGCTGGATGAACACTATCTGACCGATCCGGGTCGCGCGCCCGAGGTCGTGGCGAAGATCGTCAAGTCGATGTCCGAGCACGGCAATCGCGGCGAATCGGCTCTACGTGCGCGAATCGTCAAGAGTCTTGGCGCGTTGATCGATGCCCACCCTTCGCTTGCTGGTCAGGCCGCGACTGACCTGGCGGCGTGGGGCGAATGGGGCCACGCGGAACGATTCAGAAGGCTGCGTCAGCATCCTGAGCCGATGGACGGGGCCGCTGCACTCGCGATCGATCGCTATTTGCAGCGGGCTGGAAGGGTCGATTCCATGGTCGCGCCCGGCAGGTAACGGCCGGGGAACCAGCGTCCGCAAACCTCCTCGGCGCGTTGCCGGTCGACGGCTGTCGGGCAGGTGTCAACGGTAGCCAAGCTCCGTGAGGAGTGGCGTACCCAGCGTCACTGCCGCGTCGAAGTCGGCTCTTTCCTCCGGAGTGAATGGCCACTCGTGCCACTTTCCGATCGCCGTGCGACGCGGGGCCTTGGCCAGGAATTCGCGCGTCTCGTCGACCATCTCGATGCCCAGAAACTCGAACGCGCGGCCCGCCTCGACCTGCGGCTGCGTGCACAGATCTTCGTAGCGGACCTCCAGGTAGCTGTCCGGGGCCGCGCGACCGAAGGACCGTCCGGCGCTCACGCAGGTCATCCAGCTCTTCATCTGCAGCAGGAACCGATTTCGGTGGATCGCGTCGGCGTCGTCCAGGTCGATCCCCCGCCAGGCCTGCCGGTCGTCGTCGCCGAAGGTGCTGCGCCGGAGGAAGCGTCGATGATCCTCGGCGAGCTGGCCCGTATTGCGATTGGTGAGCTGAAAGAACCCGTTGTCCGAGAGCGTGACGTCGCGGCCGTCGCGGATCAGGTGAATGATCCGGGCATCGGGAAAGAAGCGTCGGACCGTCGGCAGCAGGAGTACCATCTCGGACATCTTCCAGCCCCAACCGCCGGGCCCCAGCGGTCGCACCGGATCGATGACCGCGTGCCCGGGGTCGTAGCGGCGGTGCCCCAGGTAGTGTTCGAGCGCCTTGACGAGACATCGCTCCACGAACCGGTCGCCGGCCGCTGGCAACGTGAGCTGGGAATCGGGGCAGAAGGAACGGTTCCCGAGCAGCGGGACCGTGAAGAATCGATACCAGTCGTGCGAGTCCAGGTATCCCTTGCTGACCGTTGCGCCGAGGTAAACGCCGTTGATCAGCAGCGCCTCGGCTAGCAGACGGGTCCCGGAGTGGGGGCGCGCCACGATGCCGAAAGGGCCGGGGTAGCGTCCGAGCTCGGCGACGAGGGGCTCGAGGCCGGGTGTCGACATCATGTCAGCTCGGTGACCGGCCGTCAGTGTTCGGCGGAGGCCCCTGAACCGTCGTTGCCGGCCTCCGGCACCGATGCCTTGATGAGCCGGCCGACCGTCAAGCCCTGCACGAGGATGCTGAACACGACCACGAGGAAGGTCACCGTCAGCAGCTGATCGCGTTCCGGCCCCGTCGGCAGGGACAGCACCAGCGCGATCGAAATGCCCCCGCGCAGGCCACCCCAGGTGAGGATCTTGATGACGCCGGGCGTGAATTCCTGCCTCGCGCGCATGATGGTGACCGGTACGGCGACGCAGAGGAAGCGGATCGCGAGCACCATGGGGATCGCGATGAGACCGGCGATGACGTAGGAGAGCTCGAAGGTGATCACGATCAGCTCGAGGCCGATCAGCATGAACAGGATGGCGTTCAGGGCCTCGTCGACCAGCTCCCAGAAGGTGTCGAGATTCGCCCGCGTCGCGTCGCTCATGGCGTCGCGCCGGCCCCGGTTGCCGATCATCAGGCCCGCCACGACCACGGCGAGCGGTCCCGAGAGGTGGAGGGTCATGGCCAACGCGTAGCCGCCCGTCACCATGGCCAGCGTGATCAGCACCTCGACCGCGTAGTTGTCGACCTGGCGGAGCAGCCAGTAGCCCACCGCGCCGAGGGCAAGGCCGAAGAGCAGGCCGCCGCCCGCTTCCTCGAGGAACAGGAACGCGATCTTGCCGGCATCGGGATCGGCCTGATCGAAGGCGATCTGGCTCAGCACCAGGAAGATGACCACGCCGACGCCGTCGTTGAAGAGCGATTCGCCGGTGATCTTCGTCTCGAGGCTTTTCGGGGCGCCCACCTTCTTGAGGATGCCCAGGACGGCAATGG
>JBCCZC010000414.1:0-5132 GCA_039188505.1 Pseudomonadota bacterium | reverse complement strand
GACGAACTTGCCCATAGTGGTGCTCCTCGACTTCAATGGGAGCAAGCATCCTCGAACGACCGAGACCTGGCCTGATGAAGCGATGAGCAAGACCTCCGGAAAAGCTGATGGCGGAGATTTTCGCCTGGGCGAGTGGACCGTCGATCCCGGGCAGCGGTTGCTGACGAGCCCGGAGCGCCAGCTGAGCCTGGAGCCCCGCATCATGCAGGTGCTGATCGTCCTGCACGGGTCTGCGGGACGGGTCGTGTCGCGCCAGGCGTTGATGGATACGGTCTGGGCCGACACGGTGGTCAACGACGAAGCACTTTCCCGAGCGATCTCCGAGCTGCGGAAGGCGCTTGGCGACGACCCGCGCAGGCCTCGCTACGTGCAGACCATCCCCAAGTCCGGCTACCGGCTGATTCCGGTCACGGCGGCGCGGCCACCCACCACGCTGACCGGGCAGATTCTCGGGACCGCGGGCGTGCTCGCCTTCCTCGCCGCGATGATCCTGGTCGCCGGCCGCTTCGTGCCCGACCGCGGCGGCGCACCGCAGGCCGTGCCGATGGCGGCCAACAGCCTCACCCGTTTCCCGGGGCGCGAGATCGATCCGGCGGTCGATCATGCCGGCGAGCGGGTCGCCTTTGCCTGGAACGGACCCGAGGACGGGGAGGAGTACGACCTCTACGTACGACGGATCGGTTCTGCGGACTCGCCGCAGCGCTTGACCCGTACCGCGGGCTTCGAGGGTCATGCCAGCTGGTCGCCCGACGGTGAGTCGGTGGCTTTTGTCCGCGCCGAGGGCGATTCGGTCGCGCTCTGGCAGGTGACCGTCGCCACCGGCACAGAACGCAAGCTCTTCGATCTGTCGGGATGGTCCTACGGCCTGGACTGGTTTCCGGACGGCCGTTCGCTGGTCGTCTCCCAGGGCGCTGCCTCGGGCCACTCCAAGCGGCTGCTGCGCCTGTCCCTGGATGCGGCGACGTCGGAAGCGCTGACCCGGCCGGATCAGCGCCTGAGTGGCGACTTCAAACCCGCGGTGTCGCCCGACGGCACCCGGGTGGCCTTCGTCCGCGGCGACCAGCTCGGCAACCAGGACGTCTACGTGGTGCCGGTAGCTGGCGGACCGGCTCGCGCCGTCGCCCGGGTGGGGATGCGGGTCCGCGGTGTCGACTGGGCGCCGGACAGCCGGCACGTGATCTACGCCAGCGATATCGGCGGCGGCTTCGGCCTGTGGATCGTCGACGTGAACAGGGGCGAACGCCGGTGGCTTCCGGTCCCGGGCGATGGGCTGCTCAATCCGGTGGTCGCCGGAAACGGTCGGCTGGTCTACGAGGCGGTGTCCTTCGAGCGCAACCTCTGGTCGTACCAGGTGGCGTCCGGCGAGGCCAGACGGCTGCCGCTGAACTCGACGCGCCAGGAATCCGATCCGGCTCTTTCACCGGACGGCAAGCAGCTGGCGTTCGTGTCCACGCGGGACGGCGGCAGAGCGCTCTGGATCGGCGATCCGGTCACTGGAGAGGCACGGCGGCTGACGCCGCCCGACGCGGTGGTCATCGGTAGTCCCATCTGGTCGATGGACGGGAAGCGAATCGCCTTCAGTCGTCTCGTCGACGGCGTCGCGTCGCCGGGAGTCCTGACCGTCGAGTCCGGCCGGATTGCGCCGCTACCGTCCGCCGGGGCCCACCAGCTGCCGCTGGCCTGGTCGGAGGACCGACTGCTGCTCGCATCGGACCGGGAAGGCGGCTGGAATCTATGGGCCTGGCGAGAGGATGCCGATGCCCTCGAGCGCGTCACGAACGACGGCGGCATCGCCGGCGCGATCGACGAGTCCGGGCGCGTAGTCTTCTCGCGCCCGGGTGACCCTGCTCTGTACCTCGCAGACCCGGGCGGCAGTCAGGAGCTGACCAGTCTCGATGGGCAGCTCGTCTCCTGGCGCCTGGTCGGCCCGGCGGTCCTCGCCGTCGGCCTGCAGGACAGCGCCCTGGGGCTCGAGCAGGTGGATCTGGCGCGCGGCACCCGCCAGGTGCTGCGTTCCCCGCCCGGCATGTCCCCCGGTGCGTTCGGCTTCGATGGCGACCGTCTGGTCTACTCGCGGGTGGAGAACAGCGTCAGCGATCTGATGTGGATCGACGGTCTGTTCTAGCCCGCTGGCCGGCCTGGCCGACTCTTCAGCGGCGTACCGTCCTGCCGTCAAGGCCGAACCAACGAAGAACGGCCCGCCGACCGGCGGGCCGTTTCCCACCGTTAGTACTCCTTACTCGTAGCGCAGCGCGTTCACCGGCCGCGACATGGCCGCCTTGCCCGCTTGCGTGGCCACCGTCACCCAGGCGATGAGAAAGGCCGCGAGCGCCGCCGCGCCGAAGAGCAGCGGGCCGAGCTCGATGCGGAAGGCGAAGCGGGTCAGCCAATCGCTCATGAAGTACCAGGCCACCGGCCAGGCGATGATGTTGGCGATCAGCACCAGGACGCTGAACTCCTTAGTCAGGAGCAGCACGATGTCCTTGACGGATGCCCCCATCACCTTGCGGATGCCGATCTCCTTGGTCCGCCGCTCGGTCGTGAAGCTCGCCAGGCCGAAGAGACCGAGGCTGGCAACGAAGATGGCAAGGCCCGAGAAGATCGCGAAGACCTGCGCCTGGCGACGCTCCTGGCGATACATGGCGTCGAAGCGGTCATCAAGGAACGAGATCGACTGGGCCTGGCCCGGGAACTGTTCGTTCCACGTCGTCTCGATCCGATCGTAGGCCGCCTGAAGCTGGCCCGGCAGCGAACGGACGGAGACGTTCGAGATGAAAGCCTCGGTCAGCGTGAAGACCACCGGCCGCATGGCGTCATGCAGGGAGGCAAAGTTGAAGTCTTCCACGACACCGACGATCTCGAGCCGCTGGTGAAACGCGTCGAGGCGACCGCTGATCAGGATCTTGCCGACCGCCTCCTGCGGGCTCGCGAAGCCCAGCCGGCGCGCGGCGGTCTCGTTGACGATCGCCTGCCCGCTCACGGGCGCGGTGGTCTCGTCGACATTGGGCGGCAAGCTGATCCGCTGGTCGCCGAACTCCTCGCCGAAGCTCCGCCCCGCGGCCATGCGAATCTCGTAGTGCTCGAAGAAGTCGAAGCCGATGCGCACGTCCCGCAGGGGAATCCGGCCGTCGCTCGTGGTGTCGGTCATGTCGAGGAGCTGATACCCGTTGCCGTCGAGGAGCTGGCCGGTCGGGATCCGGGAGGAGATCGTCACCGAGTCGATGGCCGGATCCTGGAGCAGCGCGTCGCGAAACGGCGGGTACTGGCGATAGGTGCTCCCGTCCATCTGGAAGGGCAGGCTCACGATCAGGTTGTGGGCCCGCTCGTAGCCGAGGTCCTTCGTCTGGGTGTAGTTCAGCTGCGCGAGCACGACCCCGGTGGCGATCATGAGCGCGATCGAGATCGCGAACTGGGCGACCACCAGAACCTTGCGGATCCGCGTTGACCCGGCGCCCTGAGCGACCGAACCCTTGAGCACTTCCGCGGGCCGGAAGGCGGACAGGTGGAAGGCGGGATAGGAGCCCGCGATGACGCCGACCGCGATGGTTCCGAAGATGATGATCGCGAGATCCCGCGGGTTGGCGAGATAGTCGAAGCTCAGGCCCCGTTCGACGAAGGCCGCGAACCAGGGCAGCAGCAGCTCGACCAGCGCCAGCGCAATCAGCATGGCGCCGGCCGTCAGGAGGATCGATTCGCCTAGGAACTGGATGATCAGCTGCCCGTGCGTCGCGCCCGCGACCTTCCGCATCCCGACTTCCTTCGCGCGCTGCGTCGAGCGCGCCGTCGTCAGGTTCATGAAGTTGATGCAGGCGATCGCGAGGATGACGATGGCGATCGCCGAGAAGGTCAGGACGATGTTGATGTTGCCGTTGGCCTTCTGCTCGGCGTCGAGATTCGAGTAGAGGTGGATGTCCGTCAGCCGCTGGAGCGTCAGCTCGTTCCAGGTCGGCGCCTCCTCACCGAGATGCTTCTGCAGGAACGTGGGGAAGCCGGCCTGCATCGCGTCGAGGTCGTGGCCCTCCGGTAGCAGGAAGTAGGTGTGGTAGTTGTTCGACCCGAAGCTCTCCTCCTCGCCCGGCTGCACGGCGAAGAACGTGGTGATCGAGCCCAGCATGTCGAAGTTGAGATGCGTGTTCTCCGGCAGATCGCGGATGATCCCGGTGACCTTCATGTCGATCTGCCCGAGCACAGTGATCGCGCGGCCCACGGGATCCTCGCTGCCGAACATCTGGTTCGCCGCGGTTTCGGTCAGCACCACGGCAAAGGGCTCGCTGAGCGCATCCGTAGCTTGGCCCCGGGTGAACTCGAGGTCGAAGAAGTCGAAGAAATTGCCGTCCGCCATGCCGATGACGAGGTTGTCGAAGGGGCGATCCTCGACGGCCATCGGCAGGGTCATCGTGTTGACCCGCGTCATCTCCCGGACCTCCGGGAAGTCCTGGGCAATGAGCGGCCCGAAGGGCGCCGCGACCGTGGCGAGGTGCAGGTTCGACGTCGTGAAGTTGCGCACGACGCGGGCGATGTTGTCGGCGTTCTCGTAGTGGCGGTCGTAGCTGAGCTCGTGGCGCACGAACAGTGCGATGAGGAGGCAGGACGCCAGGCCGATGGCCAGGCCGAGGATGTTGATGGCCGAGAACAGCCGATGCGCCAGCAGGTTGCGCCAGGCGATCAGAAGGTAGTTCTTAAGCATTGGCGACCTCCCGATCGAGGCGAATCACGTTCTCGCTGACGACGCAGCCGTCGAAGAGGTTGATCACCCGGTGCGCGTAGTCGGCATGCGACGGCGAGTGGGTGACCATGATGATCGTGGTGCCCGCTTCGTTGAGCTGGGTCAGGAGATCCATGACCTCCTCGCCGTTGCGGGAGTCGAGGTTTCCCGTCGGCTCGTCGGCAAGGATGACGCCCGGGTCGGTGACGACAGCGCGCGCGACCGCGACCCGCTGCTGCTGGCCGCCGGAGAGCTGCTGGGGATAGTGCCCGGCGCGGTGCGCGATGCCGACCCGCTCCATCACCCTCGCGACGCGCTCCTTCCGTTCGGCGCCCGAGATCTTCTGGTACAGGAGCGGCAGCCCGACGTTCTCCTCGACGGTCAGCTCATCGATCAGGTTGAAGCTCTGGAAGACGAAGCCGATCCG
>JBCCZC010000413.1:0-5177 GCA_039188505.1 Pseudomonadota bacterium | reverse complement strand
CTGCTCCTGCTGCTGCTGTTCCTCGAGTAGCTTCTCGACCAGCTCCCGGTTGAAGACGGCGTCTTCCATGTCGGGCGACTCGGCGAGGGCGCGGTCGTAGGCCGCCAGCGCCTCCTCGTAGCGTTGCTGCTGCGCCAGCGCGTTACCGAGGTTGTAGGCCCCATCGGGTCCCGGAGCTCGCTCGAACGCCTGCGCGGCGGCCTCGAAATCGCCGCTCCGGTAGTGCGCATTGCCGCGACGCAACGGGTCTTCGGCGAGGTTGGCCGCCGTCTCGAAGTCCTCGGCGTCCATGGCCCGCGCTGCGCGCTGTTCGGGCGTGCGGAACCAGTCGTCCCAGACGGCGGCCTCGGCACCGGTCGGCAGCGTCAGCCCGACCGCGAGCGGACCCGCGAGGAGCACGCCCCGCCTGAAAGCAAGCGCGCCGAGCGGCAGGAGCAGCAGCACGAGCCAGGGACCATCGTCCTGCCACCTCGCACTCTCCCGGTCCGCCGCCTCGACGTCGTCGTTGCCGGGCAGACTGCCGTCGGCCGGCAGCAGCAGATCGAGGTCAGCGGGGCCGCTGCTGATCCGGGCGTAGCGACCACCACCGGCGCGGGCGAGCGCCACGAGCCGGTCCTCGTTGAGCTGGGGAATGACGATCCGACCCGCGTCGGTCTTGAGGACCCCGCCGTTCGGCAAGCCAATGGGCGCGCCCTCGGGCGTGCCCACGCCAAGCACGGAGACGCGGATCCCGCGCGCCGACAGGTCCGCAGCCATCTCGATCGCCGCGGCATTCACGTCGTCACTGAGCAGCAGGATGTCGCCGCGCCCGTCACCGACCCGCGCGAGGAGTTCGGCCGCAAGGGTCAGCGCCTCGTCCGCCTCGCTGCCGGGGGCCGGCATGATGCTGGGATCGAGCGCGCCGACCATGTTCCGGACCGTATTGGCATCGTCCGTCAGCGGCGAGACGATGAAAGGCTCACCGGCGTAGGCGACGAGCGCCGTCTGCCCCTCCTGCACCCGGTCGAGGAGATCCATGAGCTTGAACCGGGCCTGGTCGAGGCGGTTCGGCTTGAGATCGCCTGCGAGCATGGAGCGCGACAGGTCGATCAGCACGACGCGGGCGTCGACGCTCTTGAACAGCGCCTGGGGCTGCATGCGAAAGGCCGGGCCGGCCAGGGCGATCGTCGCCACCATCCAACCGACCACCACCGCCACGATCCAGCCGTGACGCTGACGCTTGCCCGGATCGAAGCCGAGGTAGCTGAGTAGATCCTCGTCGCAGAGCTCGGCCCAGCGCGATCGCGCCAGCTGGCGTCGCCAGAGCATCCAACCGATGAGCGGCGCGGCAAGCAGGGCAGCCAGCCAGGTCGGACGCAGGAAGTGGAGATTGGCGAGCTGGTCGATCATGCGGAGGCGAACCGCCTTGACCGGAAGCGCAGACGTCCGAGGATCAGGAGTCCGGTGACCGCCAGGGCAATCGTCAGGGGCCAATGGAACAGCTCGCGCCGGGGACGAACCACCTCCTCGTCTGATTCGACGGGCTCCAGCTCGTCAAGCAGGGCGTAGATCTGGACCAGCTCGTCGGTGTCGCGGGCGCGGAAGTAGCGCCCACCGGTCTGGTCGGCGATCGTGCGCAGCGTGTCCTCATCGAGGTCCGCGGAAGGATTGACTCGGCGGGCACCGAAGAGGCTGCGGACCATCATCTCATCCGCGCCGACGCCCACCGTGTAGATGCGAACGCCCTCCTGCTCGGCCAGCTGGGCGGCCTTGAGCGGGTCGACAGCCCCGGCGGTATTCGCCCCATCGGTCAGGAGAATCAGGACCTTCTGATCGTGGGCCTGCTCCCGCAGCCGCTTGACGGCCAGGCCGATGGCATCACCGATAGCGGTCTCCTTGCCCGCCAGGCCGATCACGGACTCATCGAGCATCTGCCGGGTCGTCGCCCGATCGAAGGTCAGCGGTGTCTGCAGATAGGCTCGCCGACCGAAGAGGATCAGACCGACGCGATCGCCCTGGCGGCGATCGAGGAATTCACCGACGACGTTCTTCACGACGTCGAGGCGGGTCGCGGGCTGCGACCCCAGAAACAGATCCGCCGTCTCCATGCTCCCGGAGATATCGACCGAGAGCAGCAGGTCACGGCCCGTTGCCGGCAGGGCGACCGGCTCGTCGATCCACTGAGGGCGGGCTGCTGCGACCACGAGAGCGAGCCACGCGAGGGCGGCCAGGAGCACGCGGTACCAGGGCGAGCTGGCCGGCTGCGAGTCCCGGGCAACGCGGTGATAGAAGGGGATCCGGATCGCGCCGCGCGCACCCTCCGCGGGCGGGACCGCGAGCCTCGCGAGGAGCGGCAGGACCGCGGCGGCCAGCAGCCAAGGCCAGGCTAGTTCGATCATCGGACCTCTCCCCGGACGATCCGCTCGATCCAGGCCTGGGCCAGTGCCGTCACCGGTTCCCGGACAACGGTCGTTGCCGGGCGATACTGGTCGAGCGCGAGCGCGCGTGCGGCGTCGCGGTAGCGATCGTCTTCCGACCACGGCTCGGCAAGCGCATCAGCGAACCCCTCGCCCGAGGCTACGGCCAGATCCTGGCGGCCACCCTCGTGGAGCAGGAGACGCTTACAGAAATCGGCCACCGCACGGAGGTAATCGAGATCGGACTCGGCACCGATTGCGAGCGCGAGCTCGGCCAGCAGCCGTTGACGACGTCGATGCCGCTGCCAGCCGTGCCAGCCGCGCCAGGCCAGCAGGCCCAGGGCCAGGAGCGACAGTACCGCGACCACCCACCAGCCCGGCGCCGGTGGCCACCAGGGGGGCGTCAGCGCGGCATGAACGTCTCGCAGCGGGAGCGACTCGTTCACGCTGCGCGCCGCCGCTTGCTACCGAAGAGCTGGGAGAGGATGCCGACGGGTTCGTCGGTCGTGGCGCACTGGATCACGGGCACACCGAAGCGCGCCAGCCGCGCCGCACCCGCGTCGCCGGCACGCACCACGCGATGATAATACGCTTCGCGCGCGTCGCGGGCGCTCAGATCGAGGATGCCGCGGTTCGTGCCATCCGAGATCGGATAGACACCCGCCGGCGGGATCTCCCGCTCGATGCCGTCGCGAACCTGGAAGGCGATCAGGTCCGTGTGCTGACGCAGCAGCGCGAGGTGCCGATCGGCGTCGTCCTCGAGGCCGATGAAATCGCTGATGAGCAGAACGAGGGACCCCGGTCGGCTGACGCGCCGCAGCCGTTCGAGCGCACCCGTGACGCCCGGTGGTTCCGGGGCATCGAACGCCGGCGGCTCGGCGTGGAAGGCACGCTCGATCGTGCGGATGAACTGCATCGAACCACGGCGGCCGCCCCGGGGCCGAGCCTCGAGGTGCTCGGCGCCTCGGAACACGAGGCCACCGATGCGGTCACCGCGTCGCGTTGTCGCCCAGCCTGCGAGCGCCGCGAGCTCGGCGGCTAGCACGGCTTTCAGGCGACCGCGGGTCCCGAAGTACATCGGCGGATCGAGGTCGAGGAGCACGATGACGGGTCGCTCCCGCTCCTCCTGGAAAACCTTGGTGTGAGGCCGACCCGTGCGGGCCGTCACGCGCCAGTCCAGGTTCCGGATATCGTCCCCGATCTCATAGTTGCGGGATTCGAGATAGTCGACACCACGGCCGCGGAAACGCGACAGGTGCGCGCCGGCAATCACCGACTTGACGGGCGTGCGGCCGCGCATCACGAGGCTCCGCGCGAGGTAGCGCAGCTCGATCAGCTCTTCTGCCGTGATGGAGGTTTTCGCCATGAACGCGCGGGCCGTGACGCTCAGGGAACCGGGACGCGCTCGATCAGCTCGGAAATCAGGCGATCGCTGTCGACGCCCGCGGCCTCGGCTTCGAAGGACATGAGTATGCGGTGCCGCAGTACGTCGTGCGCGATGGCATGAACGTCCTCGGGCGTGACGAAGTCGCGGCCGGACAGGAACGCATGGGCGCGGGAGCAGCGATCGAGGGCGATCGTCGCCCGCGGGCTGCCGCCGTAGCTGACCCACGTGGCCAGATCATCGCCGTAGCGGCTCGGCTCCCGCGTCGCGAGCACGAACTCGATCAGGTACCGCTCCAGCTGGGGCGCGAGATGGATCCCGAGGACCTGACGCTGGGCCTCGAAGACGTCGGCCTGCTGGAGCAGCACGTCCGGCACCTTGGCCTCGGTGAGCTTCTCGCGCGCCTGCTCGCGCGCCAGCTCCAGGATCAGACGCTCGGCGTCACCATCGGGATAGCCGATGCGCACGTGCATGAGGAAGCGGTCCAGCTGGGCTTCGGGCAGCGGGTAGGTACCCTCCTGCTCGATCGGGTTCTGCGTGGCCATCACGAGGAACAGCTTGGGCAGTTCGTAGGTCACCCGGCCGACCGTGACCTGGTGCTCGCCCATGGCCTCGAGGAGCGCGGATTGCACTTTTGCCGGCGCTCGGTTGACCTCGTCCGCAAGGATCAGGTTGTGAAAGATCGGCCCCTTCTGGAACTCGAACACCGCCTCCTGGGGGCGGTAGATTTCCGTGCCGGTCAAATCTGCTGGCAGCAGATCGGGCGTGAACTGGATCCGATGGAAGTCCCCCTCGATCCGCGCGGCGAGCTCTTTGATGGCCGTGGTCTTCGCCAGGCCGGGCGCGCCTTCGACCAGGAGATGACCGTTGGCCAGGAGCGCGACAATCAGGCTGTCGACCAGCTCTTCCTGGCCGATGATGCGTGTCCGCAACTCTTCGCGCAGCCGCTGGAAGCCGGCGGCGCACGCGTCGTCAGCGGCAGGCTGCCGCGACGCAAAGGATTCGGTTGATGCCATGGATCCGCGTTCCCGATGCAGTGGCACCCGCTGGAAATGCGGGGGGCCAGGGTCCAAAACCGCCGGAGTTTAGCGGTTCGGATGATGCTTTGCCTATGCCAAAGGGTGATGCACGGGTCGTGGTGACGGCGTGGTGGTCCGGGATTGGGGTCCTGAAAAGCGACGGGCCGGCACGGTGCCGGCCCGTCATTCGTTGCCTGAAGGCCCTCCACTTACCGGAAGCGGGCGGTACAGGCCTTGGCGCGGTTCATCGTAACGAAGACGTTCCGCGTGAACGGAATGCCATCCGCATCGATTGCGCGCTGACACTCTTCGGCGCCGGCCCAGCCGAGGAAGCAGCCTTCCACGATCTCGCTGTCGTCGATGACGCCGTTGTTGTTG
>JBCCZC010000412.1:0-5201 GCA_039188505.1 Pseudomonadota bacterium | reverse complement strand
TAGCAGGGGAGCGCCTTCAGCCGCTCGGCCACCTCTCCGGGAAACGCTCGCTCGCGTGACACGCGAGGGCGCGGATTATAGACCATTGATCGGCTGTCGTCAGCCCATATCGTCGAACCCGTGACGGGTTCGGATCAGCCGACTTCCTGCTTCGGGATCGAGATCGGTTCGTCGTGCTCGGCCTGGATGCGGTCGTAGATCTCTTCGCGATGGACGGCCACGTGTTTCGGAGCGTTGATTCCGATCCGAACCTGGTTGCCCTTCACCCCGAGAACCGTGACCGATACTTCGTCACCGATCATCAGTGTCTCGCCCACTCGACGGGTGAGGATCAGCATGTTTGCGCCTCCATTCGTTCCACCATCGCAAGCGACCTTCGTCGCGAGCCTCAGTTGCGCCCTTTTTTCAACGCCGACGGGAATTTACATATCCCTCTAATATGGCCGGATTGTCACAAATGGCGGGCGGCGACACAAGCGCGATTTACCATTTGTGACGATCGGGAGCCCTAATGTCCGGTCATGTAAGTTGTTCGCCCAGCCAGGTCCGCGCCGCCTCCAGAGCTGCGGGCAGGGCCGTCGGGTCGGTACCGCCTGCCTGCGCCATGTCGGGTCGCCCCCCGCCTCGGCCGTTCACCTTCGCGGCAGCCACGTTGACGAGTTCGCCCGCCTTGACGCGTCCCGTGACGTCTTTCGTCACCCCCGCCACGAGGTGAACCCGCTCGCCCTGGGCCGTCGCCAGCACGATGGCCGCCGTGCCGAGCTTGTCCTTGAGCTGATCCATGGTATTCCGCAGGCTTTTGGGCTCAGCGTCGGGCAATGCCGCTACGAGCACCTTCACGCCGCCGACGTCCGTCGCGGTCGATGCCAGGTCCTTGCCAGCCGTGCTCGCGAGCTTCTGCTTGGCCCGCTCGAGCGCTTTCTCCGCGCTTCGGGCCGCCTCGATCAGGGCGGCCACCTTGGCCGTCACGTCACCGGGAGACGCCTTCAGGAGGCCTGCAACTTCGGCGAGCCGATCTTCCGCATCGTGCACGAAGTCGAGCGCCTCCTGCCCGGCCACCGCCTCGATGCGGCGAATACCGGCGGCGATTCCTCCTTCGGACACGATCTTGACCAGCCCGATGTCGCCGACACGTTCGACATGGGTGCCCCCGCAGAGCTCGACGCT
Source organism: Pseudomonadota bacterium (assembly GCA_039188505.1). Lineage (GTDB taxonomy): Bacteria > Pseudomonadota > Gammaproteobacteria > Xanthomonadales > SZUA-38 > JBCCZC01. The sequence continues at coordinate 4,034 of JBCCZC010000412.1, read as the reverse complement.
GAAGGGCCCGAAGCTCATGACGCGCACCTCCTCGCCATATTTCTCGCCAAAGAGCGCCATGGCCCCGGCCTCGATCGCAGCGTCGAAGGCCATGACCCGGTCCTGCGCTGCCGCGTTCGCGCGTACCTCGCCGTTGACGAGGTCCTCGATCTGCCGGAGCTCCGCTTCGGTGACGGGCTGAAAATGAGAGAAATCGAAGCGCAGCCGGTCCGGAGCAACCAGGGAGCCTTTCTGCTCCACGTGCTCGCCAAGGACCGCGCGTAGCGCCGCGTGCAGCAGGTGCGTCGCCGAGTGGTGGCGCACGATGGCGGCGCGGCGCTCGCCGTCGATAGCGGCCGTCACGACATCGCCGACGGCCAACCGGCCCTCGACGAGCGTGCCCGCATGGCCGTGGAACGTGCCCGCGAGCTTACGCGTATCGTCCACTTCGAAGCGTAGGCCATCTGCCTCGAGCACGCCCTGGTCGCCCACCTGGCCTCCGGACTCGGCATAGAACGGCGTCCGGTCCAGGACCACCGTTGCCCGCGCGCCAGGCTCGATGGCGTCGACGCTCCGACCGTCGACCAGCACCGCCGCGACCCGGACATCGTCGCTGGACACCTCGTCGTAACCGAGGAAGACCGTGGGCTCGAGGCGGTTCAGCACGGCGGTGTCCACGTGATCACCGCCCGAGAACCCGGCCGCGGCGCGTGCCCGCTCCCGCTGCTTCTCCATGGCCTCGTCGAAGCCGTCGCGATCGATGACCAGACCGCGTTCGCGAGCGACATCCGCCGTGAGGTCTGCCGGAAAGCCGAACGTGTCGTAGAGGCGGAAGACGTCCTCGCCGGGAATGGTCTCGCCGTCCAGCTCCGCCACGGTGGCCTCGAGCAGCTTCATGCCCTGAGAGAGCGTCTCGAAGAACCGCTCCTCTTCGCCTTCGAGCACGTCGCGCACGAAGCCCGCTTTCTCCGCGAGTTCCGGATAGGCGGCGCCCATCTCCTCGACGAGCGCAGGCACCATGGCGTGAAAGAACGGCTGCGATGCCCCGAGCTTGTAGCCGTGGCGTACGGCCCGACGAATGATGCGCCGTAGCACGTAGCCGCGCCCCTCGTTGCCCGGCAGCACGCCGTCGACGATCAGGAAGGCGCACGCCCGGATGTGATCGGCGATGACCTTGAGCGAATTCTGCGCCAGATCCGCGCAGCCCGTGAGTGCACCGGCGCGCCGGATCAGCGACTGGAAGATGTCGATCTGGTAGTTGCTGTGGACCCCCTGGAGGATCGCCGCGAGCCGCTCGAGCCCCATCCCCGTATCGACGCAGGGCTTCGGCAGGGGGCGAGTCTCGCCGCCGGCGTTTCGATCGAACTGCATGAACACGAGATTCCAGATCTCGACGTAGCGGTCGCCGTCTTCTTCCGGCGTACCCGGGGGGCCACCGGGGATGTCGGGACCGTGATCGAAGAAGATCTCCGTGCACGGGCCGCAGGGACCGGTGTCGCCCATGGCCCAGAAGTTGTCCTTGGCCCCGATGCGGCTGAAGCGCTCGGGAGAGACGCCGACGCGGTCCAGCCAGATCGAGGCCGCCTCGTCGTCGTCCTCGAAGACCGTCACCCAGAGCTTCTCCGATGGCAGCCCCGCCACGCGCGTCAGGAAATCCCAGGCGTACTCGATCGCTTCTTCCTTGAAGTAGTCACCGAAGCTGAAGTTGCCCAGCATCTCGAAGAACGTGTGGTGCCGCGCGGTGTAGCCGACCTGGTCCAGATCATTGTGCTTCCCGCCCGCGCGAACGCAGCGCTGGGACGTTGCCGCGCGGACGTAGTCGCGCTTCTCCGCGCCCAGGAACACGTCCTTGAACTGCACCATGCCCGCGTTGGTAAACAGCAACGTCGGGTCGTTGCCCGGCACCAGGGAGCTCGAAGCCACCACCCGGTGCCCGCGTTCGGCGAAATAATCCAGGAAGCCCTGGCGGATCTCGTTACTGGTTTTCATGCTCTTCTTGTTCCAGTCGCTCCAGCGCGCTTTCGATCTGGTCGCGCTCGAAGCCTCGGCCCGTCAGGAAACGGGTTCGCTTGGCCCGATCACGAAGGTCCCGGGCCGGTCCACGGAATTTCTTCCGCGCCGCCTCCCAGGCTGCCTCGTACCAGTCCGCCTCTTCTCCGTGGAGATGGCGGCGAACGGTCTCGCCGTCAATGCCATGCTGCTGTTCGAGCTCGACCCGGATCCGAAAAGGGCCCTGCCCCCGGGCGCGGCGGGAGCGCACGAAGATCTCCGTGAAACGCTCGTCGCTCTGCAACCGCTCGTCGATCAGCGACGCGACGGCCTCCGCCGCCACGTCTGCATCGAAGCCAGCCTCGGCGAGGCGTCGCCGCAGTTCCTGCGCCGAACGCTCGCGGACGGCCAGCCAACGGATCGCGCGCTCGCGCGCTTCCCCCGCGGCGCTCAAGACTCGGCGCCGGCCTCCTCAGGTTCCTCGGCGGTTGCGTCACCCTTCTTCTTCAGCACCAGGGCGCGGATCTTGCCATCGATCTCCTCACGCATCTCCGGATGCTCCTTCAGATAGGTGCGCACGTTCTCCTTGCCCTGCCCGATTCGCTCGCCTTGATAGCTGTACCAGGCGCCCGCCTTGTCGACGATGTTGTGCGCCACGCCGAGGTCGATGATCTCGCCCTCCCGGGACACGCCTTCACCGTAGAGAACCTCGAATTCGGCCTGCCGGAACGGCGGCGCGACCTTGTTCTTGACCACCTTGACGCGAGTCTGGTTGCCGATGACCTCGTCGCCCTTCTTGATCGCGCCGATCCGGCGGATGTCGAGGCGCACGGACGAGTAGAATTTCAGGGCGTTGCCGCCTGTCGTCGTTTCCGGGCTCCCGAACATCACGCCGATCTTCATGCGGATCTGGTTGATGAAGATCATCATGCAGTTCGAGCGCTTGATGTTCGCGGTCAGCTTCCGCAGCGCCTGCGACATGAGACGTGCCTGCAGGCCCACATGGGAATCGCCCATCTCGCCCTCGATCTCGGCCTTCGGCGTCAGGGCAGCGACGGAGTCAACCACGATGATGTCGACGGCACCGGAGCGGACGAGCATATCCGCGATCTCCAGGGCCTGTTCCCCGGTGTCCGGCTGCGACACGAGCAGATCGTCGACATTCACGCCCAGCGCTTCGGCATAGGTCGGGTCGAGCGCGTGCTCGGCGTCGATGAACGCGGCCTGACCGCCGGCGCGCTGCGCCTCGGCCACGGCCTGCAGGGTCAGCGTGGTCTTGCCGCTCGATTCCGGGCCGTAGATCTCGATGACCCGTCCCCGCGGATAGCCGCCGATCCCGAGCGCGATGTCGAGGGTGAGCGATCCCGAAGAAACATAGGAAACATCGGCGGCTGAGGCATCCCCCATCCGCATCACGGCACCTTTGCCGAACTGTCTTTCGATCTGCGTCAGGGCCGCCGATAGGGCGCGTTTCCTGTTGTCATCCATTCAGGTTCTCCGGGGGGTGAAATGTGGATCGGAAGGGCCGGAAATTTAGCACACCGGGCTCCCCGGGTGCTAAGGCCGTTGCGCAAGCGATTGTAGTCCAGAAACCCGGCCGCAAGCAGTCCCCGCTGGCGCCTCCGGGTCAGCCCGAGATGCCGTCACGCAGTCCGACCAGGGCGCGGGCGACGGCATGGCGCCGGACCGCCTCGCGATCCCCCGGGAAGACCCGGTGCTCGCTCCTCAGGCCACCCTTCGCATCCGCCCAACCGAACCAGACCAGTCCGACCGGCTTCTCCGCCGAGCCGCCGGTCGGTCCCGCAACGCCGCTGACGGCGACCGTGGATGCCTTCGGGGCCCAGCGCTCGCGCAGACCCACCGCCATGGCCTCGACCACCGGCCGGCTCACGGCGCCGTGCTGCTCGATGAGCAGGGCGTCGACGCCGAGCAGCGCCGCCTTGGTCGCGTTGCCGTAGCTGACCACGCCGGTGCTGAACCACCCGGAGCTACCGGACGCATCGGTCAGGCATTTGGCGATCCAGCCCCCGGTGCATGATTCCGCCGTAGCTACCTCGACACCGGCG
>JBCCZC010000411.1:0-5215 GCA_039188505.1 Pseudomonadota bacterium | reverse complement strand
GCAGCGTCGCCACCCAGTCCGGTGGCGACGCCCGAGCCGGAGCCGGAGCCGAAAGGGGCGGCCATCGTCGATCGGAAGGCCCTCGGGGCTCGGCTGGAAGAGCGGCTCGAAGCCGTTCGCGACGCCCCGGACCACGACCGGACCGGCTGCATGGTCTTCCTCGAGATCGACAGCGCCTACGCGATCCGCCGGCAGCAGGGCCTGCCGTTCCTGGAGTCGCTGGCGGACGCGCTCGAACCCCACATTGCCGCCGTGATGCGTGCCGACGACGGCGCCTGCCACTATGGCGATGCCGCCTGGTGTGCCCTTTTCGACGGCCTGTCGATCGGGGAGCTGGAGGGCAAGGCGAGGGAGATCCTCGGCGCGGTCGGCCGCGAGACCTTCGAGATCAAGGGCACCCGGACGAAGATCTCCGTATCGGCCGGCATCTGCCCGCTCTCCGACGAGTTCGAGACCGCCGACGCGCTCATTTCCACGGCCGAGAGAATCTGCACCCGCGACGCCGAACAGAAGGACGCGCGCATCAGCGTACACCGCGCTCCGACGCGGCCGGCGGAGGGCGATCTCCGCGGCCTCGGCGAGGCCATCATGGAGGCCCTGGACAGCGACGGCTTCCAGATGGTCTACCAGCCGATCGCGTCGCTCCAGGGCCAGGAAGTCGACCAGTACCAGTGCCTGCTGCGGCTACCGCGGCCGGGCCAGGAGCCAGTTGCGCCGGCCCGGGTGATCGCGGCAGCCCAGGAGCTCGGCATGCTCGATCAGATCGACCGCTGGGTTGCGCGCAAGGCGATCGAGCTGATCGCGGAGGACGCGGGGCGATCCCGCCCCCTGCGCCTGTTCGTCAATCAGTCGGGCGAAGCCGCCACGGGCGAGGATGCCGCCGACTTTATCGTCGAAACGCTCAACCAGCACACCGTATCGGGCCCGTCCCTCATCCTGGAGTTCAAGCTCACGGAGCTCGCCCGGTCCCTGAAGGCCGTCGTCGAGCTCACGCGCAGGCTCGAGGCCAACCGCGTCCGCTTCTGCCTGGGCCATTTCGACGGCAGCGAGACCGCCTTCCGCATCCTCGAGTACTTCCATGCCGAATTCGTCAAGCTGCGTCCCGAAGTCGCGTTCCGGCAGCTCCAGGACGGGCAGCTCAGCGAAACGGTACAGCGCCTCCACGAGCACCGCTCGCAGGTCGTCGTCACCGGCGTCGAGGAAGCACAGCTCGCCGTACAGCTCTGGTCCTCCGGTGTCGATTTCATCCAGGGCCACTTCGTCCAGAAGCCGGAATCGGACCTCACCTATCACTTCGCGGGAGCCGGCTAGCCGGCGGCCCGAAATGCCATGATCCCAGACGCAGAACAAGCCACGTCCTCCCGGCCCGAAGTCGTCACGGTCGAAACCGCGCGCGTTCGGTCGATGTTCCGGAATTCGCTCTTCGGCGCCGCCGCAGGCACGCTCATCGCCGTTCTGCTCGGCGCCTACCTCTGGTTTGCGCACGAGTCCGTCGCCGCGGCCGGCTTCGCGCTCTATTTCGTGCTGGTCGGCATCGGGCGCGTCGTCGTCTATCTGGCCTACACGAAGGCCTCGGACGTCGACTCGAACCCCGAATCCTGGCTGCTTGCGGCCATGCTCACCATGCTTGCGAGCGGGGCCGGTTGGGGTGGCGCCGCGTGGCTCTTCTTCGACCTCGAACCCGTGCTGATCACTGCGATCGTGGTCGCCATGGGGATCTCGGGGCTGCTCCTGCTCGCGCCCGCGATCCAGGTGCTGGCGGCGTTCAATGTTCCGCTCTTCCTGGGTCTTGCGGCCAAGCTGGTCGTGGCCGGCACCATGGCGGGCTACGTGACGCTGGTGCTCCTCGGCCTGACGGTCGCCACCATGGTGATCTACGCCGTTGGCGTCCAGCGGCAGATGGTCGCGCAGCTCGACGATGCGGTGGAGCGGAAGCGGCTCTCCGAGGTGCTGGGCGATTCCAAACTGGAGCTCGAGTCCTACAACGATCGGCTCGCGGAGGAGGCGCGTCAGCGCACGCGGGTCGAGGACGAGCTGAAGGCCGCGAAGATCTCCGCCGAGGCCGCGAACATGGCCAAGGATGAATTCCTAGCCACGATGAGTCACGAGATCCGGACGCCGCTGAACGGCATACTCCCGATCCTCGACATCCTGCGCAGCACGCCACTCAACGATTCGCAGCGGGACTATCTGAATACGGCGTTCCAGTCGTCCAAGCACCTGCTGACGATCATCGACGACATCCTCGACTACTCGAAGATCGAGGCCGGCAAGCTCACGCTCGAGACCGTCGGCATCAATCTGCGCGAGCTGCTCGATTCGGTGGTGAGCCTCATGGCGAGCAGCGCCGACCGCAAGAGCATCAAGCTCGAGATCGACATCGAGCAGGACGTCCGGCTGGCGATGCGCGGCGACCCGGTGCGGCTCAAGCAGGTACTGACCAATCTCGTCAGCAACGCCATCAAGTTCACCAACGAGGGAAGCGTGACGCTCTCGCTGGCGCGGCGGCAGGACTTCCCCGCCGAGACCGAGCTGCTGTTCACCGTGAAGGACACCGGCATCGGCATGGACAAGCAGACCGCGGATCGCCTGTTCCGACCGTTCTCCCAGGCCGACGCCTCCACGACCCGGACCTACGGCGGCACCGGCCTCGGCCTGGCCATCTGCAAGCGCCTCGTCGAGCTGATGAACGGCAAGATCGGCGTCAAGTCGGAGGAGAACCGGGGATCGGTCTTCTGGTTCACCGTACGGCTGAAGAAGTCCCTCGGCGACATCGAAGCAAAGACCCGCCCGCTCGAGGAATCGCGGATGCTCCTGGTCTCCAAGGACAAGGAGTTCGCCCAGCGTCTCAAGATCTTCTGCGACCGCTGGGAGACCCAGGTGACGCTGTCGACGTCCCTGAGCGACGCGGCTGCCAAGGTCGACAGCCGGAAGGATCTCGGCGGAACGTGGCGCTTCGACAACGTGATGCTCGATGAGGAGCTGGGGAGCGGGGTCGGCGAATTCGTGCTCAAGGCACGGGATAATCCCAAGCTCGCCGAGACCGGATTCCTGTTGCTCACGGACGCCGGAGACCTGCCCGCGGAGCTGGCGCAGCTGCCGGGCGTGGTGGCCCGGCCGCGATCGGGGTCCCAGAACAGCCTGCGCGAGGGCCTCGAGGCGCTCCTGGCCGGTGCGACCGTCCCGCCGCCGGAGTCCGTCAGCGACCGCGAGCTCGGCTACGAGACGGACGAGCCGGTGGACGCCATCGCCGGCACGGTGCTGCTCGTGGAGGACAATCCGGTCAACCTCCACGTCGCCCAGAAGCTGCTCGAGGTCGCCGGGCTCGAATTCGACATCGCCAAAAACGGCAAGATCGCACTGGACCTCCTGAAGGAGTCTCCAACGCGCTACCAGGCCGTCATCATGGACTGCATGATGCCGGTGATGGATGGCTATGCCGCGACCCGCGCCTGGCGAGCCTACGAGGAGGAGCACAGCTGGGATCGCATCCCCATCATCGCGATGACCGCGAACGCGATGGCAGGCGACCGGGAGAAATGCCTCGAAGCGGGCATGGACGACTACATGGCGAAGCCCATGAATCTGTCCCTGCTGAAGAAGACCGTCGGCCACTGGATGGCGAAGGGCGGCGCCACGCCGGACCAGGTGCCGGCGCCCGCATCCACCGACGGAGCCGAGGCGGCGCCGTCGGCCGCAGCCGCCCCGGCGGCGCAACCGACTCCGGCGACGAACCGGCCACCACCGCGCCCCACGCCCTCGGGCGTCTACGTGGCGATGGGTGCCGAACCGGAGGTGCTCGACCAGGTCGTGCTCGAAGACCTGCGCGAGATCATGGGGGCCGACTTCGACAACCTGGTGCGCGTATTCCTGGAGGATTCACCGAAGGCATTGCGGGCGCTGGTGAAGGCCGCAAAGGCGAACGATCGCGACGCGATGATCACGCCGGCCCATTCGCTCAAGTCGACGAGTGCCAACCTGGGCGCGCTGAGGCTTGCGGAGCATTCGAAGATCCTCGAACACGGGGCACGCGATGGTTCGCTCAAGCAGGCGAACAAGCAGATCGCCCGCATCGTCAACCTGTACAAGCAGGTGGCGAAGGAACTTCAGGACGTTCTGAAGGCCGACGGGACCGCCGGCTGAAGTGACCGCAGCAAGATACCGACCCGGCCCCGACGGACCGGATCGGCGGAGCGATCTCAGCTCTGGCGGTGAACGTAGTTCTGGAGCCCCATCTGCTCGATGAGCCCCAGCTGCGTCTCGATCCAGTCGACGTGCTCTTCCTCGGAATCAAGGATGTCCTTGAACAGATCTCGGGTGACGTAGTCTGCGACGGCTTCTGCAGCCGCAATGCCCGCTTTCAGATCCGGAATGGCGATGAGCTCGAGCTTGAGGTCGCACTCGAGCATCTCCTTGACGTTCTCGCCAATCATGAGCTTGCCGAGCTGCTGCAGATTCGGCAGACCCTCGAGGAAGAGAATCCGCTGCACGATCACGTCGGCATGCTTCATCTCGTCGATCGATTCCTCGTACTCGTGCTTGCCGAGCTGCACGAGCCCCTGATCGTCGAGCATGCGCGCGTGCAGGAAATACTGGTTGATGGCGGTAAGCTCGTTGTAGAGCACCTTGTTGAGCCACTCGATGACTTTGGCGTCGCCTTTCATGCTGAATCTTCCTGTTCGGGGAGTTTCGGCATGATGATGGGTCGACGGTGTGGATCGTGTCAACAGGACGAGCGAAAGCCTCGACCGTCTGATGACCGTCGAAGCGTCTATTTTTCGTCGCTTTCGAACGCCCGTGACCGGCGTTCGAAAGCGATGATCAGGCGAAGGCCGGCAAGATCGTCAGCGATTCCGGCGAGCTCTGCTCGGCGGAACCGTGGGCGTCCTCCAGAATGTTCTTAGCCATGGGCGCGCACTGCCCGCAGGTGCCGGAGCAGCCCGTCTGGGCGCGCAGCTGGCGCATGGAACGCACGCCGCGCTCGGCAGAGAGCTGAATATCCTTCTCGGTAACTGCGTGGCAGATACAGACGTACATGGGCACCTAGCCTTCGTGATGCCCCCAAGTTAAATGCAAATGAGAATGATTGTCAACCGTACCCTTGCTCTCGTGCGAAAGGGTGTCGCACCGGTACGGCGGTGAGCGTGCTGGACGGCGCTCGGCATCGTGGCCCAGCAGGTGCCCGATCGCCCTGCTGAACCGACGAACGCCCTCG
>JBCCZC010000410.1:0-5219 GCA_039188505.1 Pseudomonadota bacterium | reverse complement strand
GGGATTTCTGACCACCGAGGAATGGCTCCGGGTTCGGGACTGAGTAGATGGCCAGCTCGACGAATGGTGCCGTGGAGAGCTCGAACTCGAGCTTCTTCGCATCGGCAGCGGCCCAGAAATGGCCGGAATACTGGACCGTTTCGATGGCCGCCATGTAAGGCGCGAATTCGGGCGCGGTCTCCACGCGATCGGCCGCTGCAAGGGCGGCCTCGGCGCCTACCCAGGCGAGGACATCCGCCTTGCTTCCGTCCTCGGCTTCGAGTCGCTGCCACCAGATGAACCCTGGTTCCTCCTCCATCTGCCGGACGGCGACGCGTCGCGCCGCTTCGAAATCCCCCCCACTCGCAGGCCGCAGGACGACCACTTCCAGGTAGGCCTGGCTGGTGGACTGGGGGACATCGTTTGCGCTGGTGGAGGTGGCGGCGATCAGCAACGCCGCCAGCAGGGTCATGGACTTCCTGGTCATCGTGGTCTCCTCAGGTGTGTTTCTGGATGGTTCTCGCGATCCGATTGAGAACCTCGCGGTCTGCCGGGGATATCTCCCGGTAGAGAACTTCATCGAGCTGGAGCAGGCGACGCTTGACCTCGGCGCGCAGCTTCTTGCCGATCGGCGACGGGTGAAATTCGAAGCTGCGAGCATCCGACGCGGATCGCATCTTCGTGAGCAGTTGGTCGGCGATCATTCGGCGGAGCAGGTTTGAGACCGCGGCGTCGTCGATCTGCAGCTTGCGGGCGATTTCGGAGACCGTCGCCCCCCCTTCGCAGAGTCCGAGCACATACATACGCTGCGAATTGATCTCGTCAGGAAACGCGGATGCGTAGTACTCCTGTACCGCACGCCAGCCGCGGTAAAAGTTGAAGCAGATCAGCCCTTCGAAGGGGGTCTGCTCGAGGTCGCCACCCCGTCGTTTCTGTGCTCTCGAACCAGCCAAGTGGGTCTCCTGCGAATCCTGTGGCATTAGTATACGCGTATACTATATCAAAGCAGCGTGAACCGATGAATCGAGCGGACCCATCGATCGAAGCTGGGAATCAGGCCGCGGGAGTCAGGACGATCCGTTCGCCGTCCGGGCCGATCAGCACGACGCCCTGGCGCGTCGACATGGCGCCGGATCGTGCCGCCAACCGTTCGGCGTCGGCGGTCTGAAGTGTGATCGCCGCGATGCCCTGCGACCGCAGTGGGCGCGGTGCCGGCGCGCCCGGCAGCTGGTCGATCTCGAACAGGCATGCGCCCGATAGCTGCATCGTCGCTACCGGATAGAGGCTTTCCGGGTCCCGACCCAGCGCGCGACTCAGGCTACCCAGGCGAGTATCGAAGCGGAGCGCCGCGACTTCGAGGACATCCTCGAGGAAGGCCAGCGTTGCGTCGAGCTCGCTGGCGGCCAGCACCGGGATGAATAGCTGGTCGACGGGGAAGCGGGCGCGCGGTAGTTCGAAGGGCGGCAGATCATCGAAGATCTCCGTCAGGTAGAGAATTTCGCCGCCCGGGCCAATGACCTGCATCGCACGGATCGCATCGCCAACGGCCAGGTTCGCGGGTTCACCAGCGATCGCGAAGGGGGATTCACGCAGCGATGCACCGAAGCCGTCCACGCCCTGGACGCAAACCTCGAGCGCCATCCAGCCCGGCGGATGGAAGGCCTCGATTGCCACGGCCTCCGGATCCTCGACCAGCTCCAGCCAGTGGCCGTCGCCGCCCACGGGCCCGAGCTGCGCCGTGGCGGCGCCTGCGAGCTCCGGTCGACCGAGCGCGGCGGCAAAAGCGGCATCGATGCTCGCCGTGCCGCGATGCTCCAGGTGCAGCCAGCGAGTATAGGCGAGCGCCGCCGCGGCGAGATCGGACACGACCACGAGTCCACCCGTGACCGGTCCAGCAGGTGATCGCTGCCCCATTGCTACCTCCTCCTACGGCGACAATGTAGCATTCGCCCGTGGCAAGCAACGACACCAGCCCAGCGGCTCTCCTCGAGGGCGTTCGCATCCTGGACTTCTCCCGGGTACTCGCCGGCCCCTGGGCCACCCAACTCCTGGCGGATCTGGGTGCCGAGGTGATCAAGATCGAACGCCCGGGGACGGGGGATGACACCCGCGGCTGGGGGCCTCCCTGGTTGCGCGACGCCGCGGGAAAGCCCACCGCAGAATCCGCCTATTTCCTGTCGACGAATCGCGGCAAGCGCTCGCTGACCCTCGACCTCGCCTCCCCCGACGGCCAGCGCCTTGCGCGGGAGCTGGCCCTGCGCTCGGACGCGGTCATCGAGAATTTTCGCGCGGGCCAGCTGGCGAAATATGGCCTGGACGCAGCCACCCTGCGCCAGGCCAAACCGGCCCTGGTCTACTGCTCGATCACCGGTTTCGGCCAGACCGGACCGGACGCGGAGCGCGCCGGCTACGATGCGATGATCCAGGCTCTCGGCGGTCTGATGAGCATCACCGGGGAAGCCGACGGCCCGCCGCAGAAGGTCGGGGTCGCCGCGGCCGATCTCATGTGCGGCATGTACGCGTCCAGCGGCATTCTCGCGGCGCTCCTGCGGGCGCGTGCGACCGGCGAGGGTGAGACGATCGACCTCGCGCTCTTCGACAGTCAGCTCGCCTGGCTCGCCAATCAGGCGATGAACTACCTCGTTGCTGGCACCGCGCCACAGCGGCGCGGCAGCGCACATCCCAACATCGTTCCCTACCAGCCCTTCGCCTGCGCCGACGGCTTCGTGATGCTCGCGGTCGGGAACGACCGCCAGTTTCGATCCTGGTGCGAACTGGCAGGCCGCAACGACCTCGCAGCAGACGAGCGTTTCGGTACCAACGCCCTGCGCGTCCAGCACCGGGAGCAGCTCGTGCCAAAGATCGAGGCGACGATGGCGAGCCGTAGCCGGGCCCACTGGCTGGGCGCCTGCGAGAAGGCCGCCGTGCCCTGCGGGGCCATCAACGACATCGCCCAGGCCTTCGACGAACCGCAGGCGATCCACCGCGGGATGCGCGTGACCCTGCCCCACGCAGATCATCCAGCGGTACCCCAGGTCCCGTGCCCGCTCCATCTCGAGGACCACGCCGTCGGCGCCGATCGCGCGCCGCCGAAGCTCGGCGAGCAGACCGACGAGATCCTCCGCGAGCTCGGTCTCGCGCCGGAAGAAATCGACGATCTCCGCGAAAGAAGCGTTATCTGAACGGCCATTAAGCCAGCGTTAATTCGCGCGAGCGCAACATCCGCCCCCAGGGACGCCAGCATCAGGGGTGCACGGATGAGCACGATGTCGCGCCAACCCACCACAGGGTGGGCCTCATGATCGACGACTTCCACCGAGCGGTCGAAGCCGGATCCGACCTCGAGTTCGATCTCTGCATCGCCGGCGCGGGCGCCGCTGGCATCACGCTGGCGACCGCGTTGGCCGACAGCGGCCTTCGGATCTGCCTGCTCGAGGGCGGCGGCCTCGAGCCCCCGGGGCCCGACGGACTGGACCCGTACCGGGGCGAGGTGACCGATCGCCCCTACCCCTTGCCCGGCTCGCGCCTGCGCTACTTCGGCGGATCGACCAACCACTGGGGCGGCTGGTGTCGCCCCCTGGACGCCATCGACTTCGAGATTCGCAGCCATGTGCCGCTGAGCGGTTGGCCGATCACCCGTGCCGACCTCGACGTGTATTACGACAGGGCCCATCGCATCTGCCAGATTCCTCATCCCGACTACGATCCCGCCGGCGTCGAGGTGGACGCTCCAACCCTGCTGCCGACAATCGGCGACTTTTCCAGCAAGCTGTTCCGCTTCAGCCCGCCGACGCGCTTTGGCCGGACCTACCGGGCGCCGCTCGCGGCGGCCCGCTCGGTCACCGTCCTGACGGGTGCCAACGTGGTGGGGCTGAGGCGACGCGGCCGGCGCATCGACGCGGCGCGCGTCAGCAGCCTCGACGGTAACAAGAGCGCCATCGTACGCGCCGCCCGCTTCGTCCTCGCGATGGGCGGCATCGAGAATGCGCGCATGCTCCTGCTGCCCGCCGATGGCAGCGACGCGCCGACCGTCCATGACGGTGACTTTGTGGGGCGTTGCTTCATGGACCATTTCGGCTTCACGCCGGGCTACTGGCTGGCCCCGGAAGGCCTACGCTACTTTCGATTCACGACGCCCCGGGGCGACGTCCTGCCGATGCTCTCGATGAGCGAGCAGGGCCTGCGCAATCGGGGGCTGCGCGGCTTCGGGATCATGGCTCAGCCCGACGCTCCCGACCCCACCTACACCGGCGCCGCGCTCACGAATCCAGGCTTCGCGGAGGCCGCGTGGGGTGACGCGCATCGCTACCGTCTGGTCTTCATGAACGAGGCGACGCCCAATCCCGATAGCCGCGTCACGCTGCTTGCCGAGCGCGACGCGATAGGCGTGCCGCGGGTGCGCCTCGACTGGCGAATCAACAGCGAGGATTTCGAGAATATCGACCGGGTGATGCAGGCGCTTGCGCGCACCCTTGGCGCTGCCGGTCTCGCGCGCGTCCAGGTGACACGGCGCGCGACGGACCCCGACGCGGTCGGCTCCGCGAACATGCACCACATGGGCACGACCCGCATGAGCGCCTCGCCCCGCACGGGCGTCGTCGATGCCGACTGCCGTGTGCACGGCCTCGACAACCTCTTCGTCGCCGGCAGCTCGGTCTTTCCCACCGCCGGCTTCTGTAATCCCACACTAACCATCGTGGCGCTGGCCGCTCGGCTTGCCGACCACCTGCGCGCGGGAGTTAAATCATGAGACGACGCCAGTTCATCGCCTTCGGCTCCGGCGCCACTCTCGGTGTGGGCGCGATCCTCGCCGGCTCGGCGGTCAGGCGAAGTGACTCTGGGCGCGGCTCGGCAGAGACAGGCTTCCTCGAACTCGGGCGCGCACTCGTTGGCGTAGCTGGCGTCGGACTCGGCTATCTCGGCCTGCGCCAGCGGCGACCGAGCGTCCGGAGCCTTGTCGACGAGCTGCTGGGCGCCTTCTGGCTGCAGCGCGAGGAGCCCATCACGCAGTCGGAGCTGCGGGCACTGGTTCGCCACCGGATCCGGTCGGAGTACGCGGCGGCACGGCTCGTCGCGGTCGCCGGCTGGCTCCTGGCTGAGACCGAGTGCCGGCTCGCCGCGCTCAACGCGCTGATCCGGGGCCACACGGCGGTCAGCGCGGCCGCCCCGACCGCGGCGAACGCCCGGGAAGAAACGTTCCTCGATGTGGCGCACTGGGGCCCGCAGGAGACGCGCGTTGG
>JBCCZC010000409.1:0-5220 GCA_039188505.1 Pseudomonadota bacterium | reverse complement strand
CCGAGGAGCTGCCGGGACACTCGCTCAAGCCAGCGCTCGAGGGCCGGCCGCTCGATGAGCGCCTGGAGATCGTCGGCTACTCGGATCGCCGCCGGTCGACGACCAGCAAGTGGGGCGAGATGACGGACGGCTACTACGTTCGCACGCACCGCTGGCACTTCATGCATTTCCCGGAGCTCGAGGAAATGCACCTTTACGACGTCACCGTCGATCCCTGGTCGGAGAACAACGTCATCGACGACAACCGGCACCTCGTGGATGGCTTCCTCGCCAGCATCGACCGCTGGAAGGCATCGATGGGGATGACCGGCACGGTGCGGATGGACTGAGCCGCGAGCGCCGAGACGATGAAGAACTGGGACACGACAGACCCCTTTGCCGAGGCTCGGCGCGAGCGCGGCGTGCTGCCGGTGGACTTCCTGGGCGAGCGCATCCCGCTGATCCTGGCCTATGACACCGTCAAGGCGGCGGCGTGGGAACCGGAGACGTTCAGCTCGAACGCGCCGTTTCGCGTGCCGATTCCCGAGGAGTCGGGTGTGCGCAAGGTGCGCCAGGTGCCCATCGAAACGGACCCGCCGGAGCACTCGGCCTATCGGGCCATCGTCCAGCCGGTGTTCAACCAGCCGCGCGATCCGGCAATGATCGAGAAGATCGAGGCCCTCGTGGCGGAGACGCTCGCGGGCTTCGCCGGCGGCGAGCCCTTCGAAGTCATCCACGAGCTCGCGCTGCCGCTGCAGACGCAGGCGCTGACGCTGCTGCTCGGCGTGCCCATGATTGAGGCGAAGGAGTGGGAGGCCTGGGGGACCAACGTCTTCTACGGTGACGAGACGGTACCGGGCGAGAAGGGCGAGCGCCTCGATGGCTACCTCCACCGCAAGTTCGACGAGGCGGAGGCAAGCCCGGGCGCGGACTTCTTCAGCCGCCTCGTGACCGCCGAGTACGAGGGGCGAAAGCTCACCCGTGACGAACTCATGGGCTACGGTCTGCTCACCTTCGCGGGAGGCCGGGACACGGTGATCTCGATGCTCGCGTTCACCCTCAACTATTTCGCCGAGAATCCCGCGGCGCTGGGCCGGATCCGCGAGGACGGGAGCCTGGTGCGTCGCGCCGTCGAGGAGTTCGTCCGCGTCGCCTCCCCGCTGTCGCACATCGCCCGCGTGTGCCCGCACGCCACCGACGTGCAGGGCGAGCCCGTCGAGGCCGACCATCGGGTCTCGCTCTGCTGGGCTTCAGCGAACCGCGACGCGTCGGTCTTCGAGGCGCCGGACGAGATCCGCATCGACCGCAAACCCAACCGACACTTCGGCTTCGGCTGGGGACCGCACAACTGCCTCGGCTCGGCGCACGCCCGCCTGATCCTCCGAAGCGTCATCAGCTGGCTCGTGGCGCACGACGCGCGCCTCGAAGTCCTGGAGCACGTGCCGCACTGGGAAGACTGGCACACCTATCGCCGGCAGATCGGCTATGAGCGCATCACCATGCGCCTGGAGACGAACGCATGAGATGGCTGACGAGCGCCCTAGCGCTGCCCCTCGTTGCCTGCGGTAGCGATACGCCGCCGCCGGCTCCGGTTGAATCGACCACCGCTTCGGCTCCTGCCGAGGCAGATACCACGTGTCCCGACTTCGAGACCTCGCCGCTGCTCCACGTGCCGTCGCCGGACTGGCGCAAGCAGGTGGTCTACATGCTCTTCATCGACCGCTTCGACGATGGCGACCCGGACAACAACGACACCGGGGCAGGGGAGTACGATCCGACGTCCCCGGCCCATTTCAACGGCGGCGACCTCCAGGGCGTTATCGATCGCCTCGACTACCTGCAGTCCCTCGGCGTGACGACCGTCTGGATCAGCCCGCCGGTCGAGAACCAGCTCTGGAGCACGCCCTATGCCGCGGCCGGCTGGCACGGCTACTGGGCCGTGGACTTCAAGAAGGTCGATCCGCACTTCGGCGACCTCGAGACCTACCAGCGGCTGTCGCACGAGCTGCACTGCCGCGGCATGTACCTGATTCAGGACATCGTCGCGAATCACGTCGGCAACTTCTACGCCTGGAACGGCCCCTATGACCCGGAGAATCGGGCAGAGAACTTCTACCTCCTCGAGGAGGACACGGCGTACCGGGATCGGCCCACGCAGCCGCCCTTCGACCAGGTCGACATCCGCGACCCGGAACAGGCCGCTGCGGACATCTACCACTGGGCGCCGGAGATCGACGACTTCGACGATCCCGAGAAGCAGTTCACCTGGTCACTGGGCCTGCTGTCGGACATCAACACGACCAATCCTGTGGTGATCGAGGCGTTCAAGGAGACCTACCGCTACTGGATCGAGGCAGTCGGCGTCGACGGTTACCGCATCGACACGGTGATCTACGTCGACCATCCGTTCTGGCACCGCTTCCTCCACGACGACAACGGGATCATGGCCGCGGCTCGCGGCACCGGTCGGGACCACTTCCTCCAGTTCGGCGAGGTCCTCGTGGCGTCGGAGCCTTTCCAGACCGACGGAGAGAAGCGGATCACGGCGTACTTCGGCACGCCGGAGCGCCCCGAGCTCAACTCGATGCTCGGGTTCCCGCTCTACTACACAATCGGGCGCGTCCTCGCGCAGGGGCAGCCGGCGGCCCAGCTGGCCTTTCGGATCGAGCAGCACATGACCCAGTATCCCGATCCCCAGGTCACGCCGACGTTCATCGACAACCACGATACGATGCGTTTCCTGGGCTCCGGCAGCCAGGCGGCGTTCCGCCAGGCCCTGGCGCTGATCTACGCGCTGCCGGGCATTCCGATCCTCTACCAGGGCACGGAGCAGGCTTTGCAGGAGCCGCGCCAGGCGATGTTTGAAGGTGGGTGGGGTGCCGAGCCCGGGATCTTCGACGAAAGCTCCAGTCACTTCCGCTGGCTACAGGAGCTGGCCGCACTGCGGGCATCGGGTCCAATCTGGACAGAGGGGGATCTGACGGTCCTTTTCGGCGAGGAAGCCGGGCCGGGGCTGGTGGCGTTTCGCCGCGACCTCGGGACCGAGAGCGCCCTGGTCGTGCTTAACAGCGCCAATCACGGCGTGCTCGTGGACGGCCTTGCAGCCGCAGGCACCTGGTCGAGATCATTCGGTGACGGGGCGCCCGACGCGCTGACCTCGAAGGCCGACGGCACGTTGACCTTTGCCCTCGAAGCGCGAGCTTTTGCCATCTTCTCGCCAACGCCGCCCGCGGCTGACGTGGGGCAGTCCACCCCGCGCGCGGCGCTTGCGATCGAGACCCCGATTCCAACAGAAGCGATCGGTGAGGACTTCATCCTGAGCGGCACGGTGGAACCGGGCATTACGGCGCTACGACTCCTGCGCAATGGGAATCTCGACGACGCGCTCGATTTCGCGGTGGCGGGCGACGGCCGCTGGGAGGTCGAGGTGCCCGTACGCGATCTCGGCACGGCCCGGGAATTCCTACAGGTCTACGAGCCGGTCAGCGGCGCCCTCAGCCCGCGCTGGCCGTTCGAGGCGACCGTCATCGACGCGGCGATGGCCGGCAGCGCGGAGGACGCGCCGGACGATGCCTTCGGCCCGACCGGGGACTACCTGTCGCCGCAGCAGCCCGCGAGCGGCAGCCAGCGTGAGATTCTCGGAGCGCGGTGGCGGGCCTCCGGGCGCAACCTCGAGCTGAGGCTGACCATGGCCGAGGTGACCAACGTCTGGAAGCCGCCGAATGGTTTCGACAATCTGCTGCTGTCGACCTTCTTCGCGGTTCCGGGCCAGGACAGCGTGCGGGCGCTGCCGCTGATGAATGCGGACATGCCCGGAGAAGCTGGCTGGTCGCTAGCCCATGTGGGCTACGGCTGGGGCAGCTACACCTTCGCCGCCGGCGGCGCGACGGCCGCGCGCCAGGGGGACCGCCTGGGGGTCTCGCCGACGGTGGCGGCCGACAAGGCAGCCCGCGAGATCACGCTCGTCTTCGAGCGCGCGAAGCTCGGTGTGGACGACTGGGAAGGCGTCGAGGTGTACGTCACGACCTGGAGCCACAACGGCGAGGGCGGCTATTCGCTGATCGAGCCGGAACCGTCGAACTGGAACTTCGGCGGCGCGCCCCCCGATGCGTCCCGGCTCATGGATACGCTGCAGTTCCGTATCTCCGCGAACTGATTCGATCGTCCACCCGCGGCCACGGTGGTCGCGGGTGCCGGTTTTGCTAGACCTTGGTCGAAGATCGGGCCTGTTTTCGACGAAAGGCTAATGGCCCCGAGGGCAATCCCGGCCGACCATCCGCTCAAATCCAACGCCGTAGAGGAGGGGAAGAGAGCGGATGTCACACCAGAATACTTTGCGCAAATCCATGCTCGCACTGGCCGTCGCAGCGGCTATCGGGCCCGCTACCGCCGTCGCTGATGGCGATGACGTCCAGGCCCTGCAGGATCGGGTTGCCCAGCTCGAGGCCATGGTCCGAGAGCTCGTGGCTGACCGCGCCGAGACGCGCGGTGAGATCCGTCGTATCGAGGCCGAGGCCGAAGCCGCTGTCGATCGCAAGGTCGCCGCAGCCGTCGAGGAGATGAAGCCGGACGACGACGACCCGAGCCACAGCTACAAGTTCGGGGGCTACATCAAGTCGGACTTCATCATGAGCCGCTACTCCGATGGCGACCTGCCGCCCGGGAACCTCGGCCGCGATTTCTACATTCCCGGGCTGACGCCCGTCGGCGGCGCCGATGAGAGCACGCACGCTGACTTCCATGCCCGCGAATCGCGGATCTACTTCCGCAGCGATCACGTCCTCGACAACGGGTTCAAGATCGGGACCTACCTCGAGATGGACTTCCTGGTCACCGAGAACGGCAACGAGCGGATCAGCAACTCCTACAGCCCGCGGATGCGCCACGCCTTCATCAAGACCGACAAGTGGCTGGCCGGTCAGACCTGGAGCACCTTCCAGAACGTCGGCGCCCTGGCCGAGAACATCGACTTCGTCGGCCCGGCCGAAGGCACCGTCTTCGAGCGCCAGGCGATGGTTCGGTACACGACCGGTCCGTGGCAGTTCGCCATCGAGAACCCCGAAACCACGCTGACCCCCTTTGGCGGCGGCGGGCGGATCGTGACCGATGACGGTGCCTTCCCGGACCTCGTCGCGCGCTACGAGGCCAAGGGCGACTGGGGCAATTTCGTCATCGCCGGCCTCTACCGGCAGCTCGACTTCGAGGATCCGGCCAGCGGCATCGACGCCGACGAGGCCTCCT
>JBCCZC010000408.1:0-5238 GCA_039188505.1 Pseudomonadota bacterium | reverse complement strand
GGCGCTCGAGACAGCCCGGGGCAGGAACCTCGATATGCTGCGCCTGATGAACGACCTCACGGTCGCGCTCGAACGGGATTCGGTTGCCCGGTCAGATCTCCTTCGCCAGATCCAGATCGGGGGCATCCTTGTTGCGCTGGTGCTCTTCGGTCTGATCGTGACCTACTTCGTCCGCCAGCTCGGCACGCTTCGCCGGCAGGAAACGGCCCTGGCAGACGCGAAGGTCGAAACGGATCGGATTCTCGAAACGGTCAACGACGGCCTCTTTCTCCTCGACGAGGAGATGACCATCGGTAGCCAGCACTCCGCGTCGCTGGGCACGATCTTCGCAACGGACCGCCTGGCCGACCGGAGTTTCCTCGACATCCTCCGGAGCATCGTGCCCGAAAAGACCCTGAAGACCGCGCAGGATTATCTGGATCTGCTCTTCGGCGACCGGGTCAACGAAGCGTTGATCGCCGACCTGAACCCGCTGGACGAGGTCGAGGTCTTCCTCGACCAGGCGGACGGCGAGCAGCGCGTGAAATACCTCGCCTTCGGCTTCAAACGGGTGGCGGTCGACGGCAAGGTGGCGCAGCTCCTGGTGCAGGTCGACGACATCACCCGTCAGGTCCGGTTGGCCAACGAGCTGCGTGAGTCCAACGAGCAGGCGCAGCAGCAGTTCGATCTGCTCGTCCGCGTACTCCACGTCGAGCCCCAGCAGCTGTCGGACTACCTCGACGGCGCCGAGGGGGCCCTGAACTCGATCAACGAGACCCTGCGAGAGCGTTCGCTCGGGCACCACCAGAACCGCGCGAAGGTCGACCGCATCTTCCGCGAGATCCATGCGGTCAAGGGGGACGCGTCGGCGCTTGATCTCGGCATCTTCGTGGAACGGGCGCACGCGTTCGAAGAGGAACTCGATCGGCTGCGCGAGCGAAGCACCCTGGAGGGCGGCGATTTCCTGCCCCTGACGATCCGGCTCGATGAGTTTCTCACCCAGATCGCGAATCTGCGCATGCTCATCGCGCGCCTCGCGGACCTCCAGGTGGTCGTGTCCTCGAGGGACGACGGGCGGTCTGCGTCCATCGAGGCGGTCGAGTCCGACATCGAGGACCGCCTGCTCGGGATGACCATGCCCACGGCGCCCAGCGACTTCGGCCGTTCCCTCCAGGAACTGTCGAACCGGATGGCCCAGGAGCACGGCAAGCGCGTGATTTTCTACAGCGAGGGAGACGAGTGCCTTGCGGACGCTGTCCGAGTGGACGTCAAGGACGTTGTCGTCCAGCTGCTCCGGAATGCGATCGTGCACGGCATCGAGGCGCCAGCTCAGCGCAGGGGCGCCGGCAAACCCTCGGCAGGCTTCGTCTGGGCCAGCTTCGAGCCCGAGGGCGACGATGTCCGCGTGGTCTTCCGGGACGACGGCCGCGGTCTCGACGCAGAGCGGCTCAAGGCGAAGGCCGTCGAACTCGGTCTCGTCTCGGCCGCCAACGCCGCAGCCATGAATGCCCAGCAGGCCCTGGCGCTCATCTTCAGGCCCGGCTTCTCGACGGCCGAACAGGTCGACGTCCATGCGGGCCGAGGGGTGGGGATGGACGTCGTGGCGGCCAGGCTGAAGTCCCTGGGCGCACGCATCGGCATTCGAAACGTCCCGGGCCGCTACTGCGAGTTCCGCCTGAGCCTCCCCAACGCCCGGACGATCACCCCCGACCTCGCGACGCTGGGGGGCTGACGTGCGGCTGCTGATCGTCGATGACTCGCGCATCATCCGCAACCGGATCCAGCGGGCGGTGCGGGACTACAACCTCGAGGTTGTCGGCACCGCCGGCAACGGCAAGGAGGCCATCCAGCTGGTGTCCACGGTCGATCCACAGCTCGTGACCATGGACCTGACGATGCCGGAAGTCGACGGCATCGAATCCATCGAGCGGATCCTCGCCATCAATCCGGGGTTGCTGATCCTCGTCGTCTCGGCGCTGGCCGACAAGGCCACCGCGATCGAAGCGATCAAGAAGGGCGCACACGGCTTCCTGTGCAAGCCCTTCACCGAGGAAGAGCTGACAGACGCGCTGGGACTCCTCATCAAAGGTAGCGCCTTATGAACGAGAACGATCTCCGCGTCTTCATCGACGCCGTGAGCCATTACTTCGGCCAGACCACTGGCATTCCCGGCAAGGTGCAGACGCCCTATCTCAAGGAGAGCGAGGACACCTTCGCCTACGAATACACGGGCATCATTGGCATCTCGGGTCGCAAGAAGGGGTGCGTTTACTTCACGACGCCGCCCAAGCTGCTGTCGCACCTGCTGCTGCGCCTGGAGGAGCCCGACACGTCCGCAGAGCTGAAGTGCGACCTCGTCGGCGAAATCGCGAACACCATCGCCGGCAACGCGCGTCAGTACTTCGGCCCGGAGTTCATGATCTCCGTGCCGGTCGTCATCGAGGGGCAGCCCGATCGCATCCGGATCCCCGAGAAATGTCGCTGTTTCGTCATTCCCGTAAACTGGCAGAACCATGAATCAGCAGTCATTGTTGGTCTTCAATAGCGGCCTGTCGCGACTGGTGATCGCCGCGCTGCTGGCCGGGCTGGCAAACGTGGCCGGCGCGGAAGGCGGCAGCCAGGGGCAGTGGGACTGGTCGCTGCGTTATCGCCTCGAGTTCGTCGATGATGACGGATTCATCGAAGACGCGGAGGCATCGACGCTCCGCGCCCGCCTCGGCTACCTCAGCCCGGTGCGGGGTGGGTTTTCCTTTCGCGTGCAGGTCGAAGGGGTCGCGCATATCGGCCTGGACGACTTCAACGACACGCGCAACGGCAAAACCGAATTTCCGACGGTCGCCGACCCGGACGGCATCAACCTCAACGAGGCCTACCTGGCGTACGGGACCGATGCCAGCCGCAACCGCATCACGGCGGGCCGGCGCGCGATCAACCTCGACGACCAGCGGTTCATCGGCTCCGTGGCGTGGCGCCAGAACGAGCAGACTTACGACAGCCTGTACTGGGATTTCGCGGCGACGGAAACCACCACCGTGAGCTACGGCTACGTCGATTCCGTGAGGCGGATCTTCGGGCCTGACAGCGGGACGCCGCCGCGATCGCTCGACAGCGATTCGCACCTGCTGCACCTGAGCGCCAAGTTGCCCTTCGGGCAGCTCAGCGCCTACGGCTATTGGCTGGAATTCGACAACGCCGCGACGCTGTCGAACCGGACGTTTGGTGTGCGCCTGGGGGGTACCCTATGGGAACGCGAGGCGGCGGCGCTGGGCTACCAGGTCGAGTTCGCGAGCCAGAGTGACTACGAGAACAATCCGAACGACTACGACGCCAACTACTACCTGGCCGAGATCGACGCGAGCGCGTCGGCATGGTCCGGGACCCTCGGTCTGGCAGTGCTCGAGGGCGATGAGAGCGATACGGGCCAGCACGGGTTCATCACCCCGCTCGCGACACTGCACAAGTTCCAGGGCTTCGCCGATTTGTTCCTCAACACGCCTGGCTTTGGCGTTGTCGACGGCTATGCTCGGGTCCAGTACAAGCATCCGCGGTTCACCGCGCAGGTGATCTACCACGATTTCGAGGCCGATCTGGGCAGCGCGGACCTCGGGACCGAGCTCGACCTGGTGGTGACGACCTCCCTCGGTCGCTGGGGGTCACTGCTGCTGAAGTACGCGAACTACGACGCCGATACGTTCGGCAACGATCGCGAGATCGTCTGGCTTCAGTATCTGATCGCTGACTAGGCCAGCGATTGGCCATGGCCCGAAGGGTTGTGGCTGAGAACCCGCGCCTCGGCGTCGCTGGTGGCTTGTCGGGAAAAACCAGACGTCAGTTCGCGCGCCGTGATTGGCGCGTTTTCGGCCGCAGCAGCGGCCACGACGGGAGCGGTGTGGGCCCTTAAGGCCGCACGAAGCGGTAGTGGGCGACGAGCCACTCGCGGCCGCCGTCGAAGCCAAACAGTTCGGCGCACGCCATGTAGAACATGCGCCACCGCTGGAGCCAGACCTCGGCCTGGTCCTCGCCGTAGGTCTCCGCCATGACCGGCAGGATGCGATCGCGGTTCTGATCGGTGAGCGCGAGCCACGCGTTGGCGGTCTTCTCGTAGTGTACGCCGGACATGCGCCATTGCTCCTCGATGCGCAGATCTTCCTGGAAGTAGAGCAGGGTGTCCGCCGAAGGCATCAGGCCGCCGGTGAAGAAGTAGCGTCCCATCCAGTTGTTTTCGCCCTCGGTTTCGAAGGGGTAGAGCAGTTCCCGGTGGCAGAAGATATGGACGAACAGCTTGCCGCCGGGCTTGAGCCAGGAGGCGATGTTGCCGAGCAGTCGCCGGTAGTTGCGCATGTGCTCGAACATCTCGACCGAGACGACGCGATCAAACCGGTCCTCGAGCTTCAGCTCGTTGACGTCGCAGGTGACCACACGCAGATTCTCCAGGCCCCGTTTGGCCGCCCGCGCTTCGATGAATTCCCGCTGCGAGTTGCTGTTCGAGACGGCCGTGATCTGGCTGTTCGGGTAGTGCGCTGCCATCCAGAGGGTGAGCGAGCCCCAGCCGCAGCCGAGCTCCAGCACGCGCTGGCCGTCCTCGAGCTCGGCGCGCTCGCTGGACAGCGCGAGCATGTCGGCTTCCGCGACGTCGAGGTCGGTGACGCCGGGCTGCCAGTAGCAGCTCGAGTACTTGAGATGCTTGCCGAGGGAGAAGCGGAAGAAATCGGCCGGGACCTCGTAGTGCTGTTCGTTGGCCGCGTCCGTATGGATGGCTATCGGGCTCTCCCGCAGCTCCTGCACCCGCGCCATCAGGCGCTCGTGCTGGGTGACCGGGTCGTCCGCGAAATCGTCCACGAGCCGTTGGCGGCACAGCCGGCGAATGCCGAGGCGGATCAGCGGGTCAGGCAGGCGTCCGTGCTCTGCGAGGTCGATCAGGCTCATGGTGTCGGTCTCCGGTGGCTCAGAGCGTCGAGAGGTCGGGAAGGATCTCAGCGTGCTGGCTGCGCGGCTTGGCAAAGACCAGCTGGGCGTCGCCGATGGAGCGCTCGAGGAATCCGCCCTCGCAGTAGCAGAGATAAAAGATCCACATGCGGATGAAGCTCTCCGGGTAATCCAGCCGCTTCACGTCCTCGAGGCGATTCACGAAGCGCCGGCGCCACTCGCGCAGCGTCAGTGCGTAGCTCACCCCGATATCCTCGAGATGATGCAGGCGCATGTCGCCGGTCCTCGTGGCCGCGGACTGGATCGCGTTGACGCTCGGGATGAAGCTACCGG
>JBCCZC010000407.1:0-5271 GCA_039188505.1 Pseudomonadota bacterium | reverse complement strand
GATCGACCAGTGGGAGGAGGCCGCCGCGAGTGGCATTCCCCTCACGCGTTCGATGCTCTTTCTCCCCGGCGAGTCCGTGCCGGTGCCGATCTTCGCCGGCACGTCGGATCACGTGATGGATCTCGGGGCGGGGCAGCTGACACAGTTCTCGAACCCGGGGGAGATCGGCAATTTCGTCGTTGCCGCGCACCGCGATGGCTTCTTCCGCAGCCTGAAGGACATCGAGGTCGGCGACGAGCTGCGCGCGATCGATCGCGACGGGGAGTACCGCTATCGCGTCGACGACATCACCATCGTCGAGCCGTCCAACGTCGATGTCCTCGCTAGCGACGGCGGCGCCACGATCACGCTCGTGACCTGCTATCCCTTCTATTTCCAGGGCTCGGCTCCCAACCGGTTCATCGTGCGAGGCTCGCTGGTCGGTGAGCCGAGCGAGGCCGAGAGCCCGGCCGGAACCGCGACCGTCGACCCGTTCGCCAGCGCCCACGATCGCTGAGCGCTGGACTCTGATCAAATTCGCCTATCGTTCGATCCGCTAGTCTTCGTTCCACGCATGTAAAGGGAGGTACCAACCATGCGCCCGTTTCGTTTCGCCGCTGCCGGCGGCCTGCTGCTTTCGCTCCTGGCCGGCCCCGCCGCGGCCCAGCTCAAATGCTCGGATATCGAGTTCGCGAGCGTCGTTACCGACCGCTTCCCGGAGATCTCTTCGGCATGCCGTGAGGTTGTCGCCCGGGATGGCTCCGAGTTCGTCCAGATTCGGGCCGACGTCGTCTCCGTCCGCCGCAACGTGCGCAATCCGAGCGTGGTCCAGATGGTCACGCTGCGCGCCCTCGATGCGCAGGACCAGGCGCTTCGGGAGTTTGCCTTCCGCCCGGATCGCAACTTCAGCTTCACCGTGGACGGCGAGAAGCGTACGGCCGACAGCATGGGTCGCGGTCAGAAGCTGACCATCTACGTACCCTCGGATCGCTGGGAAATGGTGTGGGATCTGTCGACGGCGATTCCCTTCGAGGAGCGCATCTTCGTCGAGGACGTTGAGTCGATGACGTCGGTGGTCACGCTCCAGGCCGACGAGGCCTTCGGCTTCGACAGCGACGCGCTGAGCGACGCCGGCAAGGCGCAGCTCGACGCGCTGCTCGGCCAGAGTGGCGATTTCGTCCCGCTCATCGACATCGCTGGCTACACCGACCGGATCGGCGCCGAGGATTACAACCTGGATCTCTCCAAGCGCCGTGCCGAAGCGGCGCGCACCTATCTGGTCTCGAAGGGCGTGCCCGAAAATCGGGTCCGCGCCATGGGCAAGGGTTCAGCAGAACCGATCGTGAGCTGCGACACCAAGACGGGCGACGCCCTGGTCGATTGCCTGGCCCCGAACCGGCGCGCCGAGGTCAGCTTCATGATCCCGCTGGTCGGCGAGGCGGGCCTGGTCGAGGTGACGAAGCGCTACCGCAAGCCCAACGGTCAGATCGTCGAGGTGGTCGAATTCAACGAAGTGATCGGCGTCAGCAGCGCGAGCTCGCTGTTCGGCGAGATCCTTGACGGTTGCGCTGACGAGATCCGCGACAACTGCAGCGATGTCGCGGCGGGCGACGGTCGGCTGCTGTACTGCCTTTACGAGAACGCCGGGCACCTGGGCGAGGCGTGTGTCGATTCACTCGAGGAGACCTCGATCACCCTGTCGCGGCGCCAGCAGCAGCTCAACATCATCGGTGATGCCTGCGCCAACGACATGGCCGCAAGCTGCTCACTGGTGCCCGTGGTCGACAAGCTCGACTGCCTCCGCGGCGCCGCCCGCGAGCAGTCCTGCAAGGATGCCGTCGCTCAGTTCCGCAGTATTCGCTGATGAACCGGCCGGGCGGGGTTGCGTGCCCCGCCCGGTGCCTTTCCTGACACGAGGACACCATGTCGCCCCCCGACTACGACCACGATGACATCGACTGGCTCGAGGCCGAGCTCGCCGATACGCTGGACGAGGACTACGAGCTCGAACTCTCCGAGCCGGCCCTGTCGCTGGAAATTCGCAAGATCTATCGGAAGCACCATCCGCCGACGCTCGAGCGGAAGCACTACTTCCGGGAACTGCTGCGGCTCCAGGCCGAGCTGATCAAGCTCCAGACCTGGGTCCAGCATACTGGTGAGAAGGTCGTGGTCATCTTCGAGGGGCGGGACTCGGCTGGGAAGGGCGGGGTCATCAAGCGGATCACCCAGCGTCTGAACCCGCGCTTCTGCCGGGTCGTCGCCCTGCCGGCGCCGACCGAGCGCGAGACGACCCAGTGGTACTTCCAGCGCTACGTGCCGCACCTCCCTGCGGGCGGTGAGATCGTCCTCTTCGATCGCTCCTGGTACAACCGAGCCGGCGTCGAGCGGGTCATGGGCTTCGCGACGGAAAACCAGGTCGAGGAGTTCTTCAACGACGTGCCGGAATTCGAGCGGATGCTCGTCCGCTCCGGGATCAAGCTCATCAAGTACTGGTTCTCGATCACCGACGAGGAGCAGCAGCTCCGGTTCCTCATGCGGATCCACGATCCGCTGAAGCAGTGGAAGCTGAGCCCCATGGACCTCCAGTCGCGGGTCCGCTGGGAGTCCTACACCAAGGCCAAGGAAGAGATGTTCGCGCGCACGAATATCGAGGAAGCGCCCTGGTACATCGTCAAGGGCAACGACAAGAAGCGGGCGAGGCTCAACTGCATGCACCACCTGCTGCAGCAGCTCCCCTACGAGGAGATCGATACGGAGGAGGTGCGGCTTCCCGATCGGGTCTTCAACGAGGACTACGAGCGGGACACGCTGCGACCGGAGCTCTACGTTCCCCAGAAATACTGACGAACCGGACACAGCAACGCGAAAGCCGAGCGGTCCTCTCGCCCCATTGCCATCACGGAGGAAGCAATGAAGAACAGAGCAATTCACCCAATCATTCGCGTGCTGGCGGCAATCCTGCTCTTCGCTGGCGCCGCGGCACACGCCCAGCAGGAAAAGCCGAACATCCTGGTGATCTGGGGCGACGACATCGGCATGTGGAACATCAGCGCCTACCACCGGGGGATGATGGGCGGGTCCACGCCCAACATCGATCGGATCGCGGACGACGGCATGATCTTCATGGATCACTACGCCCACGCCTCCTGCACGGCCGGACGTGCCGCGTTCATCCTGGGCCAGTATCCGATGCGGACCGGTCTCAGCACGGTCGGGCTCCCCGGCGCCAAGGAGGGCATCCAGCCGACGGATCCGACCCTGGCGCGCATGCTGAAGGAGGAGGGCTACGCGACGGGTCAGTTCGGCAAGAATCACCTCGGTGACCAGGACGAGCATCTGCCGACCGTCCACGGCTTCGACGAGTTCTTCGGGATCCTCTATCACCTGAACGCCGGTGAGTACCCCGAGCAGTACGACTTCCCTAAGGACGAGGCGACGCAGGAGAAGTTCGGGGTCAAGCAGCGCGGCGTCATTCACTCGCGAGCCCTTCCCGACGGAAGGCAGGAAGTGCGCGATCTCGGTGAGTTCGGTCGCGAGCGCCAGCGCAATCTCGATGAGGAGGTGCTCGTCGAGTCCAAGCGGTTCATCACCGATGCCGTGAAGGCGGGAACGCCGTTCTTCGTCTGGCACAACATGACCCGCATGCACTACCGCACGAATCTCAACGAGGAGTACGACGGGAAGAGCGGCTACGGGCTCTTCGCCGACGGCATGATGGAGATCGATGGACGTGGGCGAGCTGCTCGACCTGCTCGAGACGCTCGAGGTCGCCGACAACACCATCGTCATGTTCTCAACCGACAACGGCGCGGCCAGCAACTCCTGGCCGGACGGCGGCAACCATCCGTTCCATGGCGAGAAGGGCGTTGGCGGCTGGGAGGGCGGCTTCCGCGTGCCCATGCTCGTGAAATGGGACGGCCGCATCCCCGCCGGGACCGCGACCGGCGAGTTCATGACGATGGAAGACTGGATGCCGACCCTCATGGCGTGGGTCGGGGAAAAGGGGATCAAGGACGACCTGCTCGAGGGCAAGGAGATCGGCGGTAAGACCTACCGCGTGCACCTCGACGGCTTCGATCAGAGCCGCATCCTGTTCCAGCAGGGGCCGTCCCTGCGCAAGGAGTTCTACTACTTCACCGAGACCATGTTCCACGGCCTGCGCTACGGCGACTGGAAACTCCTGTTCATCGACCAGGAGGAGTGGTTCCGCGCCGAGCAGGTGCCGCTATCGACGCCGTTCATCATCAATCTGAAGCTGGATCCGTTCGAGCGGTTCATCCACGCCCGGGGCTACGATGAGTGGGCGGAGAACCGGAGCTGGGTGTTCGGACCCGCCGGGGCGCAGATCGCACGGTTCGTTCGGAGCTTCCGGGACTATCCGCCGAGCCAGGCCAGCATGGCCCTGCAGGTCGACAGCGTCAGCACCTTCATCAATTCGCAGGTGCCTTCGCGCTGAGTCACGGCGGGGCGGCGGCGAGTCGCCGCCTGCTGCGATCAGATATCCCAGCGCACCCGCAGGCTGGCAACCCAGGTGCTGTCCTCACCCGGATTGCTGGCCGGATTCCGGATGTACTGGATGTTGGGCAGAATCGAGGCGTTTGGGGACATCTGGAATTTCCAGGAGGTCTCGAGGACGAACTCGTCGTCGAGGTCCGGCCCGAACGTCTCCTCCGACGGCTCCGCCCAGCCCAGCGCTACGCTGAACAGGTCGTGGCGCGGACGATCGTAGCCGAGGCCAAGCGTCACCGCTTCCTCCGCCGGCACGCCGGCGCCGCCGTCCGAATGGCCGATCCGGATGAACGGGAGCACGCCATTGTCGAACTTGTGGTGGGCGGTGAGCAGCCAGCCGTCACCTGACGATACGCCCGCCTCCGGGCGCTCGTCCTTCTCCCAGTAGGTGAGCTGGACCTTGCTATTCCGCCGATTCTCGAAGGACGGCGTCCAGCCGATCTCGACATGGTTCAACAGTTCGTCCGAATCGAAGGTGTCGAAGTCGAAGTTGTTCCCGTCTTACAAGGCACCGCCGCCCCACGTTTTCTGCGCTACGAAGTCCTTGGCTACGGCCCCAGCCCGCCGGTCGCGGTCGCAGCCGCCGTGAACAGGGAACCGCGCTTCGAAAAGTCTGGCCGAACCAGCTTCCGCTCCCGCGAAACGCCTCAGGTCATCAGAATCCCGCCCTTCACGACGCCGTCGGGCAGCTCCGTCGGCGCCGGGGAGATCTTGATGTACTTGACGTTGTTCAGCGGAATCATCATCAGCTGGCCGTCGACCTCGATCATCAGCTTGTCGACG
>JBCCZC010000406.1:0-5293 GCA_039188505.1 Pseudomonadota bacterium | reverse complement strand
GCCCTCGACCTGCGCGATGCAGCGCAGGCCGAACGCCGCGTCGACGATCGACGCCATGCCTTCGCGAACGACAGGGTGGTCATCAGCAACGAGGACGCGCGCTGGCGCATCGTCGGACATGCCGGTGGGATTGCTCATGCTGGAATTATCGGTAAGGGACGTGAGGCTCGTGTCCGCCGCTCAGGCGGCGACCTGCACGACCGGGCCCGCCTTGCCGCCGAACTGATCGAGCAGCCAGGCGCTGAAAGCCTCGATTCGGCTGTTGAGCGCGCCGCGATCCCAGCTGAGTCGGTAGTGCACGTCGGACTTCAGCTCCGGTCCCCAGGGGGAAACGAGGCGACCGCGCGCGATGTCCTGCTCGGCGAGGACCCGGGGGCCCAGCATCGCGCCCACGCCCGAAGCGGTGGCGTCGATCGCCTGGTCGACGTGGATGCCGAAATCGACGGCGCGGCAGTGATCCGGCGCGGGCAGGCCCAGCTTCCGGAACCAGTCACGCCAGGTCGGCGCGCCGCGGTACAGATCACCCTTGCAGTCGGAGATCAACGGAACCCGGAGGAGATCCTGCGGCCCATTCAGCTCGTGGCGCTCGATGAACGCCGGTGAGACCAGGGGCAGAAAGGATTCCTCGACCAAGGATTCGCCATCGCGCGCGTCCTCGTCGATGTTGATGCGAATGTGCGCATCGGCGGCATCGGGGTCCAGCGGATCGGCCGTCGCGACGATGCGAATGTCCGTCTCCGGATGTTCCTCGACGAAGCACCCGAGGCGCGGGACCAGCCATTTGGCTGCGAAGGGCGCCGGGCACGCCACGGCGAGGCACTGGGTCTCGCCGGCGGTCCGAGCCGCCTCGACCGCGGCCCGCATGCGACGGAACGCATCGGTCAGGCCTGCGCAGAGCTGCTCACCGGCGGGCGTCACCTCGATGATCCGGTTGTGGCGCAGCAGCAGCGGCATGCCGAGGTCTTCCTCGAGCTTCTTGACCTGCTGACTGACAGCTCCAGGGGTCACGAACAGCTCTTCGGCGGCGTACTTGAACGAGACGCGACGCGCCACGGCCTCGAAAGCGCGCAGTGACGTGAGCGGGGGCAGGCGCCGGGGCATCGGCGTCGTCAGCGGTAGATTCATCATGACCGTTGTTCTCCATGGCTTCCCAGATTTCCCCGCAGCGCTCTTCCCCGACGTCCTTTGTAACCCGACACGGCCGCCACGCCCCTAGCCATTCGGTCAGTCCTGTACCGATCCTTCGGCGCCCAGCTCCCGAACGATCCAGTCACGGAAGGCCTGAACCCGCGGATCCTGGAGGCCACCCCGCTGGTAGCAGAGGCGATAGGCGAGGCCGGTATCGAGTTCGGGACCGAAGGGCGCGACGAGGCGGCCGGCCTCGATGTCCCATTGCGCCAGCGTCCGGCGTCCGAGCACCACGCCCGCGCCGGCGACGGCGGCATCGATGGCCTGCTCGGCGTGGCCGCCAAAGTTCACCCCCCGCTGCGCACCGCTGGCGGCAAGACCGGCCTCACTGAACCAGCGAGCCCAGTCCGGCGACCCGGGCGCGAATTCCATGCTGCCATCCGCAATGATCGGCGCGCGCAGCAGGTCCCGGGGCTCACGCAACCGGTGACGCTCGACGAACGCCGGTGATGCGAGCGGGAGAACGGTCTCCCGATGCAGCAGCTCCGATCCGGTCTCGGCGTCCTCCGGGAATCCGAAGCGGATGCCAACATCGATGTCGTGCTGGTCATACTCGAGCAGCTCGAAGTTCGCTGCGACGCGGATGTCAGCGTCGGGATTGAGCTCCAGCAGTTTCCCGAGCCGCGGCACCAGCCACTTCGCCGCGAAGGGCGGCCCGCATGCCACTACGATGCGGTCGTCGTCAGGACTCGAGACGATCCCGTCGACCGCTTCCCGAATGCGCAGAAACGCATCCGTCAGCGCCGCCCGAAGCTTGATCCCGGCAGGCGTCGGCTCGATGAGGCGGTTGCGCCGGATGAACAGCGGCGTGTCGAGCTCGTCCTCCAGCTTCCGGACCTGCTGGCTGAGGGCACCCGGTGTCACGAAGAGCTCCTCGGCCGCGGCCTTGAAGGAACCGTGCCGAGCAACGGCCTCGAAGGCACGCAGGGCCGTCAGGGCCGGTAGGCGTTGGGAGGGCATCAGAATGGACCCGGGCCCGGCCCGCGATCGGCGGGTCGGGCCCTGTTCAGGTTCAGTTGAGGGTCTGCTTCCGCATCTCGAAGACCAGGATTTCAGCGTCCCTGCCCTTCGCAACGGTCACCGTCCCGGCGTCGGCGATCGCCAGACCGTCACCGGCCTTCAGCGTCTCGCCGTTGACCTCGACGTCGCCCCGGGCCACTTGGACCCACGCCTGCCGGCCGGCCTTAAGCTCGATCGACGCCGTCTCGCTACCATCGATCAATCCCGCGAAGAGGTTGAGATCCTGGTGAAGCGTGACCGAACCCTCCCGACCGTCGCCGGACGCCACCAGTCGAAGCTGGCCCCGCTTCTCGACGTCGGGATAGGCGATCTGCTCGTAGCCCGGGCGATGACCGGCGCGGTCAGGGAGTACCCAAATCTGCAGAAAGTGGACCGGGTCCTCCGTTGATGCGTTGTACTCACTGTGGCGGATGCCGGTTCCCGCGGTCATGCGTTGAACGTCACCGGGGCGAATGATCGAGTGATTGCCCTGGCTGTCCTTGTGCTCCAGCGCGCCGTCGAGCACGTAGGAAATGATCTCCATGTCGCGGTGACCATGCGTATCGAAGCCGGCGCCGGGCACGACCCGGTCCTCGTTGATGACGCGGAGCACGCCGAAGCCCATTTGCTTGGGGTCGTAGTAATGGCCGAAGGAAAAGGTGTGGCGGCTCTTCAGCCAGCCGAAATCGGCGGTTCCGCGGTCGTTGGCTGCTCGCTTGATCATGTCGTTCTCCTGTGGGAGTGGTGATTCGTTGAGGCACAGGATGCCGCGGCGCGAACGTCAACTGAACATGGCAAAATGGATCCTCATTGTCATCAAATCGGATACAAAAGAGGTCGTCCATGGACAAGCTCACCGCCATGCGGTTCTTCTGCCGCGTCGTCGAGCAGGGTGGGTTCGCCGCGGCAGCCCGCCACCTCGACACCACTCGGGCCACGGTCAACAAGTACGTCGTCGACCTCGAGTCCCAGCTCGGTGTGCCGCTACTGCTGCGGTCGACGCGCAAGGTGACGCCGACCGATGCCGGCCGGGTGTTCTACCAGCGAGCGCTCGACATTCTCGAGAACGTCGCGTCCGCGGAGGCGGAGGTATCCATCGGCCGGCAGGTCCCCAGCGGCCGGCTCCGCGTGAACGCACCGCTGCCCTTCGGTGAGCTCCACCTCGGGCCGTACGTGTGCGAATACGTGGCCCAGCATCCGCAGGTCAAGGTCCAGCTCGACCTGAGCGACCGGTTCATCGATCTCCTCGAGGAGGAGTACGACCTCACGATCCGGATCTCCGAGCCCGCGGAATCCGGGAATCTGGTGGTCAAGGACATCTGCCCGATCCGGATCGTGCTCTGCGCGTCGCCGGCCTACCTCGCCGAGCACGGGGAACCTGTCACCCCGGCCGATCTGGAGCAGCACGCCTGCCTTCACTTCGGGCATTTCCGGACCGGGCGACGCTGGATCCTGGGCGGCCAGGAAGTAGTGCCGACGGGGCGAATCTGCACCAACAACGCGACCATCCTGCATGAGGCTGCGCTGGCCGGCGCCGGCATCGTGGCGCTACCCACCTTCATTGTCGGTCCAGACCTGCAGCAGGGACGCCTTCGGACGATCCTCGTCGATCATCCGCTATCCGGACGCGTCCTGCAGGCGATCTACCCCTTCCACCGCGAGGTCGCGAGCAAGGTCACGACGTTCATCAATGGCCTGATCGACCGCTACGCCGGACAACCGCCGTGGGACCTCGTCGACTGAGGCAGGCGAGGGAAGCTGTGGGATAATCGGCCCATGTCCCAGGTCGACCTACAGGACGGCGGCGCCAAGGCGCGAGTCGCAGGTCCGCTGCCGCCGCTCCGACCGCCGGAGACGCGCAACGGGCGCATCGCGCGGCGGGTGCTCACCTGGCTGAGTCGGCTGCCGCTGCCGCTCAACCACGCGCTCGGATCGCTCGTCGGAACGCTGATCTACTTCACGCCGATGGCCCCGCGCCGGAATGCGGACGTGAACCTCCGGCAGTGCTTTCCGGAGCTCGGCTGGTGGGCGCGGCAGAAACTGCTGTTTCGGTCCCTGCAGGAAACGGTCAAAAGCATCACGGAGCTCGGCTTCATCTGGGGCCGACCCCCGGCGCAATCGCTCGGGAAGGTGCAAGCGGTCGTTGGCGAGGAAATGCTGGCCGCGGCGATCGCATCGGACCGACCGATCCTGTTCGGCGCCTCGCATCTCGGCGCGTGGGAACTCCTGTCGGGGTACATGAGCGACTGCCTGACGACCGCGATCCTGTACCGGCCGCGCAGCGACCGCTGCGCCGACGCATTGATCACGGATTGCCGGGAGCGCTACGGCGCACGCATGGTCGCCGCCGGCGCGCAGGGCGTGCGTGTGCTACTGCGCCACATGAAGGCAGGCGACGCCATCGGGATCCTGCCCGATCACAAGCCGCGGCCGGGCAACGGCGCCTTCGCCCCGTTCTTCGGCCACCCGGCCTACACGATGCGGCTCTTCGCGAAACTGGCCACGAAACACGATCCCATCATCCTGTTCGGATTCATGGAGCGGCTCCCGCTGGGCCGCGGCTTCCGTCTGCACATCACCGAACCTGAACCGGGCGTCGGCAGCGACGACGAACTCACCTCGCTGACGGCCATGAACGCGACCATCGAACGCCTGGTCCGACAGAAGCCCGAGCAGTACCAGTGGACCTACCAGCGCTTCGATATCCAGCCGGAGGGCATCGACTTCGGTTACTACCATCGACCCAAGCCGGAGGAGGGTGAGGAGTGAGGGGTCGAATCGGCATGATCGGACCCCGCTGAAACGTCGGAGTCCAACGACCTACCCAGCCGAACCCGCTATCCCTCCGAGAACTGCATCCGGTGAAGGGTCGCGTACGCCCCGTCGATCTTGATTAGCTCGTCGTGCGTGCCCTGCTCGATGAGCTTCCCCTGCTCGAGCACGATGACCATGTCCGCGTCTTCGATGGTCGAGAGGCGGTGAGCGATGACCAGGGTCGTCCGGTCGGCCTTGCTGCCAACACCTGAGCTGACCACATCCGTTTGTGTCGTAGGGGGCGGCCCCGCAGGGATCATTCTGGCCAGGGAACTGGCAGCACAGGGCGTCG
>JBCCZC010000405.1:0-5331 GCA_039188505.1 Pseudomonadota bacterium | reverse complement strand
GCCCCATCGCCCAACACTGCCCTAACGCTCCGACTCCCGCCCTTAAGTCCCGGCCCGCTCCAAGTCGAAAGACTCCCGTGCTCGGCCGTTTTCTGATCGGACTGACCGGAGTCGTCTTCCTCGTATTTGCCGGGGGAGTGGTCTGGTTTGCCGACCGGCTGAACTACGGCGTGGACGGGCAGCCCGGCGGCGACATGGTGCTGCTCTTCGTCGTCGCGACGATGGTGATGTCCACGCTCTATATCGTGGCGTGCATCGCCGCGCACCGCGATCCGCCGCGCGTCTTCTTCATTCTGTTCATAGGCGGTCTGGCGCGGCTGGTGATGATCTTCGGGTCGCCCGGTCCGCTGCTGGAAGGTGACCACGCGCGGCTGCGCTACGACGCGCGGCTGATCAACCGGGGCGTCAACCCATACGCCTACCGGCCGCAGGAGCTGCTCGACGGCAGCGCCGAGGACTTCCTCCGGAGCGAGGAGGAGAAGCGGCGGATCGCGATGGTGCGCGCCGAGATGACCGCGAGCACCGACGGTCCGCGCCCGACCGACGTCGCGCGCCCCGACCTGCGAACCACCGCGACGCCGGCCGCGCTCACGATGGGAGCGGCCGCCGATCGTTTCAAACCGCAGAACACGCGCGGCTACGTGTTCTTCGTCCTGTGCGCCGACGCGCTGGCGGCGTTCCTGCTGCTCCTGGCGCTGCGCAGCCTGGAGTTCCCGCTGGCGTGGATCATCGTCTACGCCTGGTCACCGGTGCTGCTCATCGAAGGCTACGGCACGCTGGGCGTCGATCCGTTCGTGCTGCCGGGGCTCGCGCTGCTCGTGCTCGCGCTGGTCTCCGGACGGCGCATGCTCGCCGGCATCGGCGCCGCCGCGGTTGTCATGCTGCGGCCCGCGTTCGTGATCCTCGCGCCGATCCTCGTCCGGCGCGCCGGGGTGATGGCGACCATCCTCATGCTGGTCGTCGCCGCCTCGACGTTCCTGCCCTTCGTCCTGGCACCGGACACCAACCCCGCGCACATGGCGCAGGGCACGCTGCACCAGTGGCGGCACTTCGAGTTCAACTCGCTGGTCGAGAATCTGGTGCGGGGCGCCCTGGGCCCGCTCGAGCTGAGCGCGGACTACACGCTCTCCGTCGCCGGGGTGGAGATCGTGGCGCCCGGACAGAGCCTGGTTCCGCTGGTGGCGAAGGTCCTCTGCCTCGTTCTGCTGCTCGGGATCGTGACCTACCTTGCCATTCGGGTGCCCGATCGCGTGCAGGCCCGCAGTCTTCCCGGCCTCACGGATCTTTTCGTGGCCGTGGCGGCGATGCTGCTGCTGGCGCCGGTTTTGCACCCGTCGATGACGATCTGGCTGCTCCCGATTCTCGCCGTGCGGGTCTTCGGAATCGCCTGGCTGGCGCTGCCGTCGTTGACGATGCTGGGCTACCTGACGCACCTCAGCGGACCCGGCATGGCGGACTACCAGCTCCCGGGCACGCCGGTCTCCTACCGGGTCCTGGCCTTCGGGATCTTCGGCCTGCTGCTGATCGTCGACCGCTTCCGCGGGCGCCAGATCTTCCCCAGCGCGGCCGCCTGGGAAGAGGACCTGGTCTGGCGGGTGGGGGCCGAAGAGGACCTTCCGATCGACGTCGAGCTGGCCGAGTTCGAGACGTCTGGCGTCCACGCGGGTGTCTGACGTAAGTCTCTGCCCCAGAATGTCTTACGACGCCCCATTTCCGGGCGCCGGCCGGAGCTGTCGTCGTAAGTCCCTGTCGTAAAGACCTTTACGTCGACTCGGCGCAGGACCCCAATTTTTTCCGAACGACGCTTCGATTCCGTCTGGAAATCGGGGCTTCCTCCCCTCACAATCTGAGGACTGCCAATCCCTCCCGGTTGGGCTCAAACAAACGGAGGGAGCGGCGTGGTTGATCCTGGATGCGCTGGGAACGCATCCGTAAACGAGAGAGTTTCTGGAGGAACCCGATGCAAAAGACTGGGTGGCGTGCGATCACGTGGGTCGCACTCGTATCCGTCGGGCTACTGACTGCATGCACTGGCAGCGGTGGCGGTTCGAATCAGACCGTCGCCGGTATCCAGTTCCAGACGCAGGCGGTGCCGGACGGTGGAGCGGGCACGCTCTACAACGCGGTCATCACCTTCACGACGACGAGCGGTGCGGCGCTGCCGGATCGCTTCGAGATTCGTGACGGCGAACTGCCCCCGGGCGTGAGCCTGGTGCCGGACCGCGAGGACAACAATGGCGATGGATTCCCGGATGACGACGGCGCCCTTACGGGCAACGCGCGTCTGATCGGTTTCCCGCGCATTTCGCGTCCGACGATTCCCTACAACTTCATGATCAAGGCGATCTCGACGGGTGAGCTGGCGACGACGCCGCAGGACCCGACGGCGCCCGCGCTCGCCGCGGAGCAGAGCTTCCAGATCATCGTGTCCGAGGGTCGGATCAACATCCTGAACCCGCAGGGCACGTCGAATGATCCGAGCCTGCCGCCGTTCCCGGACGTGATCGACTTCGTGAACCCGGCCAACCCGAATGCGTTCTTCTCGTTCGCGTTCAACACGGCGGGCGGCTCGGGCAACAACATCCTGAACGTCTACCTGCCGCGCGAGCTCGAGCTGTCGGTCTTCGACGCGCTCATGCCGCGTGATCCCGGCACGGGCCAGCCGATCCTCGAAGACGACACGGACGAGACCGCCGGCTCCGGCGACAAGTTCCTGGTCGACTTCTCGGACGGCGGCATGTTCGGCCTGCAGGCCGGCAACACCAAGGTTCAGATCGGTGGCTTCCAGTCCCCGCGCGGCGAGGTCGGTCGCATCGACCCGCTCGACGGCGACTGGTTCCAGCGCACCGAGACCCAGGGTGGCCCGCCGAAGAACTCGCGTCGCGACTTCCTCGACAGCGATGGCATCGGCATCGGCGACAACACGCTCGGCACCCAGCAGCCGATCCTGTTCTCCGACTACTACAGCAACGTCTATGAGCCCACTTCCGACCTCGTCGTGCCGCCTGCCGGCCTCGAGCGTCGCAAGTACCCCTTCTCGGCGGAGCAGTACACCAACGCGTTCTTCCTCGGCGCGTTCGATCCGGGCGTGGACATCACCCCGCTCAAGTACAACGTGATCGTCGAGGCGATCGACACGCAGGGCACGCCGACGAAGGTCGACGACGTCATCGCGCGTCGCGCCTACGTCATGCGCGTGCGCATCCCGGACATCGTGATCGACTCGGTCATGATCGACGGCGGCACCGCGGGCGTGGACTACCTCGTCTTCGTGAACGCCAGCGGTGGCGTGCCGCCGCTCCAGTTCGAGCTCGCATGGGTGGACGGTGTCGATGACGCCCAGATCACCCCGGGCCAGAACGTCTTCGACGACTTCGGCATCAACCTCGACCGCGAGAACGGCGGCTTCTTCGGCGCCCCGCGCATGAGCGGCACCGTCGACCTGAGCGTCCGCGTCTTCGCCGAGGTCATGAACCCGACCCAGGATCCGGAAGGCAACGCCTTCGTGCCGACCGGCACGACCGACGACCAGGGCCGCAACAACGAGTGGAACGGTCGTCACCCGGAGACCGGCGAGACCGGTATCCACAAGACCTTCAAGATCCAGGTCGCCCTCCCCAGCACCCAGAGCATGACGCAGGCCAACCTGCCCGACGGTCGGGACGGCACCGCGTATCCGGCGCAGGGGCCCGCCCTTCGCGTCACCGGCAGCGGTGGCGTGCCGTGGCTCTTCCAGCAGCCGAGGGACTTCGAGACCGGTTACCCGGCCGCGCCGCTTCGCAACTATCGCTGGGAAGCGAGCTACTCGCAGGACGACTCGTTCACCACTCCGGATCCGAACGCGCCCGGCCTGCCCAACAACCTGATCATCGTCGAGTCCGAGTTCGCGCAGAACAACGGCTCGGTGACCGGCGTGACGACCGACCGTGGTTTCCACCCGGTTCGTTTCATTCAGACCGACTTCTACCTCGGTGACATCACCGCGCCGTCGACCGGCAACTTCCGCTCGGTCGACAACTTCCGCACGCTGAGCGTGTCGCCGGACTCGGCGGTCTACCTCCGCGGCGCGGCGGCGTCGGATGGTGGCGAGCCCGGGGGCCTGCTGGAGGGTGACGATCAGAAGGACACGGGCACGATGGTGCCGATGTTCATCGCCAGCACCGTGTTCTCCGCCCAGTCGGGTTCCGACCCGGTCATGGACACCAACCTTCCGACGCAGTTCGACATCCTTCCGGTCGCCATTCCGAACGGCGACACGGGCGCGAAGGCGAACAAGAACATCCCGTCGGTCGGCGGCTACTGGCCGGCCGAGGCGGGCAGCGAGGGTTTCTGGGGCACCATCGGCAACTTCGCCTGGACCGACACGCAGCAGGAGCTGACGTGGATTCAGATCCCGGATGCCAGCCAGACGCGCGTCTTCCTCTGGGGTGAAACCCGGATCAAGCAGTACCGTGACGGAAGCCCCGGCACCGCGAACCATTTCACCCGCTATCAGGTCTATGACGAGAGCGGCAGCCGCGGCATCTTCATCCTGAACCCGCAGACCGGCCGCTGGTTCGTGCCCGGCGTCTTCTCCAACACGGAGGGGGACGCGGACGGCGCGACGTTCGGCGGTGAGTTCGTCATTGGTGCGAGCAGCGATTCGGACTTCACGACGCTGCGGAGTGGCACTCCGTCGTTCGGCGGATCGGCCTTCCACTACTACGACGACACCGATGAGCAGTACCCGCAGGCGGAGGCTCACAACCAGGGTCTCGGCGTGTTCATGGAGAACCGTATCAGTGCCGGATCGCAGTCCGGGTTCGGTTGGTACACCGGCAGCTTCGGCGGCACCGCCAGCTCGGTCGCCGTCTCGGCGGACGGTCTCTGGTGCGCCACCGGCCTGATGGGTGGCGACTCGCAGAAGATCCTTGTGTGGCGCACCGACGGCGAGTCGGTGGACGCCGCGATCACGGGCCAGAGCTACGTCACCGGCGTGGATGGCTTCGACAGCGACGGCAACACCATCACCAACGCTTCGGCGATCATCGACGTGGGCGGTACCGCCAGCAACGCGGATGACCTGCTCCCCGACACCCTGATGTTCGTCGAGGGCGGCCTGATCTTCATGCGCTACACGCTGACGGGCACGAGCGACTATGCGCTCGACACGATCTACGGCGTCAACATGGAGACGGGCGATCTCACCGAGCGCAGCATGAACTCCGATCGCGATGAGATCGCCCGTCTCCATGTTGACGCCGTAGATCGTGTCGAGCGCATAGTCGCTCGTGCCCGTCAGCGTGTAGCGCATGAAGATCAGGCCGCCCTCGACGAACATCAGGGTGTCGG
>JBCCZC010000404.1:0-5339 GCA_039188505.1 Pseudomonadota bacterium | reverse complement strand
GACGCTCCGCGCCCCACTCCTGGCGCCGCAGGCGATCAGGAATCACAGCATGCACTCACCATGAGGTACGGACATGGCCGGTGAAAAACAGCTCTTCCGCAAAAAGGCCCTGGCAAAGCTCGCGTCGCCGGAACAGCTCGACACGCTGATGCAGGTCACCGAACCGCGGGGCTGGCTGGCCCTGGGCGGACTCGGCGTCGTGCTCGTCGCGGCGATCATCTGGGGCTTCGTCGGTCGCATCAACATCAAGGTGGACGGGATGGGCATCCTGCTTCGCGGCGAATCGGTGCAGGCGGTCAGTTCCGGGACCACGGGCAGGGTCATGTCGATCAACGCCCGGGTCGGGCAGCAGATCCAGGCGGGCGACATCGTAGCCCAGCTGGCGCAGCCACAGCTCCGCCTGCGCGCCGACAACACGCGCGAGCAGCTCGAGCGCCTGCGCGAACAGAACGCCGAGCGGGCCCTCGCCGAGCAGACCAACCTCATTCAGTCCGAGGAGGCGATCGCCCAGGAAGCCCAGAGCGTCACCGACTCCTTCGCCGACTATCGCCGCCAGATCGAAGCCCTCGAGCAGACCGTCGAGGTGCAGAAGCGCATGGTCGAACAAGGCTTAATGACGACAGGGACGCTGCTGGGAACGGAGAATCAGCTGGCCGGCGCACGCCAGGCGCTGTCGCGGGCCCAGGTCCGGATCGCGCAGATCGATTCCGAGCGCCTGACGCTCCAGCGCAACTATCGCCAGCAGCTCGAGGGCCGCCTGAACCGGATCGATCAGCTCGAGGCAGACCTCGAGGAGCTGGACAACCAGATCGCCTCGACGTCCATGATCACCTCTCCCTACAGCGGTCGCGTGCTGGAGATCACCACCAACCCTGGCGACCTGGTGAGCGCTGGCCTGCCGATTCTGACGCTGGAGGCCAGCGAAACGGACATCGAGGCCGTGTTCTTCGTCTCCGCCTTCAAGGGCAAGAGCATCAAGGAAGGCATGGTGGTTCGAATTTCACCGTCCACGGTCAAGTCCGAGGAATACGGTTTCATGCTCGGTGAGGTGCGATCGGTGTCCGATTTCCCGGTCACGCCACAGGGGCTCCGGCGGGTGCTTCGCAACGACCAGCTCGCCGAAGATCTGTCGGGTGAAGGCGCACCGATCGAAGTGATCGCCCGATTGCTGCCCGACCCGTCCACGGTCAGCGGCTTCGAATGGTCCTCCTCCGGCGGACCGCCGACCGAGATCTTCAGCGGCACCCTGTGCACCGTCGACGTCATTACCGAGACGAAGCGTCCGGTCGAATACGTGCTGCCGATTTTCCGCGGTGATTCGGCGACGGCCAGCCGGGCGGCGCGAGCCCAGAGCGTCGGTACGGATCCGTCATGAGCAACGCCACCGAACAGGAAGAGGCGGTACCAGTCCCGCCGCATAACCGTCGCGTCAAGACGCCGACGGTGCTGCAGATGGAGGCGGTGGAGTGTGGCGCCGCGGCGCTTTCCATCGTGCTCGGCTACTTCGGACGCTACGTGCCGCTGGAGGAGCTGCGCGTCGAGTGCGGCGTCTCCCGCGACGGCAGCAAGGCGAG
This sequence comes from Pseudomonadota bacterium, assembly GCA_039188505.1. Taxonomy (GTDB): domain Bacteria; phylum Pseudomonadota; class Gammaproteobacteria; order Xanthomonadales; family SZUA-38; genus JBCCZC01. The sequence continues at coordinate 3,765 of JBCCZC010000404.1, read as the reverse complement.
CAACGTCCTCAAGGCAGCGCGGCGCTATGGCCTCAAGGCCAAGGGCTTCAAGCAGGGCCTCGAGGCGCTCTTCGACTACGACTACCCGGTCATCCTCTTCTGGAACTTCAACCACTTCCTCGTGCTGGAAGGGTTCAAGAACGGCAAGGCCTACCTGAACGACCCGGCCCAGGGCCCGCGCGTCATCAGCATGGACGAGCTCGACACCTCGTTCTCCGGGATCGTCCTCACCTTCGAGAAGGGCGAGGAATTCGAGGCCAAGGGCAAGCCACCAAGCATCCGGGACGCCCTCCTGCGCCGCCTCGTGGGCTCCGAGAAGGCCCTGCTGTTCGTGATCCTCACCGGGCTCTTCCTGGTGATACCCGGGCTCATCGTGCCGACCTTCAGCCGGGTCTTCATCGATGAGTACCTGGTGTCCGAGCGAACCGACCTGATCGTTCCACTACTGATAGGAATGGGCATGACCGCAGTGGTGCGGGCCGTGCTCACGTGGCTCCAGGAGTACTACCTGCTGCGGCTGGAGACGAGCCTCGCGCTCCGCGGCTCGAGTACGTTCTTCAACCACATCCTACGGCTCCCCGTCTCCTACTTCGCCCAGCGCTTCGCCGGGGAGATCGGCTCCCGCGTGGCCTTGAACGACAAGGTCGCAAACCTGATCTCGGGTCGCCTCGCCACCACGGTGGTCGATTCGATCCTCGTGGTTTTCTACGCGATCCTCATGCTGGTCTACGACGTCGTCCTGACCGTCACCTGCATCCTGCTGGCGCTTGGCAACATCGCCGCCGTCCGCGCCGTGGCGCGGGCCCGAACCGACGCCAGCCGGCGCCTCGCGCAGGAGGAAGGGAAGCAGACCGGTACCGCGATGGGCGGCCTCCGGATGATCGAGACGATCAAGGCGACCGGTTCGGAGACCGACTTCTTCGCGCGCTGGGCCGGCTATCAGGCGAAGGCGCTCACGTCCGAACAGGATCTCGGCAAGATCAACGGCTACGTCTCGGCAGTGCCCCAGCTCGTGAACATGGTCACGACGGCCGTCATCCTGCTGCTGGGCGGCATGAAGGTCATGGATGGCCAGCTCACGGTCGGCATGCTCGTCGCGTTCCAGACCCTGATGGCCAGCTTCTCCCGCCCGCTCAATACGCTGGTGCAGTTCGGCGGCGCGGTCCAGGAGCTGGAAGCCGACATGAACCGGATCGACGATGTCCTCAACTACCCGCAGGACGACCAGTACAGCCGCGAAAGCGTCGACGACCCGCGCCTGCGCGGCAAGGTCAAGCTCTCCGGCGAGATCCATATGAACAACATCAGCTTCGGCTACAGCCCGCTGGAGCCACCGCTGATCGACGACCTGAACGTGCACATCAAGCCAGGACAGCGCGTCGCCTTCGTCGGCGGCTCGGGATCCGGCAAGTCGACGGTCGCCAAGATGATCGCCGGCCTCTACGAACCCTGGGGAGGTGAGATCCTCTTCGACGGCATGGACCGCCGCAAGCTGCCGCACAGCCTGCTGAGCAACTCGCTCGGCGTGGTCGACCAGAACGTGTTCCTGTTCAAGGGCACGATCCGGGACAACCTGACGATGTGGGACAAGACGGTCCCGGACATCTTCGTCACCGAGGCCTGCAAGGACGCGGCGATCGCCGAGATCATCGAGACCCGGGACGGTGCCTACCAGTCGATGGTGGCCGAGGGTGGCACGAACTTCAGCGGCGGCCAGGCCCAACGCCTGGAGATCGCCCGCTCCCTCGTCGGTAACCCCACAATGCTGATCCTCGACGAGGCGACCAGCGCCCTCGACCCCGCCACCGAGGTGGCGATCGACGACGCATTCCGGCGCCGAGGGATCACCTGCATCATCGTCGCCCACCGCCTGAGCACGATCCGGGACTGCGACGAGATCGTCGTCCTCGAGCGCGGCAAGATCGTTCAGCGCGGCACCCACGACGAGATGAAAGAAGCCGACGGCCCCTACGCCGAGCTGATCAAGGAGTAGGCGATGAGCGGAAAGACAACCCAGTTCATGATGGCCAGCGCTGCGCTTGCAGCGTGGTTCCGCGAGAACGGCGAGCAGGAAGACGTCTCGGCCAGCAACCCCTTCCTTCTCAACGCCCCCCAATCGGTCTGGCTGGTGGAAACCGGCCGCGTCGAGCTGTTCACGGTCGGCGTCGAGGACGGTGAGCCCGTCGGCACGCGGGACAACTTCACCTCGATCGAGCCGGGCGAGCTGATGTTCGGCATGGACCTCGACATGTACGGCATGGGTTCGGGCTTCCTGGCCGTCGGCAAGCTCGGCACCCGCCTGCACAAGGTGGACCTCGAGAAGCTGCAGGCGCTCGCCCAGGATCCCGCCATGACGCTCGGGCTTGCCGGCGCGATCGACAAGTGGGTCCGGCAGCTGTCCTTCAGCCTGACCCGATCCGTGCCGCAGCCACGCGTCGACGTCAATATGGTCCATGACGAAGCGACCGTCCTCGAGCCAGAACAGAAGGCCCGAGCGAACACGGGCGTGCTGTGGGTCGGGGGCGAGCAGGCTGATCTGCTCTACGTGGGAATGGAGGCCATCGACCTCTCCGTGCCGCCGGTGCTGTTCCCGATCACCGTCGATTCGTGGGTCGAGTCGGCCCAGGCACGGCAGGAAGTCGAACTCCAGGGGCAGACCTCCTACAAGGCGCTGCCCGACGACAAGTTCTGGGCCGGGCTGGAATACTTCCACGAGACCCTCTGCACCTGCGAATTCATCAACAAGAAGCTCGCGACGGTCGACGAGTACAACCGGCTGGCGGACAAGGGCGCGCACTCGGCAGAAGCGCGCGAGAAGGCCTACGGGCAGATCTACGCCGTCATGAGTCAGCCCGGCCGGCGCAAGCGCGATATCAGGATCGGCGACGACGAGCATCCGTTCGGCGCGGCCTGCCGCCTCGTCGGCGCGTCCGGCGGCATCGAGGTCACGGTCCCCGACGCCATCGTCGACACGCCGGCGGTCGAGGAGCGAATCCAGCTCGTGGCGAAGGCCTCGCGCTTCCGCACGCGACCGGTCGCGCTCCAGGGTGACTGGTACCATTTCGATCAGGGGCCGATCGTGTCGCAGATGGACAACGACGACGCCGTCGCGCTGCTCCCGACGTCGCCGACGAGCTACGAGTACGTCATTCCCGCCACGGGCGAACGCGGCGAAGTCGACGAGAAATTCAACGACCGGCTCGCGGTGTTCGGCGCTGTGTTCTACCGCCCCTTTCCCGACGGTCCGATGACTGCCGGTGGCCTGCTCAAGTTCGGCGCCCGGGGCCTGCGTCCCGACATTCTCATGCTCCTGTGCATGGGCGTGGCGCTCGGCGCCCTGGGCGCGCTGACGCCGATGTTCACGGGCATGGTGTTCGACCAGGCGATTCCCCAGGCCGAGCGATCGCTGCTGGTGCAGTTCGCCACGGCCCTGCTGATCGCCGCCTTGGTGTCGGTGGTCTTCACCATCACCCAGCGGATCGCGACGCTCAGGATCCAGGGCAAGATGGACTACTCCATCCAGGCCGCCGTCTGGGATCGATTGCTGGATCTACCGTCTCGCTTCTTCGCCGAATACGAGGCCGGTGACCTCGCCGACCGAGCCGGGGGCATCAACCGCATCCGCGGGCTGCTCGCCGGGGCGGGCGTCTCGGCGATCCTCGGCTCGTTGAGCTCCGTCTTCTATGTCGTCCTGCTTTTCGTCTACAGCGTGCCGCTCGCCCTCATTGCCATGGGCCTGACTGCGATCTTCGTCGCCTTCACATT
>JBCCZC010000403.1:0-5358 GCA_039188505.1 Pseudomonadota bacterium | reverse complement strand
GACACCTTGCGGGCAAGTTTCTCGGCCTTCTTCTTGTAGACCTTGCGCTCGACTTCCTCGACGAGCGTGAGCACGTCGCCCATGCCCAGGATGCGCTGAGCGATCCGGTCCGGGTGAAACGGCTCGATCCCGTCGATCTTCTCGCTGACGCCGATGTACTTGATCGGCTTGCCGGTGATCGACTTGACCGACAGCGCCGCACCGCCGCGGGCGTCACCGTCCGCCTTGGTCAGGACAACGCCCGTGAGAGCGAGCGCCTCCGAGAAAGCCTTGGCCGTATTGGCGGCATCCTGACCGGTCATCGCGTCGACGACGAAGAGCGTCTCGTTCGGATTGATCGCCGCGTGGACCTCGCGGATCTCGGCCATCATCTCGTCGTCGATGGCCAGGCGACCCGCCGTATCGACCAGCAGCACGTCCATGAAGGCCTTCTTCGCAGCCTCCACCGCGCCGCGCACGATGGCGACCGGCTTCTCGTCTGCCGACGACGCGTGGAAGTCGACATCCGCCTGCCCGGCCAGGGTCTCGAGCTGCGCGATGGCGGCCGGCCGGTGCACGTCGGCGCTGACGACCATCACCCGCTTGTTCTCGCGGCTCTTCAGCAGGTGCGCGAGCTTGCCGATGGTGGTGGTCTTGCCTGCGCCCTGGAGTCCCGCCATAAGGACCACAACCGGGGGTGATGCCTTGAGGTCCAGGCCGGATGTCGCCTCACCGAGGACCCGAACGAGTTCCTCGTGAACAACGCGGATGAACGCCTGGCCGCTGGTGAGCCCGGTGAGGACGTCGGTGCCGAGCGCCTTTTGCCGGACCCGGGCGACGAAATCCTGCACCACCGGCAGGGCCACGTCGGCCTCGAGCAGCGCGATCCGTACGTCGCGCAGCGCGTCCTTGATGTTGTCTTCGGTGATCCGCGCCTGGCCACGGAGGCGCTGCAGAGTACCGGAGAGACGATCGCTGAGGGTGTCGAACATGGCTGAGGCGCACCAGCAAAGAGGACCGCGGAGTCTAGCATTCCGGGCCGCCATGCGGCACCCGTGGCCTTTGTGAGTGACCTATCTCGGGGACACCCATGCGGTCAGAGCGAGCACGCGGCTCCAGGCCAACCAGCCTCCCGCGCTCGGACGCGCGCGGTTTGCGACCCGTTTGACGATACGGGCAAAGAGCACGAGGCCGGCGCGGGGCCGCGTGCTCGCTCCCGAAGCCCGTGCGCCGCCGGTCGCCTGGCAGCATCGGATCACCTGGGCAGGCGAACCACCCTTTCCGGCATGACCTGCTCTGCCAGCCGCCTTGCGTCTCGCCCTGGCCGTATAGGAATCCTCGAGGCACTACACTAAAGTTGCGCCCTTCCATGGGGTCAGGACAGGAGCGGGCCGTGACGAATGAAGCTATCGAGTTCTATTTCGGCGCGGGCGAGCAGCCGGCGAGGATCCTCGGACGCTACGCGAACCGGCACGGGCTCATTGCCGGCGCGACGGGCACCGGAAAGACCGTCACCCTCCAGGTGCTGACCGAACAGTTCTCACGCCAGGGGGTGCCCGTGTTCCTCGCCGACGTGAAGGGCGATCTCTCCGGCCTGAGCCAGCCCGGCAAGCCGTCCGGCGGCATCGACAAGCGGGTGACGAAGCTTGAGCTCACGGACTATGAACAGGAAGGCTTCCCCTGCGTTTTCTGGGACCTCTTCGGCAAGAACGGCCACCCGATCAGGACCACCGTGTCCGAGCTTGGCCCGCTGCTCCTCTCGCGCCTGCTCCAGCTCAACGACACGCAGGAGGGCGTGCTCAACGTCGCCTTCACCGTGGCGGACGACGAGGGGCTGCTGCTGCTCGAGCTGGACGATCTTCGGGCGCTGCTGAATTTCGTTGCCGAGAACCATCGAGAGATATCAAGGGAGTACGGCCGCGTGACGGCTGCGTCCATCGGCGCGATCCAGCGTCGACTGCTGGTGCTCGAGAATGCCGGCGCCGAGAGCCTCTTCGGCGAGCCGGCGCTCGACCTCGCCGACTTCATGCGGATCGACTTCTCCGGCCGTGGCATCGTGAACGTCCTGGACGCACGCGATCTGATCCACAATCCGAAGCTCTACTCGACGTTCCTGCTCTGGCTGCTGTCGGAGCTCTTCGAAGAGCTACCCGAGGTTGGCGATCTCGACAAACCGAAGCTCGTGTTCTTCTTCGATGAGGCCCACCTGCTCTTCGACGATGCGCCGAAACCCCTGCTGGAGAAGGTCGAACAGGTCGTTCGCCTGATCCGATCGAAGGGGGTCGGCGTCTACTTCTGCACCCAGAACCCGTCGGACGTCCCCGAGGACGTGCTCGGCCAGCTCGGCAACCGCGTCCAGCACGCGCTGCGCGCGTACACGCCGAAGGACCGGCGCACGATCAAGGCCGTCGCCGAGAATTTTGTCCCCAATCCGAACCTCGACATCGAGCGGGCGCTTACCGAGGTCGGCGTGGGTGAAGCCATCGTCTCGACGCTCGCGGACAAGGGCGTACCGACGATGGCCGATCACGTCCTGGTCGCCCCGCCCCGCTCTCGCATGGGCCCCATCACCGACGCGGAACGGAAGCGCGTGCGCGCCGCAAGCCCCATCGGCGGCCGTTATGACGAGGCGGTCGACCGGGAATCGGCCGAGGAAATGCTGGCCAAGCGCGCCGAGGTGCGGGCCGCCGAAGCCGCGAAGGCCGACGCCGAAGAGAAGCCGAAGAAACGCAGCTCGAACCGTCAGAGCGTCTGGGAAGCGGCGCTGAAATCCGCCGCGCGCTCGGTTGCGACCCAGCTCGGGAACAAGCTCGTCCGGGGGATCCTGGGCTCGCTGTCGCGCCGTTGAAGCGGCGCGGCAGACGCGCACGTCCTGCAACCCGGTCACTTCGAGGCCTCCGGGCCATCTGCTAGCATAGTCCGGATGGGCATGTGGGAAAGGATTCAGGCTGCGCTCGAGCCGAACGCGAGTGTGCCGGCCGAGGTGGAGCATCAGCTACGCCTCGCCACGGGCGCGCTTCTGCTCGAAATGTGTCGTGCCGACTTCAAGATTCACTACCGCGAGCGCGCGTCGATCGCCCGCTCGATCCAGCGCGCCTTCAACCTCAGCGCCGAGGAGACCCGCCAGCTCGTCGACGATGCCGAGGCGGAGTCCGAATGCGCGGTGTCGCTCAATATCTACACCAGCCTGATCAAGGAATACTCGACCCGACCGCAGAAGGAACGGCTCATCGGGGATCTGTGGCACGTGGCTTTCGCCGACGGGGAGCTGCACGATCTGGAAGAGCGCCTGGTCAAGCGCGTCGCCAGCCTGATCGAGGTGCCCACCCGGACCGTGGAGCGCCTGCGCCTGAGCGTGGCGCAGCAGGACGGCCCGTCCCAGCAGCCCGCCTGACGCCGGGCGCCGGCAGGATCGGCCGCGAGCGGAACCCCACTCGCGGCCCAGTAATCAGGCGGCTTCACCTTCCTCGTTGAACTGCTCGGCTTCCGTCGAGCCGGTCAGTGCCGTGATCGACGAAACCCCACCGGCAACCGTCTGGGTCACCTGGTCGAAGTAGCCCGTCCCGACCTCCCGCTGGTGGCGCGTCGCCGTGTAACCGCGCGGCTCGGCCGCGAATTCGGCCTCCTGCAGCTCGACGTAGGCGCTCATCTGAGACTGCTTGTAGCCCTTGGCCAGCTCGAACATCGAGTAGTTCAGGGCGTGGAAGCCAGCCAGCGTGATGAACTGGAACTTGTAGCCCATCGCCGCCAGCTCGCGCTGGAACTTCGCGATCGTGACGTCGTCGAGGTTTTTCTTCCAGTTGAAGGACGGCGAACAGTTGTAGGCCAGGCGCTGGCCCGGAAACTCGGCCTGGATGGCCTCGGCAAACTGCTTCGCCTGCTCGAGGCTCGGCGTGGAGGTTTCGCACCAGATCAGATCGGCATACGGCGCGTAGGCCAGGCCACGCGCGATCGCCTGGTCGATACCTGGCTTGACGCGATAGAAACCCTCGACCGTCCGCTCGCCCGTGGTGAACGCCTTGTCGCGATCATCGATGTCCGAGGTGAGCAGGTCGGCCGCCATCGCGTCGGTCCGCGCGACGACCAGCGTGCGCGTACCCATGACGTCGGCGGCGAGCCTGGCTGCGATCAACTTCTGCTGTGCTTCCTGGGTCGGCACCAGGACCTTGCCGCCGAGGTGCCCGCACTTCTTGGCGGACGCGAGCTGATCCTCGAAGTGCACGCCGGCAGCGCCCGCCTCGATCATGTGCTTCATGAGCTCGAAGGCATTGAGCACACCGCCGAAGCCAGCCTCGGCGTCCGCGACGATCGGCTGGAGCCAGTCGACGGCATCGTCGCCTTCGGCATGGTGGATCTGGTCCGCGCGCAGGAGCGTGCGATTGATCTTGGCCACGACATTCGGGACCGAGTCCACCGGGTAAAGGGACTGGTCGGGATACATCTCGCCCGCGCTGTTTGCGTCGGCCGCGACCTGCCAACCGGACAGGTAGATGGCCTTGAGCCCGGCCTTGACCTGCTGCATGGCCTGGTTGCCGGTCAGGGCGCCGAGGGCGTTGACCCACGCCTCACTGTCAAGGTACCCCCAGAGCTTCTCGGCGCCGAGGCGCGCCAGCGTGTAGTCGACGGGCACCGTCCCGCGCAGGCGCACGACCTCGTCGGCGTCGTAGGCGCGCTCGACGCCCTGCCAGCGGGGATCGGTTTGCCACTCCTGGGTGAGCTGTTCAGCTGTCTTCATCGTCGGTGTCTCCTCAATCCAGCAATTCGTAGGCAGGCAGCGTCAGGAAGCTCACGAAGTCGTCCTTCTCGATGAGCGTCCGAAAAAGTCGAGTAGCCGTGGCGTAGTTGCCGCTATTCCAGGCCCCGTCGCCGAGTTCGGTGCGCAGCTGGCGCGCCTCCTCGTCGAGCCAGCCGAGGGCCAGCTCGAAGGAGATGTCGCGGCCGTCGTCGAGCCGGCCGGCCGGGTATCGCACCCACTGCCAGACCTGCGCCCGGGCGATCTCCGCGGTCGCGGCATCCTCCATCAGGTTGTCGATGGGCACGCAGCCGTTGCCGCCGATCCACGCCGCGAGGTACTCGATGGCCACGCGCAGGTTGCCTCGGACACCGGCCTCCGTGATCGTGCCGTCGGGCACGGCAATGAGGTCGTCGCGGGTGATCTCCACGTCCTCACGCAGTCGGTCCACCTGGTTGGCGTTCGGCATGTGACTGTCGAAGATCTCCATCGCCAGCGGGATCAGCGCCGGGTGCGCGACCCAGGTCCCGTCATGACCGTTGGAGGCCTCGCGCTCCTTGTCCACGCGCACCTTCTCGAGGGCTGCGGCGTTGGCTTCCGGATCGTTCTTGACCGGGATCTGCGCCGCCATGCCGCCCATGGCGTGG
>JBCCZC010000402.1:0-5366 GCA_039188505.1 Pseudomonadota bacterium | reverse complement strand
GAAACTGATGCAGCATTCGGGTTGGCTTTGCGGCGCAGCAACGAAAAAAGCCCGCGCGAGGCGGGCTTTTCGAAACGGGTTGACGCTCGGATTACTTGATCTTCGCTTCCTTGAAGATCACGTGCTTGCGCACGACCGGGTCGTACTTCTTGAATTCGAGCTTATCCGGCGTGTTCTTCTTGTTCTTGTCGGTCGTGTAGAAATAACCGGTGCCGGCGCTGGAAACGAGTCTGATCTTGTCACGCATGGCTCAGACCTCCTCAGACCTTCTCGCCGCGGGCACGCATGTCTGCGAGAACCACGTCGATGCCTTTCTTGTCGATGATACGCATGCCCTTCGAGGACACCCGCAGCTTCACCCAGCGGTTCTCGCTCTCCACCCAGAAGCGATGCTGGTGGAGATTCGGCAGGAAGCGCCGACGGGTCTTGTTGTTTGCGTGAGAAACGTTGTTTCCCACGGCCGGACGCTTGCCGGTCACTTGGCATACCCTGGCCATGCGAACCCTCTCAAATCCTGTGCTTAGTCGAGATCGCGGCGAAACCAACGGGTTTCCAGCCGCAAAGAACGCGCAAGTCTAGCAGCGCCGGATACGCGTTGCAATGCTTGGTCGACCTGACAAAGCACATCGCTACTCCGTCGCCGGCTCCGCCAGGGACCCATCCCCCACCTGCAGGGCACGCCACTCGAGGAGCGACGGCACCACCGCGGCCGCGATCGTCCGGTTGCCACCGGGACCCAGGTGCAAAGGGTCCATGAAAACCGTCTCGCGGACCCTATCGAAGACATTGGTCAGGACGAGCTGGTGGTCGTCCGCCGGGCTGACCGAGATTCGCGCGTCGGCTCGCTGTTGCAGGTCCCGGTGGTGCTGCAGGCTCGCGCCCAGGACCTGCTGCTCGAAAGCGCTGGGCTCGAACCGGCCGAATATCGTCGGCTGCCAGGCGTGAAGCGTATCGCTGCCATGAACCGCCAGGACCGCGCGAGCCTGCCGCCGATTCTCGAGGTAGACGCTGACCACGTCGGCCGCGAGCGCATCGAGGTCAAGGCTGTCCGGATCGACCACCGGGGCCACGAAGCCGCGGATACCTTCCAGGGCCCGAGGGAAGGCCATGATCCATTTTTCTACCCCGTCGGTCGTCCGGAAGTCCAGCGTCCGATTTCCCTCGTTCTGGGGAACACCGGCACGCCCCGCCTGCAGGGCGGCGAACACGTCATTCGCCCCCTCGAGGAACAGCACGAGATCGGGCGACTCCGCGTGCCGCAGGCGCTCCTGCACGAAGGCCAGGGATTGACCGGTGACATAGCCGCTCTCGCCGAGATTGATGACCTGCGCCGGCTCGCCCGCTTCCGCGAGAAGGCGCGCAATCCAGGACGGGACCGTCGAGTCGTCGTCCACCCCGGTTCCCCAGACGGACGATCCGCCGGCTACCCAGAGGGTCCAACCCGGCTCCCGTTCAGCCGACGTCCAGCTGCGGCGGATACCCTCGTCGTCGACATTGATCTGTTCGCCGGCATGGGGCTGGCGGCGCCAGTACACGTAAGGAGTCCAACGCATGGCGCGAGCCGCACCGTGTTCCTGCCAGTACTGCATGAGTTTGGGGTCGGTCTGGAAGAATTCGGCGTCCGCCCGGTCCGGCGCAACGGCATCCGGATCGACGGCCGGCCAGGGCTCGGGACCGAAGCCGTTATTGAGCACCGCATCGACGACCAGCACGAGCAGCAGCGTGATGCCGGCGATCACCCAGGCGTCGCGCAACCATCTCAGCATGGCGCAAACTCACAGGTACGGTGAGCAGCTCGCATGATGCCCGGTGCTACAATCGCCGCCCGTCGCCCGAGCCTGCCGAGGGAAAGCCTCATTCCTGTCCTGCGTTCATACTGGCCCGCGCTCCTGGTCCTCTCGGTGCCGGCACTGCTGCCCTTCTCCCGGCTGGTCGAACTGCCGCTGCTGGTGATGCTGGTGCTGGGCGTGCGGACATTGGTCCTGTCGGGGCGAGAGGTGCTGCAGTCGGAGCCCGTGCGGCTGTTCGCCCTGCTCTTTGGATGTTACTGGATCCCGGGTGCGGTGTCCGCGATCGACGCGCTGGACCCGGGCAAGAGCGCGTCATGGACGCTCGCCCAGCTGCGCTTCGTGCCGGTCGGCGTTTTCATCGCCACGCGCATCGACGACCGGCAGCTCCGCTGGGTCCTGATTGGCACCGGTCTCATCGCGATCACCTGGGCGGCAGACGCCCTGTTCCAGGCCGCAACCGGGGTCAATCTGGCGGGCATGCCACGGAGCGAAGAACGACTGAACGGCATCTTTGGTCCGACCAACATCAAGCTGGGACACATGCTGGCGGTGCTCGCACCGTTCGCGCTCTACGTCGCCGCGCGGGGCGGACGATCCTGGAGGACGGGCGCCACCTGGCTGCTGCTGGCCGTCGCGATCCTCCTCATCGGCACCCGCGCCGCGTGGATCATGTTCGCGGTCGTGACAGCGGGCATGCTCTGGCTGCTGGGCCGCGATCGCCCGTTGCGCATGCTCGGCCAGGCCGCGGGCCTGCTGGCGCTGAGCGTCATTCTGGCGCTGGCCGCCTACGGCACCTCCGCGGATTTCCGCGATCGGGCGGATCGCTCCCTGCAGGCCCTCAGCGGCGACGCAGGTGGACTGAACGAGGCGCTGACCTATCGGCTGCCCATCTGGAAAGCCGCCCTGTCGATGGCCGGCGACCACCCGGCCAACGGCGTCGGCGTCCGCTCGTTCCGCACGGCCTACCCGGACCACGCGCCCCCCGATGATCGCTGGGTCTCCGAGGGCGGCAGCGCGACCCACGCCCACCACGTCGTCCTCGAGGTCGGCGCCGAGACTGGCCTGGTCGGTCTGCTAGGGCTGGTGATCGCCCTTGCGGCCGTGCTCCGAACCATGTGGCACGCCCCCCGGGATTCGGTGCTGCAGCTACTCGCGCTGGCGCTCCTGGCGATGATCTTCCCGCTAAACACCCACCTGGCTTTCTATTCGACCTTCTGGTCAATCGTCTGCTGGTGGTTCGTGGCGCTGTTCTGCCGGGCCACGCGCTCCGACCTGAGGTTCGAAGCGCCGTGAAGCGCCTCCGCGCCAGCATCCTGATGGGCATCGCGGCCTGGCTCGGGCGCCGCCCCCTCCCGGTGCTCGAACGATTGAGCCGATCGCTCGGGCGGCTCGCCTGGGTCGCGCTTCCGCAGCGCCGGCGCGTGACGCTGCGCAACCTCGAGGCCTGCTTCCCCGAGCTCGACCCGCCGGCCCGGGAGGCCCTTGCACGGCGAACCTTCGCGTCGGTGGCCATGGGCTTTCTGGAGACCTTTGTCGGCTGGTATGGCGATCCTGGCCAGTGGCGCGGGCGCGTCGAGATCGTCGGGCTCGAGCACCTGGAGTGCCCGGAAGGGCGGGGCGCGCTACTGCTGACCGGCCACTTCTCGTGCATCGAACTCGCGGGCCGGATGCTGAACGATGCGTTCCGGGAACCGGCCGCCATGGTCGTCCGAGGGCAGCAGCGCAACGAACACGTCGAGGCCCAGGTCGAAGCCAGGCGAACGAGCCACGCGTCCGAGTCGGTGCCGAAAAAGAGCGTCCGGCGGATGCTACAGATCCTGCGGTCGGGCGGCCGGCTGATGTACGGCCCCGATCAGAATTTCACGACCGGCGCCGTGTTCGCACCGTTCTTCGGTGTCGCGGCCGCAACCCCAACGGCTACCGCCAGCCTCGTCGAGAGGGCGGGCGCGCGGGTGCTGCCAACCTGGGGTATTCGCGAACCGGGCCCACGCTACCGCATCGTGATCGATGCCCCCTGGGAAGACTATCCCTCGGGCGACCCGCTGACGGACGCCACGCGCCTGAACGCATGGATCGAAGACCGGGTCCGGGAAGCGCCGGATCAGTACCTGTGGCTACACCGCAAGTTTCGCAACCGACCGGACGGCGAGCCACCCTTCTACGCCGCGGCCGATCGCCGCTCCAAGCACCGCTAGGGCGGCGCACGGTATCGCCGACGAGGTTTGATCGGTCTGGTCTCGGGGCGTGCGCGGCGCCATGCCGGGCCGGTCGGCCGGGTGAGCCGGGGCCGGCTCAGGGTGAGGCGATGTTCAGCGCCTCATCGAGTCGAAGAACTCGTCGTTGGTCTTCGTGGCCTTGAGCTTATCGAGCATGAATTCGATGGCGGCCAGCTCATCCATGGGGTGGATCAGCTTGCGGAGAATCCAGGTCTTCTGGAGCTGCTCCTCGTCGATGAGAAGCTCCTCGCGGCGCGTCCCCGAGCGGTTGATGTTGATGGCCGGGTAGATGCGCTTCTCGGTGATTCGGCGGTCGAGGTGCACCTCCATGTTGCCGGTGCCCTTGAACTCTTCGTAGATCACCTCGTCCATCTTGGACCCCGTGTCGACCAGGGCCGTTGCCATGATGGTCAGGCTGCCACCCTCCTCGACGTTCCGGGCCGCGCCGAAGAAGCGCTTTGGCTTCTGCAGCGCATTGGCGTCGACGCCACCGGTCAGGACCTTGCCTGAGGAGGGCACGACGGTGTTGTAGGCGCGGGCGAGGCGCGTGATCGAATCAAGCAGGATCACGACGTCCTTCTTGTGCTCGACCAGGCGCTTGGCGCGCTCGATGACCATCTCGGCCACCTGGACGTGCCGAGATGCGGGCTCGTCGAAGGTCGAGGAGATGACTTCGGCCTGCACGGAGCGGGCCATCTCGGTGACCTCCTCCGGACGCTCGTCGATCAGCAGGATGATGAGGTGACATTCCGGGGCGTTCGAAGCGATGCTGGTCGCGATGTTCTGCAGCATCATGGTCTTGCCCGCTTTGGGTGGCGAGACCACGAGGCCGCGTTGGCCCTTCCCGATCGGAGAGATCAGGTCGATCAGCCGCGCGGTCAGGTCCTCGGTGCTGCCGTTGCCGCGCTCCAGCGTGAATTTCTGGCGCGGAAAGAGCGGCGTGAGGTTCTCGAAGAGGACCTTGTTCTTCGCCGCCTCAGGGGCTTCGTAGTTGATCTTCTGGACCTTGAGCAGCGCGAAGTAGCGCTCGCCGTCCTTCGGCGGTCGGATCTTGCCCTCGATCGTGTCGCCGGTCCGCAGCCCGAAGCGGCGGATCTGGCTGGGCGAGACGTAGATGTCGTCCGGACCCGCCAGGTAGGACGCATCGGCGGAACGGAGGAACCCGAAGCCGTCCTGCAGGATCTCCAGAACGCCGTCGCCGTAGATGTCCTCGCCTTTCTTGGCCTGGGACTTCAGGATCGCGAAAATCACGTCCTGTTTCCGCGCCCGGGATACGTTTTCGACGCCCAATTCGCGCGCGATTTCCAGCAGATCGGTCGCCGTCCGCTGCTTGAGTTCAGTCAGGTTCATGAGCCCGCCT
>JBCCZC010000401.1:0-5368 GCA_039188505.1 Pseudomonadota bacterium | reverse complement strand
GTCGGCCACTACGCCGTACGGCTCGTTTTCGACGATGGCCACGACACGGGGCTTTACACCTGGCAGAAGCTCCACGACCTCGGCACGAACCAGGCGCGATACTGGCAGGAATACCTCGACGAACTCGAGGCCGCCGGCGCCAGCCGCGAACCCTGAGACAGGAACGATCCCGCAACGCATGAGCGATTCGACCACCCATTTCGGCTACCGCGACGTCGCGGTCCAGGACAAGCAGGCCCTCGTGGGCGAGGTATTCACCTCGGTCGCGGGCAACTACGACCTCATGAACGACCTGATGTCGCTGGGTATCCACCGCCTGTGGAAGCGCCACTTCGTCAGCACGCTCCGGCTGCGGCCGGGCATGGACATTCTGGACCTCGCCGGCGGCACCGGCGACATCGCCGCACTGATGGCGCCGAAGCTGGGCGACACGGGCCACATCGTCCTGGGGGACATCAACGCGGCGATGCTCAGCGTCGGGCGCGACCGGCTCCTGGATCGCGGCCGCGCGAACCGCGTGACCGTTGCCCAGATGAACGCGGAGGCCCTGCCCTTCCCCGACCAGAGCCTCGACCGTATCACCATGGCCTTCGGCCTGCGGAACGTCACCCACAAGGAGAAGGCGCTCGCCGAGATGGCGCGGGTGCTGCGCCCCGGCGGCATGACCGCAATCCTCGAGTTCTCCCAGGTCCGACCGGAGCTGCTCCGGCCGTTCTACGACTGGTATTCCTTCAACGTCCTGCCGCGCCTGGGTGCGCGCTTCGCCGGTGATCCGGATAGCTACCAGTACCTCGCCGAGTCGATCCGCAAGCACCCGAACCAGGAATCGCTGAAGGAGATGATGGTCGACGCCGGCCTCGAAATGGTCGGGTATCGCAACCTGACGATGGGCATCTGCGCCATCCATGAGGGCTTCCGGACATGAATCCCCGCGAGCAGGTCGGGCGCGCCATGGCGGCGACGCTGAATCGCTACGTCGCCATGGATCCCGAGGCGCGCAAGAAGCTGCGCAAGCTCGAGGGGCGGCGCGTGGCCATCGGCATCACGGGGCCCGAGATCGAGTTTGCACTCACCGTCGAAGAAGGCCGCTTCCGCTTCGGACCGGTCGAGGAAGCGCCGGCCGACGCCTGGCTGCGCGCCTCTCCGGGCGCCTTCCTCGCCCTTGGCGGTAGCGGCGGCCAGGCCGCAGCGGGACAGATCGAGCTGAGCGGTGACACGGAGACGGCCCGCCGCTTCCAGCAGTTCTTCACCGAACTCAAACCGGATTTCGAGGAATCGATGGCGCAGCTCTTCGGCGACGTGCTGGGGGTGCAGCTCGCTCGCTTCCTCGAGAACGGGATGGGCTGGGCCCGCCGCACCAGCGTGCGCTTCGCCGAGGACGTGAGCGAGTACCTGACCGAGGAAAGCCGGCAGCTCGTGGCCGCGCCGGAGATGGAGGCGTTCCTCGACGACGTCGATGACCTCCGCGACGACGTTGCGCGGCTCGAGAAGCGCGTCAAGCAGCTCGCCGGAACGCGATGATGCCGCTACGCCAGGCGCGGCGCCTGCTGCGCATCGGTACGGTACTGGCACGGTATCGCCTCGACGAATACCTCCTGGCGGTCCCGGGCTTCAGCGCCCTGCGCTACGTTCGTGTCCTGTCGCCCTGGGGCCGACGCCACGTCAGCGAGTTCGGTCGCGGCAAGCGGCTGCGTCTGGCGCTGCAGGAGCTGGGGCCGATCTTCGTGAAGTTCGGCCAGGTCCTGTCCACCCGCCGCGACCTGCTTCCTGACGACATCGCCGAGGAGCTGGCCCTGCTGCAGGACCAGGTCGAACCGTTCCCGGGCGACCAGGCCGTCGTTTCGATCGAGCGCAGCCTCGGCGAGTCGATCGCGACGCATTTCGACGACTTCGACGCCACGGCCCTGGCGTCAGCGTCGGTGGCGCAGGTCCATTCGGCGAAGCTGAAGGACGGACGGCAGGTCGTGCTGAAGGTGCTCCGGCCCGGTATCCGCGAGACCATCGAGGAGGACGTCGGCCTCATTCAGCTCATCGCGAAGCTCGCGCGCCGCTACCACCCGAGCGGCCACCTGCTGCGCCCCGAGGAGATCGCCGGCGAGTTCGAGAAGACCATCTTCAACGAGCTCGATCTGCAGCGCGAGGCGGCCAGCGCCTCCCAGCTGAAGCGTAACTTCGAAGGCTCGCCCGAGCTCCGGGTACCCGAGATCCACTGGGCACTCACGAAGGGCGACGTGCTGACCATGGAGCGCGTCTTCGGCATCCCCATCGACGACCTCGACGCGCTGCAGGCCGCCAACGTCGACATCAAGCTGCTCGCCGAGCGCGGCATCCGGATCTTCTACACGCAGGTCTTCCGCGACAACTACTTCCATGCGGACATGCACCCGGGGAACATCCTCGTCGACGCCACCGATCCGGCCGATCCGACCTACATCGCGCTCGACTTCGGGATCATGGGCTCCCTGCCGCCGGCCCACTATCACTTCCTCGCGGAGAACTTCCTGGCCTTCTTCGCCCAGGACTACGGCCGCGTGGCGGCCCTCCACATCGAGGCCGGCTGGGTGCCGGACACGGTGCGCGTCGACGAGCTCGAACAGGCCGTTCGGACGGTCTCGGAGCCGCAGTTCGCGCGCAGCCTCAGCGAGATCTCCTTCGCCGAGGTGCTGCTCCAGCTCTTCGCCGTTGCCCGGCAGTTCGATCTGATCGTGCAGCCCGAGCTCGTGCTCCTGCAGAAGACGCTGCTGAACATCGAGGGGCTTGGCCGCCAGCTCTATCCCGAGCTCGACATCTGGGGTACCGCCCGCCCGATCCTCATCAAGATCCTGCAGGAGCGGCACGGCCTCGAGGGCGCCGCGCGCGATATGCGCAACCAGCTGCCGCTCTGGATCGACAAGACACCGCGGCTACCGTCGATGCTCTTCGACGTCGTCGAGAAGGCAGCCGAGGGCCGCCTCCAGTTCGAGGTCCGCGATCCGGACCGGGAAGCGAACCAGTCGGCCGCCGAGGCCCGCCAGCGACGCGTAACCTGGGCCATCTTCACCGCCGCGTTCGGCATCAGCGGCAGCGTCATGCTCGCGCTGGAGGGCCCTGGACCGCTCTGGCAGGGCCAGCCTGTGCCGGGCCTCATCGCCCTCGGGCTATCGTTCGTCGCGGGCGTGCGCGCGCTGCGGCAGTGAGTCTCGTGCGCCACTGCGCGGCCGCGCTGCTGCTCGCAGTCTCGCTATCGGCGACGGCCGAGGACTGGCCCGCCCTGTTCGACGAGGCGACCGCGATCGTCGAGGCGCAGTTCTTCGACCCCGCCATGAACGGCCTCGACTGGCCTGCCGTCACCGCCAGCTATCGGCAACGCCTCGAAGCCGACATGGACCGCGAAGCGTTCGCGGCCCTCTTCAACGAACTCCTGGCCGAGCTGGAAGCCTCCCACACGCGCCTCTACACCCGCGACGAGCCGGCTTGGTACCAGCTCGCCGGCGTCTTCGTGGACGGCTACGCCCCGCTCGCCAAGGCACTTGCGCCCTGGCTCGTCGACGGAGCGCCCGTCTACCACGGTATTGGCGTCCAGCTCGAGCGCCGCGCGCAGGGCTGGTTCGTGACCGGCGTCCTCAATGGCTTTCCCGCGAGCGAGGCGGGCGTCCTCCTTGGCGATCGCCTCGTCAGCGCCGACGGCGCGCGGTTCCATCCCATCCGCTCCTTCGCGGGACGTGCCGGCGAGGGCGTGGCGCTTACGGTCGAACGCCGCCCCGGGGAAACGCAGACGGTCACCGTGACGCCGGCAGCGCTCGACGGCCGCACGATGTTCGAGACCGCGATGCGCGAGAGCACACGTACGGTGGCCCTCGGAAGCGCCGCCATCGGCGTGATCCGTCCGTGGTCCTGGGCCGGGCAGCGCTACCAGGACATTCTCGTCGGCGAGCTGCTGAACGGCAGCCTGCGCGATGCCGATGCGCTGGTACTCGACGTTCGCGGCGGCTGGGGCGGCGCGAGCCCGCGCTTCCTGAACCTGTTCGTCGACCGGCACGTCGAGGCCGGCAGCACCGGCCGGGACGGTACGACGATGAGCTTCGCCTCGGGCTGGTCCCGGCCCGTCGTGCTGCTCACGGACGAGAGGTCGCGCTCGGGCAAGGAGCTGATCGCCCATGGCTTCCGGTCCCTCGGGAAAGGACCGATCGTGGGTGAGCGCACGGCGGGCGCCGTGGTCGCCGGGCGCATCAGCGCGCTCAGCGACGGCAGCCTGCTCTATGTCGCCTCAGCCGACGTCGCGGTCGACGGAAAGCGGCTCGAAGGCGTGGGCGTAGCCCCGGACATCGAGGTACCCTTCGACCCGGCGTTCGCCGCCGGCCGGGACATTCAGCTCGACCGCGCGATCGAGATCGCCGCCGGACTCGTCTCCGACACTCAGTCCAGCGAACGCAGGTAGCCGACGACAGCCTCGCGCGTCGCGCTGATGCGCCGGCCCAGCATCTCATCCGCCGCCAGCGCCCGGTCTCGATCGGCGGCGCTCAGATCCTCGAAGGTCACCTCCCAGGTTTCCCGGAGCGCTCCGGCGGCCGTCGGTATCGGTTCCGGCAGTAGCTCGCCCAGGGTGTCGACGCTCGCCACGAGTCCCCAGCCCTCGACCCAGGCGCCCGGGTCGCGCTCGGGCGCATAGACTAGGGTGTTGGCCACCGACTGTAGCCGCGCCAGGTCTTCGACGAGGACGAAGGACGCGTGCCGTGTATTGCGCTGGGCCTCGGTCGTCTCGTTGCGCCAGGTGTTGTAGCCGAGGCTGACGACGGCGACCGTCAGGCTGATGAGGGCGACGGCGTTGCGCCGCAGCTGTTCCCGGATCGTGTCCTGCATGATCTGTTTCCGCTTTCACGACGCCGCAGGAGACCGGCAAAGGCGCAGATCGCCCGCAGGTTCAGTCGTCCACGAGGGCCTCGAGCACAGCGATGGAGACGCTACGGCGCGCCCGCACGTGGGCAGGCGCCTCGATATCGAGGCGGGTGGCGAAGAACCAGCGGTCATCACCGCGTTCGAGCCAGCCGACGAACCAGCCCACTTCAGGCGTCGTGCGCACGGCCCAGCCGGTCTTGCCGTACAGCGCTCCCGGCCCATCGTAGTCCTGCACGAGAATGCGGCGGACGATCGCCTGGGACCGCGGGGACACGGGCAAGCGGTCGTGCACGAGGCGGTGCAGGAAGGCGATCTGCTCCCGGGGCGAGATGCGCATGCCGCCGTCGAGCCAGAAGCGATCAATCCCGCCGGAGATGTCGCGGTTGCCGTAGCCCATGCGGTCGATCCAGGTCTGCATGCGTTCCGGACCGATACGCCGGGCGAGCTCCTGGTAGTACCAGACCGCGGAGTAGCGGATGGCCGAAGCGAGGTC
>JBCCZC010000400.1:0-5377 GCA_039188505.1 Pseudomonadota bacterium | reverse complement strand
GAACATCGGCGACGACAGCCCGATCCCGACCGGCGGCGTCAACGTCCAGGATTCGGGCTTGAAGGCGTACGAGGTGGGCGGTGAACTCAATATCGTCAACTCGACGTTCGACACCGCAACCGGTTACATCTTTGCCAACGCCAGTACCGGATCGGTCGACCGGGCGGTCGAAGTCGACAACGATCTGAACCGCGACCTGAACGTCACGGTCACCGGCAGCACCTTCCGGAATTTCGACTTCCAGGGCCTGAATCTGCGTCACATCGGGGGCAGTCTCGACGCCATCATCGGCGGCGCCGGAGCGCTGGCGAATTCGTTCACCAACATCAACGGCGCAGCCATCGACACCGGTCCCGCGCAGCAGTCCTCGACGGGCAACGCGCACGGCCTGATCGTCGACAACAACGTGTTCACGAGCGTTGGCATCGCCACGAGCGTCTTCAGCGCGCGCGGTAACGGCGTCGGTACGCACGTGTTCATCAGGAACAACACGGTCAACGGCACGATCTCCGATGCCTTCCGCCTGGTAGCTGCAGCAGCGGGAACCACCACCGGCTTGGCTCCGGTGTTCAAGGCGTCCGTGACGAACAACAATATCCAGTCCGTGGCCAACCTTCGAAACGGCGAAGGTGGAGGCAACGCGTTCTTCATCGCGCCGGAAGACGGCGCGGATGCCGAGATCACGATCAACGGCAACACCGTAGTCGGGGGGGCTCTGAACCCGGGTGCGCCGATCGGCGGCGGCGCCATCAACGCCCAGAGCGGCCTGACCGTCCAGAATCAGCGAAGCGGGGTGCTGGACCTGGTTTTCACCGGTAATAGCTTCACCAATTTCCCCGGCGTGTCCCAGTCGTTCGCCATGGCGTTCATCGGTCATGACACTACGGCGGCGACGACAACCCGATTGCGTTTCGGTGGCAACAACTGGAACAACCTCATCGGATTCATGGGGTTTGGCGAAACGATCTCGGTCGACTTCTTCTCCGGACTCGGCGCCGTGGAAGGCTACGCTGGGGGGGCGACGGATGGTCCGGCGCTCCGAAACTACCTGGCCACACTCGATACGGGAGTCTCGGCTGCGAACGGCGGCGCGTTCACGATCTTCAGCGGAAACGTCGTTGGCAACGCGGCCGTTGTCGGCGCACCACTACCGGTACCGCTCACGCCGTAGCGACCCTGATCATTGCACGGCCTCGTCGAAGCAGGGCGAGCTGCATTGCCAACGCGCGAACGCGGGTGTCCGCGAGGTCAGGCCCGCTGGCTGAGAGCTTCGTCCAGCGCCGAGGAAAACCGATCGGCAACGGCATCCCACGTCATCGATGCCGCCGGTGGCAATGCGGGAACGACCCTCGCACGCCACCGTCGATGGGCCTCGTGCAGCGCGTCGGCTACACCAGCGGCAGAAACGCGCGCCATCCGTAGCGGCGTGTAGGACGGCCGAAACGGCATTGCCGGCACGAGGATTCCGTGGTGCCGCCAGAGCTCCCGGCAGGCGCTGTGGTCCGGCACGATCTGCGTGGCGCCGGTCGCCGCGTGCTCGAGGCTCACCAGCCCCCAGCCTTCGCCGGTCGACGTGTTGATGCCGACGTCGCAGGCGTTGTAGAGGACGTTCAGGCGGCGCGAGTCGACGACCTGGCCAAAGGGCGTCAACACGTGCGCACCGATTCCCAGCCCGTCGATCATGGCGCTCAGCTCGTCGCGGTGGACCTGCCCGGCCAGCGCCTGGTGGAGGCACAGGAAGGCGTTCCGGCGAGCCGGTTCGTCGAGCGTGGCCAGGAAGCGGGCGAACCCTTCGATCGTGACCGCGATGTCCTTTCTCGGCGACGGCCGGCTGGCGTTGAGCGCGATGAATGCCGCCGCGGGGTCGCCCAGGTCCGGAAATAGCTCTTCTCGCAGCTCTGCCCGGCCCTCGGGCAGGGAGCAGAAGATCGATGAGTCGAGTCCGTGTCCCACTGCGGCAGTCATCTGCCGTCGGTCCGGGTCAAGGGACTGCAGCGAACGCTGCACCTCGTCCAGGGCCCAATGGGTGTAGACGATAACGCCGTCATAGCCAGCCAGTGGCGCCGCGTCTTCTACCCGTTCGAACTCACCGTCCAGCGGCAGATAGGCGACCAGTCGCACATCCTTCGACACCGCCCTGATCACGCGCCGGTAGGCGTCGAGAAACCAGAGATCGTTGAATGCCAGCACGATATCCGGCTGGATTGTGCCGACGAGCTCGGCGGCGCGGTGCGCGCCGAAGGCGTCTCGCGTCCGGTAGTCGGTCGGATAGAGCGTCCAGCCGCTCTCCTCGCGGACCGGCCCGTCGTAGCCGATGCCCGCGTAGTGGATTTCCCACCGTTTCGCGAGGCGGGACCACAGCTCCGCTGCAACGCGCGTCAGACCGGTACCGGCGCGCCACCAGCCGACGGCGAGGAGCCGTCGCCGGTGGACGCCCGAAGAGCCGTCAGACAAGCCGCGTCGGTGTGTAGATCGTCTGGTCCCCGACGGTCGCGGGCACCAGCTGCATGGGGAGATAGATGCCGCCCTCGGCGCCGATCACGGCGTAGTCCTCGATGCCGATGTACCCGGATGGAGAGCCCTCGCCGAGTTGCCCGACGAGGATGTAGCACACGCCCGAAAAGACGCCGCAGCCCGCCTGGCTGTTGGCCTGGACGATGGCGTCGAGGCCACCGCCGGCGCCGTTGTCGACGAGGAAGTCGTAGAAGGCGCCCGTCGGCACGTTGGGCGTCGTCAGCGCCCACGTCACCACGATCAGCATGTAGTTGGGGTCGTTGTATTCATCCGGGATCGTCGGGGCCGTGTCGGGTTGGTCCCAGTATTCGCTGTAGACCGGCTTGAGGCTGCAGCGATCGACAACGAGGATCCAGTAGGTGTCTCCCTGGGTTGTCGCGGAGGGTGGCTGGATGCCCGTATCCCCGATCCAGACGCCGAAGACGTAGTTGTACTGGAACGGCGACAGGGCGCTGAACGCGATATTGCTGGCACTCATTGGAGGTCTCCTTGGTGAGTAGTCGATTCCTGGGCCGCCCTGCCGGGGCGCTCCATCAGGTGGTAAACGCCATGCTCGTCGATCTTCTCGAAGCCCAGGCGCTGGTAGAGGCGCATCGCGGGGTTGTTGTGTTCCACGTGGATGCGGAGGGGCAGGGCGGCTCGAATCGCCTCGTCGATCAGGTCGCCCAGCAGTTCGCTGCCGATACCGCGGCCTCGAAAATCAGGCAGGAGGGCGATATCGATCAATCGAATCTCGTCTTCGCGCCGCTCCACGTACAGGCGTCCCGCCGCGACGCCGTCCACCTCCACGACATCGAAGCTCGCCGCGGCGAAGTGCTCCTGGTAGTGGGTGTGCTGGGCGGTGAACTGGAACGCCAGGAAGTCCGCCTTCTGTTCCGCCGACCAGGGAACCTGCGCCATCTCCTCGCTCCTGGTGCTGGCGTAGAGGCGGGCCAGGAAGTCGAGATCCGCCTCCGTCATTGGTCGGAGCGTCGTCATGCGAAGACCGCCTCGAGCAGCAGGCCGTCCTTCTCCTGCCCGACCGGCACCAGAAACAGGGTCAACGTCTCGCCGCCGGCGGTCACCTCGCACAACCCCTGCCCGAAGTTCGCGTCGGCCGGCGCTCGCCACACCACGGAGAACTGCACGGCATCGGCGTCCTCGGAATCGTGGAGCTTGGTCACCTCGACCACCGTTGCGGAGCAGCTTTGCCCAGACGCGTCCCGGATCGTGGCCGGGGCGCCCTCGAGCGCCGTGAAGGATTCAAAGGAATAGGTCGACATGAGTTCCTCAGTGCAGGGTGTGTTCGATGAAGCCGGTCCACCGGTCGGCGATCGTGGTCCAGGAATGGCAGCGTTCGCGGGCGGACGCGCGACTGGCGTCGGCCGCTAGCTGCCGCTGGACAGGGTCGGCAAGCGCCGTAAGGGCCTCCGCTACGGCGTCGATCCGCGGCACCGCCAGTTCCAGGCATGAGTAATCGGGTCGGATCGGATCGCACGCCAGATAGCTAGCGCCATCGCCCCAGAGTTCGGGCAGCACGCTGTTGGCGGGCACGACCTGGGCTGCGCCCGTCATGGCGTGCTCGAAGGACACAAGACCCCAGCCCTCACCGCTGCTGGTGTTCAGGCCAATCTCGCAGGCGTTGTAGAGCCGATTGAGCTCGCTGTCCGTGAGCTGTTGGGTCGAGAGATGCACCGCGTCTTCGATGCCGTGATGCCGCAGCAGGTCAGTGCCCAGCGCCAGTTCTTCAGGTTGAACATGGGCCCAGTGAAGCACCAGGCGGAGCGCTGGTGCCGCGGACAGCGCGGCGGCGAAACCGGCGATCGTGACGTCGAGATGCTTGCGCGGCATCGGTCGATTGGCGTTGAGAACCACCACGGCGTCGGGCGGCCAGGCTGGGAACAAGGCCCCGCGGTCGGCGCGGCGTTCCGCGTCCGGCAACGGTGCGAAGCGTGCCCCCTCGAAGCCGTGGCCGATGATGGTCCAGCCCGCCACGCCGTCGCCACGGCTCGCCAGCTGGGCGCGCCCGAAGGTCGTATACGGCGCGACGCCGCGAAACCCGGCCAGGGAAAGGGGCAGGCTTTCGGGAATCGCGCCGTCGACTGGAATCCAGGCAAAGAGCGGTGGCACATCCTCGTGATGCAGCGCTCGCTCCTGGTAGGCATTCAGCATCCAGGCGTCGTTGAGGACGATTGCCGCGTCGAGGTCGACCGCGGCGTGGAGCTCGGCCAGGGCGCCGCTGCCGAAGACGTCCCCACCGTGCCGATTGCACGGATGCAGCCGGTAGCCTTGGACCGTGCAAGCGTCACGCTTGTTGCCGATGCCGATCCAGTGCACTTCGTGACCCTGGCTCGCGAGGGCCCGGGCGGACGCGCGCAGCACCCGCCCGAAGCCACTGGCGGGCAGCGCGCTGCCTAGGAGGGCGATCTTCAATCAGGTCTGTCCAGGGGCGTAGCCGAGGAAATTGCCGTCGGAATCATAGATCGGCGTGAACTTGATCGTCAGGAAGCTCATCCCGTTCAGATCCATCGCCTCCATGCCCGGCTCGTCTCGGTCGTCCGTCGTGGCCGCGAGGCAGTAGCTGAACTTGACGACGGTGCCGGTACCCAGCTGTTCGATCAGCTGCTCCAGGCGCCGGAAGGCGCGTCCCGCCCCGACCTGGCTGAGAAACGCCGCGAGATTTCCCGTGGGCGCGAACGCGGCCCAGGTCCGGTTGCTGAGCATGATCAGGAAATAGCCGGGTTTGCCGGCGTAGGCGGCAACAGATGCCGGTACGTCACTGGCGACGGTCGTCGTGGCGTTGGCGACAACGCTCAGGTCCTGGAGGTCGAGAACGACGAGCCAGTAGAACTGCGCGTTGGGAAACGGGTCCGGGATGATTCGG
>JBCCZC010000399.1:0-5432 GCA_039188505.1 Pseudomonadota bacterium | reverse complement strand
CAAGATCGGCATGAGTTGGCCGCTCGAGCCGAGCGGCGTGCGTGAGTTCGCGAAGGGCCTCGAGGACATCCTCATCGTCGAGGAGAAGCGCACGGTCGTGGAGGATCAGCTCAAGGCGCACATGTTCAACTGGGACGAGGCGATCCGCCCGTCGATCGTCGGCGAGTACGACGAGGCCGGGAACTGGATGCTGCCCTCCGTCGGCGAGCTGACGCCCGCGATGATCGCGAAGGCTATCGCCGGCCGCCTCGAGCGCTTCTTCACCTCCGAGCAGATCCGTGACCGGCTCGCCGTCCTCGAGGCGAAAGAGAAGCAGCTCGCGAAGCCGAAGGTCGAGTTTCACCGGGTCCCGCATTTCTGCTCCGGGTGCCCGCACAACACCTCGACCAACGTGCCGGAAGGCTCGCGCGCCATGGCCGGCATCGGCTGCCACTACATGACGACGTGGATGGACCGGCGCACGGACACCTTCACACAGATGGGCGGCGAGGGCGTCCCGTGGATCGGCCAGAGCGCGTTCACGGATACCGACCACGTCTTCGTCAACCTCGGCGATGGCACCTACTTCCACTCGGGTACGTTGGCCATCCGCGCCTGCATCGCTGGCAAGGTCAACATCACCTTCAAGATCCTCTACAACGACGCCGTGGCGATGACCGGTGGCCAGCCGGTCGACGGCACGCTGACGGTGCCGGACATCGCGAAGCAGGTGCGGGCCGAGGGCGTGCAGACCATCACCGTGGTCTCCGATGAGCCCGAGAAATGGTCGGATCCGGGCATCTTCCCGGCGGACGTGACCTTCGAGCATCGCGATGACTTCGACGCGATCCAGAAGCGCATGCGTACGGTCGAAGGTGTGTCCGTCATCATCTACGACCAGACCTGCGCGGCCGAGAAGCGCCGGCGCCGGAAGCGCGGCCTGATGGTCGATCCGCCGAAGCGGATTTTCATCAACGACGCAGTCTGCGAGGGCTGCGGCGACTGCTCGGTGAAGTCGAATTGCCTGTCGGTGATCCCCAAGGAAACGGAGTTCGGCCGCAAGCGCCAGATCGACCAGAGCTCCTGCAACAAGGACTTCTCCTGCGTGAAGGGCTTCTGCCCGAGCTTCGTGACGGTCCATGGCGGCAAGCCGAAGAAGCAGGCCGGCACGGCTGCCGAGCCCGACTTCGACGCGATCCCGATGCCGGCACTGCCGGGCCTCGAGCGCCCCTACGACATCCTGATCACCGGCGTTGGTGGCACGGGCGTCGTCACGATCGGTGCGCTGCTGGGCATGGCCGCGCACCTCGAGGACAAGGGCGTGACGGTCCTCGATCAGACGGGCCTCGCCCAGAAGGGTGGCGCGGTGACGGCGCACGTGCGGATCGCCCGGCGGCCGCAGGACATCTTCGCGGTGCGCATCGCCGCGGGTTCGACGAATCTCGTGCTCGGCTGCGACAGCGTCGTGGCCGGTGAGAAGACCACGCTCGGCAAGATGCGCCGCGGTCTCACCCACGCGATCATCAACTCGAACAAGACCATCACCTCGGGCTTCATCCACAACCCGAACCAGCAATTCCCGGCAGATGACATCGAGCGGTCGATCCGCGACACGGTCGGCGACGAGGGCTACGAGCAGGTCGACGCCACTCGCATTGCCACCGCGCTCATGGGCGACTCGATCGCGACCAATCTCTTCATGCTGGGCTACGCCTGGCAGCAGGGTCAGGTGCCCATCAGCTTCGAGGCGCTCATGCGGGCCATCGAGCTCAATGGTGTCGCCATCGAGGCGAACCGCAAGGCGTTCGCCTGGGGCCGGCTCGCAGCTCACGATCCCGACACCGTGCTGAAGGCCGCCGAGCCGCCGACGGAGCTCGCGCCGCGGCGCGTGGCGAAAACCCTCGCGGACATCGTCGAGATCCGCCGCAAGTTCCTGGTCGAGTACCAGGACACGGCCTACGCCCAGCGCTATCTGGACCTGGTCAACGCGGTCAAGGCCGCAGAAACCCGCAACGTGCCCGGCTCGGACGCGCTGACGCAGGCCGTTGCGCGCTACTTTTTCAAGCTGATGGCGTACAAGGACGAGTACGAGGTCGCCCGGCTCTACACGCAGACCGACTTCCAGCAGCAGATTGCCCAGACCTTCGAGGGCGACTACAAGCTGCACTTCAATCTGGCGCCACCGCTGTTCTCGAAGCGGGACCCGAACACGGGGGAGCTGATGAAGAAGGAATACGGGGCCTGGGTCTTTTCCGCCTTCAAGCTGCTGGCGAAGTTCAAGGGACTGCGCGGCAGCTGGCTGGACGTGTTCGGCTACACGGAGGAGCGTCGCACCGAACGTCGTCTCATCGGCGAGTACGAGGCGATGGTCCGGGAAGTCATCGGAGCACTGGTCCCGGAAAACCACGCGCTGGGCGTCTCGCTCGCTGAAATTCCCGAACAGATCCGCGGCTACGGCCACGTCAAGGAACGTCACCTGGAGGCCGCGCTGAGGAAGCGCGATGACCTGCTCAACCGCTTCCGCTTCGCGGGCGAGCAGCGGTCCGCCGCCTAAACGCGCACGGGTCCTTGCGGCCCCCGCGAAGCCGTCTAGACTGGGAGGACGGTCTGGCTTTCGCAGGGGGTGCAATGAAGTCTTCGAGCTGGCTATTCGGCCTGCTCGTCGCGCTGGCGCTGGTGCTACCGGCGTGGGCGGACGATCTCGCGAGAGGCGTCGAAATCAACGTCACGGCGCAGGGAGCGGTGTCCGCTTCCTCGGTCTTCGACGGGAATTTCCTGCCCGAGAACGCGATCGACGGCAATACGGCCACGAACTGGTTCTCCGACGGCGATTCGGATGGTGACACGGAGGTGTTCACCTGGACCCGCCTCGTTCCGGGCGATGTGCGCATCACCCGGATCCAGGTCGACCCCGAAACCTTCATGGGCGGCGGGGACTTCGGCTTCGCGACGGCCCAGCTTCGCATGTTCGATGCGGCCGGCGTGCTTCGCTTTGCCGGGCCTGCCCGTCCCCAGAGTGGCTTCCGCGTCGATCTGAACGAGATCTTTCCGGGCACGCCCGCGAATCGGGTCGAGCTCGTTCTGGCCGGTCACCAGGATCCGATTTGCGGGGGCTTCTCGGAGCTCCGAATCTTTGCCGAACAGGACAGTCTGCCGCCGCCTGCCCACACGATCGTGGCGCCCTCGGGCAGTGCCTCCGGGGATCGCTTCGGCGACGCGGTTGCCGCCGACGGTTCCCTCTATGCGGTCGGCCGCCCGGGCGCCAACGGCGGGCGCGGCGAGGTCGTGATCTACCGCGTCGAGGGCGGCGTGCTGGTCGAGGACGCGACCATCGCCATTCCGGGCGGGCGCTCCGTCGCCGGCTTCGGCGCCGCGGTTGCGCTGGACGACGGCCAGCTCCTCGTCGGCGCCCCGGGACTCTCGTCAGCGAAGGGCAGTACGCTGCAGGCTGCCCTGTTCGAGCGCACGCAGGCGGGCTGGACGATGAAGGAAGAATTTGCCTCGGAGTCCAGCGGTGATTCGTTCGGCGCCGCCGTGGCGCTGGCGGGGTCAACAATGGTCGTCGGCGCGCCCGGCGACAGCGTCAGCGGAGGCCAGAACAGCGGTGCGGTGTACGTGTTCAGCTTCGACGGGAACACCACCGTGGCGTCGGAGAAGCTGAAGCCCGTGGGAGAGCCCGCTGGCGCCCGATTCGGCGCCGCGGTCGGGATCGACCGCGGGCGACTCGGCGTCGGCGCACCCGGCGGCGTCGTCGGTCGCGCGACGACGGGTTCCGTACACCTCTACGATGCCGTTGCGGGCAATCTCTCGGGCATTGATCGCGTTGGCCGTATGAATGGCAGCGGCTCGACGGAAGGGGGCACCTTCGGCGCCTCGGTTGCGGTCGCGGGCAACACCATGATCGTCGGCGCGCCCGGTGAGGGCGACGGCGCGGGTGCGGCTTACGTGTTCGACGCCGGTGCCTTCAACGAAGCCCGTCGCGTGACATTGCCGGCGGGTGCCGCCGGCGACGCGTTCGGCACCTCGGTCGCCGCCAGCGCTACCGGCTTCGCCGTCGGCGCGCCTGGCTTCGGCGACACTGGCGGCGCCTTCGAGTATGCGTCCGATGGAACCTTCGCCGCCGCGATCCTCGGCGAAGCCGGGCAGAGCGGCGTCGGCGGGGCCGTTGGACTCTCGCAGGATGGGTTCCTCGCCGGGGCCCCCGTTTCAACCAACGAAGAGGGGGCGGCGCTCGTGAGCCGTGACCCCGAGGTGGTTTATGCCAATGGTTTCGAATAGACGTTTCATGATCATTTCCAGCGCTGTGCTCGCTGGTGCCATCGCGGCAGGGTCGGCTGCTGCCGAGACCGGGGCGACGGTCGTCGAGCGCCCCAACGGGACCCGCGCCGTGGTTGCCGCCAACGAGGGCGCTCGCGCCTTCCACGATCGTTGGGGCTATTCGCCCGCGGTCGAGGCCGGTGGCCTGATCCTCATGGCCGGGGCGATTGCGGGGCCGGCGCCGGATGACGGCACCGACGTCGAGGCCTTCAAGCGCTCGCTGCGGCGTACCTTCGCCAGCTTCGAGGAAAGCCTGGAGGCGCTCGGCGCGACCTTTGCCGACGTCGCCCGGATCAACACCTATCACGTCTGGGACAGCGCGTACTTCGACGGCGACAAGATGGCCCACATGGAGGCGGTCCGCGCGGTGAAACAGGAGTTCATGGGCGCTGCGAAGCCCGCCTGGACCGCCATCGGCGTGAGCGAGCTCTTCACCGATTCCGGCCTCGTGGAGATCGAGCTGACGGTGCTGGCGCCCAAGCGGGATGCCGCCGATCGCTGAGTCGATCGGCGACCAACACCTCCAGCTCACGCGCCCTTGCTAGGCTCGGTCCGGGCTCAGAGAAGGACCGAGCATTGACCACGGAGCAGGTTTACGCGATCGGCATGGCGCTGGTGAATGCCGTCATCGTCCTCGCCTGCCTGCGGATCCGCGAGCCGAGAAGCGTCGGAGCGGTCCAGCTACTCCGCTGGGCCTTCGCCGCCATGGCGGTCAGCTGGGCCCTGTTTCTCGTGCCCTCCCAGCCGCTCTTCTTCGCCGTCGGCTTCTTCGCCAGTGCAGCGTACCTATGGCTGATGGCCGCCTTCGCGTTTCGCCGTAGCGGTCGACCGATTCCCTGGGTCTGGATCCTGCTGGTCTATGCCGCCCATGCATCGATCACCGCGTTCTTTGCGGTGCAGGGCAACGTACCGGCGGGTCTCCACGCCACAACGGTTTTTGCATCGTTGGCCCTCCTGCCGGTCGCCTACCTGTTTCTCGCCGTGAAGCCGAACCGCACCGTCTCCGATATCGCTTTTGCCGCGGCTCACCTGGCCCTCGTCATCGTCGCTGCGGTCCGAACGGTCCTGCTCCTCGTCGCGCCGCAGTGGCTGGAAGGGAGCATCATGGTGTCCCAGGTGCTCTGGCCGGGCGTCTT
>JBCCZC010000398.1:0-5435 GCA_039188505.1 Pseudomonadota bacterium | reverse complement strand
GGTCTTCGATGTCGGCATCAACATCTTCGGCGTCACCAACTGGGTCCGCACGCTCGAGAGCATCCCGCCCTGGTGGGAGGCCTTCAAGGAGGCGCTCTATGACGAGATGGGCGATCCGGCCACCGATGCAGACCGGCACCGCCGGATCTCGCCGCTGTTCCATGCCGAGAACATCGAGCGTCCGATGCTGGTGGTCCAGGGCGCCAACGATCCGCGGGTGCTCCAGGTGGAAAGCGATGAGCTGGTTGCCGCGGTCCAGGCCAACGAAGTCCCGGTCGAGTACGTCGTCTTCGAGGACGAGGGCCACGGCTTCCGCAAGCGCGAGAACCGCATCGCGGCCTCCAACGCCTACGTCGCTTTCCTGCAGCGCTACCTTCGACCGACGGAGTAGCCCGCAGGTCTCGCCGATTTCGCTCCGGTATCCCGAAGCCAATCGTGTGATCGAGGGTTTGAGGTGAAAGCGAGGTGCCTGGAAACGCTAGCAGCGGGAGGCCTGCCGGTCTCCCGCCCACGCTGGCGGCGACATCGTGATCCCCGGAACCGGCGGCCGATGAGACTTGCCCGCACGACCTCGGCGGCGCGGCCGTGAGCCAGCTCCGCGTCAAGTTCATGGCGAAGGGCAATCGCCCCGGCGACGAGGACCGCTGGCTCCGGCAGTTTCCGGGCCGGGAGCCCAGCTGGGGCGACTGTCGCTTCATCTTCGACGCCGAGGCGACCGCCTACGATTGGCTCGTGGTCTACGACGACCTGGCGCCGGTCGGCACCGAGCGGTTCTCCTCCCGGATCGAACGCCTGCCCTGCCCGCGGGACCATACGCTGCTGGTGACGGCCGAACCCGCCTCGGTCAAGACCTACGGGCGGTCCTTCTGCGAGCAGTTCGGCTGGGTCCTGACGTCCCAGGAGCCCTGGGCCCTCACCCATCCGCGCGTGGTCCACGGCCAGACGGGCTATCGGTGGTTCTACGGCATGACCGACGCGGGCTTCGTCGACTTCGATGCGCTTGCGGCAGCGGAGCCGCCGGAGAAGACGGGCTTCGCGTCCACGATCTGTTCGAGCAAGGCCCAGCGTCACACGCTGCATGAGCGCCGCCTCGAGTTCACGGCGCAGCTGACGAAGGCTGCCCCGGCGCTTGAGCGTTTCGGCCGTGGCTTCCGCCCGATTGATGACAAGCGCGAGGCCATCGACCCTTATCGCTTGCACGTCGCCATCGAGAATCACGTGGCGAAACATCACTTCACCGAGAAGCTCGCGGACACCTTCCTCGGCTGGGCCATGCCGGTCTACCACGGTGCTCCCAACACCGCTGAGTACTTCCCACCCGAAAGCCTCGTGTCCATCAGCCTCCAGGAACCCGACGCGGTGGCGGCCAAGCTCCGCGAGCTCGACGCGACCGACGCGTGGGCCGGTGCCCGCACGGCCATCGCCGAGGCGCGCCGCCGAGTGCTCTACGAGTACAACCTCTTCGCGACGCTCGAACGTTTCATCCGTGAACGCCATGCGCCCCGGTTCACCGCGCCGGGAGGCGCGACGATCAAGGGGCGACACCGGGCGCGGATCGCTTCGCCGCTGACCCTGATCGGTCACGTTCTCGAGCGACGTCGGGTTCGTCGAAAGCTGCGTCAACGCGACAAGGACAGTAGCGCGCTACACTGATCGGCTCAGCGGAGGGGCCAGCGTGGCGCGAGGCGGTATCGTCGGGCAGTTCAGAGCAGCAACCAGCGCGGGAGCGCTTGTTCTGCTGCTCGCGCTCGGGTGCGCCCATGGCTATCCGGTCCAGACCTTCGATCTTGAGCACGGCCTGCCGAGCGCGACCATTTACAGTCTGGCGGAAGGCGCAGACGGGCAGCTCTATGTGCTGACGCGGGCCGGCGTTGCGCGCTACGGCGGTGACCGGTTCGAGCGCATCGGCCGGATCGGTGGTCAGGACACGAGCCGGGTCCGCCTGCTCTTCGGCGATGCCCGGGGACGGGTGTGGGTGGTGGTCGCCGGCCCGCCGGGGTGGGCCGGGTACCTCGAGGACGGTGTCTGGACGGCCGTCGAAACGCCACCGCTGATCCCGACGCAGATCGACGCGAAGATCCACGCCACGTCGAACCGTTCGGCAACCGAGCGCCTGTTCAGCACGAATACGGGGGCCCTGGTACACCATCAAGGAGGCGCCTGGACCGCGTTCGAGGACCTGCTGCCAGCCTCGAGTGTCCTGACCGGAATCGAGCCCTGGCAGGACGGTTTTATCGTCGTGACGTCGGAAGGCCTGTGCCGCTTTGCGGGCGCGGAGACAGACTGCGGCTTGCTGCCCATCGACGACGGCTACGTGCGGGCGGCGCGACCGCTGGCCGATTCCGCGGAGGCCATCTGGGTCCTGTCTGAGCAGTGGCTGCGCCTCTATACCAACGTGTCCGCCGAGCCGACCATCACGCGCGAATTCACCATGCCCGACCTCCGGGCGCTCAGCGAGCGCGATCGTGCATCCCTCGTCCTCGACGATTGGGGGAACCTGCTCGTTGCAACCTCGGGCCAGGCCCTCCTCGTGGACATCGCGGCTCGGCAACCCTGCTGCGAACGGCTCCAGGACCTCATCGGCTCACCGGTCCGCACCATCTTCGAGGACAGCGAGCGGCAGCTCTGGATCGGCAGCGTCGACGGTCTGCATCGGATCTCGACGCGTCGATTCCGCGTGTACGACCAGCGCAGCGGTTTCCTCGAGAACGAGGTGTCCGCCATCGAAACCTTCGACGGGGGCCCGCTGGTCCTCGGGCACAACAACGGCCTGACCCTGGTCCAGGGAGAACAGGTCGAAGCCACCATCCGCTTCCCGGTGCCCTCCGATGCCGCGCTCTACAACTCGCGCGTGCTGGGCCTCGAGCGGGTCGGTGACCGGGTCTGGTTTGCCGCCACCAAGTTCGGCTTCGGATCGATCGACCGAGCGGGAAACATCCGGCGATTGGAGCTTCCTGCTGCCCCCGCTGCCCCCGTTGCGTCCGCCGAAGCAGCTCAGCGAATTGACCTACCCGAAACGTCGGCCAGTTCGGTCGCGGCCGCACCCGACGGCGGCCTCTTTCTGCTGACCTCGGCTCGCCTCTACCGGATGAATGCCGATGGCACCCTCGAGGAACGCCTCGACGCCCGCAACGGTGACGAATACTTCCGGCGTGTCGTCGTGCTGAACGATCGACCGCACGTGGTTGCCCGGGGTGCCGTCTATCTGCCCCAGGACAACGGGGCGTGGGCGAGGATTCCTGCGCCCGAGGGCGTATCGCTCTATGCCCTCGCCAACTATCACGGCAGGCTCCATATCGGCACCTCGGCGGGAATCTTCGAGCTCGACGAGGCGGGGACCTGGATCCGTCATGAGAAGGACGAGGAACGGGCGCCGGAGGTGCCGATGTACGGTCTGGCCAATCTCGGGGACGGGCTGGTGGCCGGAAGCATCGACGGCATCTACCTGCTGGGTGAGCACAGCTACATACACCGGTCTTCGGAGGACGGGCTGCCCGGCCGGGAAACGAACCGCGATGCGCTCCTCGACGCCGGCGCAGAGGGCTTTCTCATCGGCACCGAACGCGGGCTGGCCCGCTATCGATCCGAGTTCGACAGCAATTCCTCCCGCCCGCCGCTGGTTTTCCTTGACGCGATCGAGGTCGCGGGCGAGCAGACCGCCGTGACCGAGCCCCTCGAGATCGATCACGATGGCAATCGCCTGGCCTTTGCCTTCTCGGTCGTGAGCCTCACGGGCATCAACCGGGTGATGGTGAGGACCCGCCTGGCCGGTCTGGACGCAAACTGGTCGGAACCGCAACCCGCGTCGATCGGTCGGGTGCGCTACCTGGATGCACGGCCCGGAAATTATCGGTTCCAGATCCAGGCCAGTCGCGACGGCGTCCACTGGAGCGACCCGGTCAGCGGGCCACCGATGACGATCCGGCCACCGCCGCTCGAGAGCGCATTCTTCCGGCTCACGGTCGCCGTCGCCCTCCTGTTCGTGGTGATTGCGCTCTACCTGTGGCAGCGACGGCGCATCCGGGTGCTGAACCTGGATAGCCTGACCTTGCTCCCCAACCGACGCGCCTTCCTCGCGGAACTGGAACGCGCCACGCGGCCGGGTGAGGGTCCAGGAGCCGTCGTTTTCATGGACCTCAACGACTTCAAGGACATCAACGACAGCTTCGGCCACGAGCTCGGCGATCGTGTGCTGGCAGCGCTCGGGCGCCGGCTCGAGGAGGTCGTCGGCGGCGACGGTCTCATCGCCCGTTTCGGCGGCGACGAGTTCACGCTCCTGCTCCGCGGGGCGACCGCGGACAACCTGCTCAAGCGTGGCGGCCTCGTCGAGCGACTTGCCGCAGCCTGCTCGCAGCCGATCGACGTCGACGACGCTCGGGTGCAGCTGTCTGCGTCCTTCGGCGTTCGTGAGTATCGCGCCGGCGAAGAAGGGGGGCTGGAAACCCTGATCCGCGACGCCGACACCGCAATGTACCGGGCGAAGGGGCGCGGGCGGGGCGAAGCCGTCGTCTACAGCGACGTGATGCGCTCGGAAGCGAAGGAACGTCTCGACCTTGAGAACGCGATCCGCCAGGGCGTCGCCAATCTCGAATTCGACTGCGATTTCCAGCCGATCGTCGCCATCGACGACGGCCGGCTCGTCGGGCTCGAAGCCCTGGTTCGATGGCGGCGCCACGGCGAGGTTCTCTACCCCGGTGCTTTCCTCGACTCCGCGCTCCGCTCAGGTCTCATCCGGGACGTGGGCCAGCGCGTCCTCGACCGGACCCTGCGCGCCATGCGGCACTGGGAGTACCTCTCCCGGGACGAGTTCTACGTGTCGGTCAACGCCAGCGCCGTAGAGCTCCGCGACGCTCGCTTCGCCCGCGACGTCGAGGCGGCGCTGGAGCGCTACGAGATCGCACCTTCCCGCCTTGCGATCGAGATCACGGAGGATTCGCTCCTCGACCGCAACGAATCTGTCCTGGCGCAGCTGCATCGCCTGTCGGAGCTCGGCATCCAATTCCTCGTCGACGATTTCGGCACCGGCTATTCGAGCTTCGGATATCTCGACGCCCTGCCGGTGAGCGGGCTCAAGATCGATCGGTCCTTCCTCATCGACGCGGAGGTGATCGAGCGCAAGCGCAACATCGTCGCCGCCATGATCTCGCTGGCGGAGACGCTCCAGTTCAAGGTCATCGCCGAGGGCGTCGAGACGCCGGCCCAGCATGAGCTCCTACGCTCCCTCGGCTGCCCCTACGCCCAGGGATTCCTCTTCGGCAAACCCGAACCCAGACATGCGGTCCTGGCCCGCCTCGAAGCCGAGGCGGGTGCGCAAGCCCAGGCCCAGCTTTAGGTTCGGCCGCCTGTCTGGCTTGCGGATCGCCCGCTAGTGCCGTGCCGCGAGTCGGCTAGGTCGATTCGCCAAGCCCGGCCGCCGGTTCCGGCCTAGCCCCCGG
>JBCCZC010000397.1:0-5446 GCA_039188505.1 Pseudomonadota bacterium | reverse complement strand
CGAACCTGACCGATCCGCCCGGCGAACTCGCGGGCCTCGCGGTCTTCCATCTCGACCACTTCGACGGGGTCGGCCAGGGGCAGCCCTACCGGGATGAACCTCCCGGGGGCACCATCGCCTGGTTCGACGACCTCTGTCGGCGTGTCGAGACGCACCATCCGGATGAGCTGGCGACCTGCATTGCGGCGCGCAATGCCCTGGCCGAATGGCGCGATTGGCTGCGGGACGAGCAGCCGCGCATGACCGCGTCGGCCGGGATCGGCGCGGCAGCGCTCGAGTGGTACTTCAGGAACGTCCGGCTGCTGCCGTGGAGCGCTGCCGAGATGGGACTGCTGGGCCAGCGCGAATACCACCGCTACCACGCCGCTTATCGCATCGCACGAAACCGGAACAAGGCGCTTCCGGAGCTGGCGCTGACGACCAGCCGCGAGCAGCACGAGAAACGTACCCGCGAGGCGGAGGCAGAGATCCGGGCGTTGCTGATCGAGCAGGGCCTGCTGACCTTCCCGGAAGCGATGCCCAAGCGCTTCGACACGGATGTATTCTGGAGCCCGCGGGCACTTACCGATCGCCACTTCTGGGAGGAGCTCCAGTTCCGGAATACCTTCAACAATCACATCCACGCGTCGGTGCCGGGGCATCGTTTCGACGCCATCGTGGCGCGCGACGTCGAGAATCCGATCCGCCGCCGCTCCCGCGACAGCACCCGCGCCGAAGGCTGGGCGACCTACCTCGAGGAGATGTTCCTCCTGGCCGGGCTCACGCGGGAGGTCCCGCGGGCCGATGAGCTGTTCTATGTCGCGCTCATGAAGCGGGCGAGCCGGATCTACGCGGAGGTCGGCATGCACTCGGGCGAGTTCTCCCTCGATGAGGCTAATCGCATGATGATCGAGACCGTGCCCTACATGGAGCCGGATCTGGGACGCTACGACCTCGAGGGCTACCTGCGCCGGCCCGGCTCCGGCAGCGGCTACATCATTGGCAAGGTGCAGTTCGAGCAGCTGCTCTCGGAGCGGGCGCTTCAGCTCGGCGACGACTTCGATCTCGGCGCCTTCCATGACCAGGTCCTGCGGGAGGGCCTGATCCCGCTGACCCTGGTCCGCTGGGAGATGACCGGCTACGACGACGAGATCCGCCCGCTTTGGGAAGCTGCGACGGGCTTGGCATTACCTTAGGCGGTCAGGCCGGCGTGGGGCGGGTGGCTATAATCCAGCCGGACTCGAACGGATAGGACAGGCGATGGTGGATCAATCACGGCGACTTCTGCTGCAGAGCGCTCTTGCCGGGGCCGGCGTGCTCGCCGCGCCTGGGCTGCTTGCCACGACGGCCCCGCGGCCCAAGCGCATTCTCATCCTCGGTGGCACCGGCTTCATCGGTCCGCACACGGTGCGAACCGCCGTGGCCCGAGGGCACGAGGTCACGATCTTCACCCGGGGGCGGAAGCAGGTCGATCTGCCCGAGGCGGTCGAGCGGCTCGTCGGCGATCGAAACGACGACCACGAAGCCCTGAAGGGCAGGACCTGGGACGTCGTCCTCGATAACAACTGCTACGACTATCGCTGGGCGCGCACGAGCACCGAGCTTCTGAAGGACGCGACCGACCACTACCTGCTCGTGTCCTCGCTGTCCTCCTACGCGATGCCCGATTCGATCTGGAACGACGCGGAAACGCCGCTGGCCCGCCCGCTGCCCGAGGATGCGCCGCTGGTCACCCGGCCTGCGGACTGGAAGGATGGCGATGAGGCCGACTACGCCTGGATGAAGGTGCTGAGCGAGCAGATCGTGTCAGCGGCATTCCCCGACCGCTCGACGATCGTGCGGCCGACCCTCATCGTCGGGCCCGGCGATCACACCGGCCGGTGGTCCTACTGGCCCATGCGCTTCCAGCGCGGCGGGGAAATCCTCGCGCCCGGAAATCCGGAGCACGCCGTCCAGATCATCGATCAGCGGGATCTGACCGAGTGGCATGTGCACCTCGCCGAGAACGGTATCTTCGGCACGTTCAGCGGCGCGGGGCCCCGGGATCGACTGAGCATGGGCACGATGCTGGAGCAGGTTGGCGAATTGGTGGATTCACCGTGGTCCCTGACCTGGGCCGACGAGGCTTTCCTGCAGGAGCAAGGCATCCAGCCCTGGTCCGACATGCCCGCCTGGGTACCCAATTATCCGATGACCTGGGTAGACGTCAGCGCGTCGGTGGCGGCCGGCCTGCGCTACCGGAGCATCGCGGACACGGCCCGGGCGACGCTGGCCTTCGAGAACCAGCGCGGCCCCGACAATCAGGCGCGACCGTTTACCCTTACGCCGGAGCGCGAAAGTGAGGCTCTTGCGGCCTGGGCCGCGCGCGCGGTGGGGTAGTCCCGCGTTCGGTCAGAAACGGAAGAGTACGGCGCCGAAGACGCCGTCGGCATCGGACTTGACCTTGACGGTCGAGAAATCCTCGAACTCGATGCGCTGCTCGCGATAGCCGAGCTCGACGGCGAAGCCGAGGCTGAGGTCGTAGCGCAGCGCCAGTTCGAGGTCGGAGTAGCTGTTGTCGGTGATCTCGCCCAGGTTCCCCGTGACGCGGACGCTGAGGTCCGTCGTCGGCACCTCGAAGAGGGCTTCGGCATAGAGGGCCGGGACGATCTCGCTGTAGCTCTCGCTGACGAAGCGACCATTCCGGAGCTGCGTGAAATCCGAGCTGCCGGAGAAGTAGAGCACGCTCACGCCGAGGTCGAGATTCAGCCAGTTGTCGAGCAGCTGCCAGTAGAGGGTGAGATCCGTGTGGCTCAGGTCGACGTTGGCGTCGAAGGCGCAGAACCCCGGCACGATGACGGGGCACCGTTCGATCGGATCCCCGAGATCGTCGAAGCGCTGATAACCGAGCTTCGCGTTCGGGAGCAGGGGAACGGCGTGCTCCACGCCGACGAAGAACGCGTAGGTGTCCTCGCTGCCGTTGGTGAAGTCGCGCTCGAAGTCGTAGGTTCGAAGCGGCTCCTGGAGCTGGCCGGAATAGCTGTAGTTCCAGAGCTGGACGCCCGCAAAGACATCGACGAGCGGCGCCGCGGCGACACCCCGACCGAGCAGCAGCATCCCCAGCATGAGCGCGGCCTGGGCCAGCGGTTTCTTCGGCACGATCCTGTCCTTCCCTTGCAGTCGTTGGCGGCGGCGAGCATAGGGTGCCGCGAGCCTGCTGGGAAGTGCTGGGGCCTCAGCGGTCGATGTTCTCCTTCAGGATCTCGTCGACCTGCAGCCGTCCTGACAGCAGCCACCGATTCAGCGGCGTGGTCGTGCCGCCGACGGTGAAGTATTTCAGCGTGTTGTAGAACACGTAGTAGCGATCGCCTACGGGCTCCGCCGTGGCCACCTGGAACTGCTCCCACTCGTAGTTGGTGGTCGTCTCGGTGCCGGATAGCGTCACGTCGCCGGAAAGGCTCACGTCGATCTCGTCGATGTCGATCTCGCTCGAACTCTTCGACCGGCTCACCTTGTCGGAGTTGACCACCAGGCGGAGGATCTCGCCGACCTCGTAGTCCGGCCTCGCGAGTGTCTCGCGGGCGATCTTCAGCAAATCGCGATCGGTCGAGGCCGCGTCGGGCATGCGCGAGGATGCGAGCGCCTGGCCGCGCTTGCGGTCGTAGGTCGCGCGCGTCTGGTCCGCCCGGGCGACGGCCTGCTGGAGTTCGCCCGCCTGGGGACGGTTCAGGCGCTGGGCGAGCGTCAGCGCGCCCTGCAGGATCATTTTCTGCGTGGTGATCCGTTCGTGGATCTCGGCCTGGCGGCCCTCCACGAGGAAGTTGGTCGTGCGCGTTTGGTCGTCATTCGGGTCGAGGGCGTCGATCCAGTCGAGGTCACCGATCGCGTGATTGACCTGGGCGCCGAGGTTCAGCTCGAGGAGTTCCAGCGTCTGATTGATGTCGCGGAGTTTCCCCTGGAGGCCGTTCTGCAGCCGGCTCAGATCCTGACTGTCGTAGGCCGCTCCCTGATCTACGGTGCCTCGCGAAAGCGGTAGCGACGCCTTCTCCGCGATCGGCGCCAGCGCCGCGAGGTCCTGCTGGGCGGCCTGCTGGATCGCGGCCGCCGCCTCGATCCAGCGGTTGATCACGTCGTCCGCATAGGGTGCTTCGGGCATCGTCGGCATCCGGCTGGCGCGCATGCGCTGGTCGATGGCGGCGAGCGTGGCCTGGACGTCTCCGAGCTCGGCCGAGGCCTGGGCGCCTTGATCTCGACCGAAGGCGAGCATGGCGTTGAATCGCTGGAGTTCCGCGGTGGCGGCCTGAACATCGGCGTCCCCCGAGAACGCCTCGTAGCGTGCGAGATCGTTGCCGAAGCGGGCGCCCAGCTGCTCGAAGCGCTGGACGTAAGCCGGATCCTGGAACGGCTTCACACCACCCTGGTCCATGGTCTGGACCGCGCTGGCGATGTCCCGTCCGAGCTTCTTGATCCGGGCCCGGTCCGACGAAATCATCTGCGGCGCGGCCGCGCTGGCTGCGGGGGCAGGCGGCGGGGGCGCGGGCGCTGTTGGAGCGGATGCGGCCGGCGCAGGCGCCGAACTGCCACCGAGCAGACCCTCCATGTGGGCGACCAACGCCTTGTACCGGGCATCGGCCTCCTGCCAGGACGGGTGTCCCTTGTTGGGTGACTGGTCGAGCCGCCCGCGGGCGATCTCGAGTAGCTTCAGGGTCCGTTTGACGTTTGTGGTGCGGGCCTGCGTCACGGCGCCGAACTGCTGCTCGTAGCGGTCAATATCGTAGAGTGCCGCCTTGATGTCGGCGTCCGCCGGATCTGCCGCCCATACCGACAGGGCGAGCAGGCAGGCCGCGAGTCCCAGAATCCTTTCAGTCATGATGCCTCCCCATGGCCACCGAAGTTCATGGTCGATGGCCGCATCGAGCCTTGTCAACACGAAGGGGGTAGAGGCAAGCTGCGGCGCACGGCGGCACGGTGGGTGGCGCCAATCGCATTCCGTCGTATGCTGCGCCGACCGGCGACAGGATCCGGTTTGTGACGAAACGTCGGCCCCGCGACAGGAGAGAGACCGTACCCGCCATGGAAGAGCTCGAATTCACGGACGAGGCGCCCAGCTTCGCGGACTTTGACCGTCGGTCCTTCAGTGCGGCGCTAGACGATGGCGGTACGGCCACGCACGACATCTACAGTCTGGGCAAAGGGCCACCGATCGTCGTTCTTCAGGAATTGCCGGGCCTGGGTCGCTCGGCGCGCCTCCTGGCCGCGCGCCTCGTAGAGCACGGGTTCACGGCGCACCTCGTCCACCTGCTCGGACCGATCGACAAGCGGGCGACCGCGTCGAATTCCCTGCGGGCGCTCTGCATGCGCCGTGAGCTGTCGCTCCTCGCGCGCGGAAAATCCAGCCCCTTGGTCAGCTGGTTGCGAGCGTTGTGTCGGGACATCGACAGCAGCGCTGGACCCGACGGCGTCGGGGTGATCGGCATGTGCCTGACGG
>JBCCZC010000396.1:0-5477 GCA_039188505.1 Pseudomonadota bacterium | reverse complement strand
GCTGCCGACGGCCGCGAAGTCCGCGTCCGCGGGGTCGTCGTCGACCGCGGGACCGTGACAGGACGACTCTGGAACTGGCGCACGGTTGCGGGCCGAGACGATCCGCTCACGGGACGACTCCGGACCGGCCGGCTCTGCACCTGCCGGATCGATGACGGCCGGCTCGCGGTCTGCGAGCCGCGCGCGACCTGGGGCCGCGACCGCGTTGCCGTCGCGCTGGGACGCGCCGTCGTCGGCGTACTGCGCGTTGCCGGTCGGATCGTGCTCCGTGAACCGGCGCTGCGTGTTGCGGCGCTGGTTGCCGACCGGGACGGCAGCGGCAGACTGGTGGAGCGGGTCGACGGCCGGACAGCCGCTGCCGCATCGCTGCGAGATCCGATCCGACCGGCGCTCCGGGGCGCCGGTAGCGTTGTCCGCGTGGTCGAGGGGCGCCGGTTCAGGTTCGCGGTGCGGCCGCCGTTGTCGACGGTAAAGCCCGTAGCGCTGCCGCGCGCCGTCGGTACCCGGCCGGTTTGAGCGCCCGTGAGGCGAGCGGCTTCGCTCCCGGCCGCGCTCGGTCGAGCGCTGGGCCCCTTGGCCTGCCGCTGCCTGGAAAGCTCGTAGTCCCGCGGGTCCGGGCTGCTGCGGGCCACGTTCGGCGGTCGCCGGCTCAGGCGCACGGATTCGCGCGCTGCATCGGCGAAGGTCGGGCTGTAGGCGGGCCTCGGTGGATTGCGGTAGTGGTGATCGTTGAAGTAAGGCCGATAGGGCGCGTACGTCGGGTAGGCGTGGTGGTAGCCGGAGTAGAAGCCCTCGTTGTAGCCGATCCTGAAGCCCCTGTGATAGCCGTCGTAGTAGCCGTAGAAGTAGTCGTAGCCTCGCGGGTAGTAGGCGTACCCGGGATCGAACCAGACCGACGGATAAAAATAATAACCGTAGTGCAAGGGCCGGTAGGTGGCCGTATGGAAGTAGGGGTCATACCAGCCGAGACCGATCGAAAAGCTCGACCCGCCGATGGCGGGTCCGCCACCGTAGGCCACGGCGTCGACCTCGTAGTACCCGCCGCTATGGCCGCCGCCGTAACCGCTGCTGTGGCCGTAGCCGCCGCTCCCGTAGCTGTTGTAGGCGCAGCCAGAAACGACCGCGAGCAGGGCGGCCAGGGCGACGAAACGCAGCAGCGAACGACCGGCAATCATGACGGATACCTCCTGTGACGTTTGCCAGCATACCCCAGGGGCATGAATTGAAACTGAACGGCGGGGCCGATGGCACACGCGGTCGTTCGCGGCCGCTGCTACGGTGAGGCTATGAGCAGCGTCGGTTTCCTCGGTTGAGGTCGGCGCACCTGGATCGTATGGGTCAAGCCCAGGGAGGAACGGATAACGATGAGCGACGACGACTTCACGAAGCATCTTTCCAACGGCGACAGCTGGCTCCGTGCCCTGCTGATTGCCGTGTACGCACTCATCTTCTACGTGGCGGCGTGCGTTCTGGGCCTGGTGGTGCTGGTCGGCGTCGTCATGCTGCTGTTTACCGGAAAACGCCAGGACAACGTCAGCGACTTCGGTCATCAGATCGCACGCTACCTTTCGCAGATCATGCAGTACGCAACGCTGCGGACCGACGAGCGCCCGTTCCCCTTCGGAGACTGGCCCGCTCAGGCCGCGGCAGCCGGCGCGGACGGTCCCGATGGGACCCCGCCGCCGCCGCCAGTGGCAACGGCGTCCGAGGAGCCGTCCGCTCCGGAGCCGCCGGCCGACGAGGCGGCGGACGACACAGGGCCGGCCGATGACGAACCGGCTCCGGCGCCGAAGAAGAAGGCCACCCGCAAGAAGGCCGCGAAGAAAGCAACTCGCAAGAAGGCCGGTCGTAAGAAGGCAAGCACGAAGAAGACCGCTTCCCGGTCGACTTCGAAGAAGAAAACCGCGGCGGCTGAACCGCCGGCGGAGAACGAGTCTACCGGCGACGACAGCGCATCCGGGTAGCGCTCACCGGACAGGTGATTGCTCGTACCCTGCATCCGTCGTCGGACTCATGAGGAGTGACGCATGAAGACCCACGAGATCCAGGGCTACGTCCTGGTGCTGAACCAGGTGGTGCACATCACCCGCGTGTTCACGGCCCCGGAAGAGGGTTTCCAGTTCAACATCGGGTTGACCAGCGGGACGCTCATCAAGCTCAAGTATCCCGACCGCGCCACGGCCGTGCTCAAGCGGGACCTGCTGATCGAGGCGATCAACGACGCGCCGTGACGGCGTCGCTGGCTCAGCAGCGGTGACCCTGGGCCAGGTATTCCTCGGTCTGCATCTCCGTGAGCCGGCTCTTCGTCCGCTCGAACTCGAACGCCAGCCGGCGGCCATGGTAAAGCTCGTCGAGCGGCGCCTCGGCGGAGAGCACGACGTTGACGTTGCGATCGTAGAGCTCGTCGATCAGGTTGATG
Source organism: Pseudomonadota bacterium (assembly GCA_039188505.1). Taxonomy (GTDB): domain Bacteria; phylum Pseudomonadota; class Gammaproteobacteria; order Xanthomonadales; family SZUA-38; genus JBCCZC01. The sequence goes on along the minus strand of JBCCZC010000396.1, from coordinate 3,058 downwards.
AAGCGCCGCGCTGGGTCGTTCGTCCCCTCGCCCATGACCGGCACGCCACTGATGAGCACCGTATTGAAGCGCCGCCCGAGCTCGATGTAGTCCGACGCCGAGCGAGCGGCCACGCAGAGCTCCTCGAAGGTGAGCCAGGCGATTCCGTCCGCGACGGCACGGGTCGCCATCTTCCGGTGGTTCACATGAATCGTTCGATCGGCCTCCCATTCACCGGGCGCGAGCGCCTCGAACTCCCGAGCCAGTAACTCCTCGGCGGCCGCGTCGTGTGGCGTGATGTAGATCTCGGCGTGGGTTAGGATCCGCAGCCGGTAGTCGGTTCCGCCGTCGACCTGCAGCACATCGCAGTGCTTTTCGAGGAGCGCGATGGCGGGCAAGAACTTGGCGCGCTGGAGCCCGTCGCGATAGAGGTTCTCGGGGGCGACGTTCGATGTCGCGATCAGGGTCACGCCAGCGGCGAAGAGCGCCTCGAGCAGCCCTGCCAGGATCATGGCGTCGGCGATGTCGGAGACGAAGAATTCATCGAAGCAGAGCACGCGATGATCAGCAGCCAGGTCGGCACCGATGCGCTGAAGAGGATCATCGACTGCGGCATATTCGGCGAGACGATCGTGTACGTCCTCCATGAATCGATGGAAGTGTACCCGTCGACCCAGCCCCTCGGGCAGGCAATCATGGAAGCAGTCCATGAGATAGGTCTTGCCCCGGCCTACGCCACCCCAGAGGTAGAGGCCGCGGACGGCGGTCGGCCGGGACCGCCGTAGACGTCCCAGCAGCCCGGTCGGGCGGTCCTCGCCGTTGACGACCTGGTCGAAGACCTCCTGGATCGCGCGGACAGCCCGCCGCTGCGCCTCGTCCTCGACGAAATCCGGTCGCTGGAGGTCCGCCTCGTAGCGGGACCAGGGTGTCGCCTCGGTGCTGCGGGTCATCCGGTTGGGTCGGTGTCGCTGCGCTGCTGGCGGCGAATGCCGTTCTTGATAGCGCCGCGCAGGTCCATGAGGCGGCGATGAAACGAATGATCCGCTTCCGCCATGAGCAGAAGCTGCGGCGGCGCCTCGAGACCGTCGGCCCAGCCGCGGACGGCGTCCGGGTCGACGAGCTCATCGGCCTCGCCCTGGATCAGGAGCCAGGGGCAACGCGGCTCGGGCAGCGTATCGAAATCGTACTGCTCGACCGGCGGGGCGACGGTGACCAGCTGTGTCGCCGGCAGCTTCTGGCAGCCGAGGATGGCAACGTACGCGCCGAAGCCGTAGCCGCCGAGCCAGAGTTCGGAGCCCGGGCGGATCCGTTGGACCCAGTTGGTGATCGCGAGCAGGTCCTTTGCCTCGCCGATGCCGCTGTCCGGGTCGCCGTCGCTGGCGCCGACGCCACGATAATTGAAGCGGACGGTGGCCGCACCGAGCTCGCGCATCGAGCGCTCGATGATGTGCACGACCTTGCTGTGCATCGTCCCGATCGACTCGGCCGGGCTACAGATGACGGCCGTGACGCCCGCATCCTCCTCCTCCGGTGGCTCCGCCAGTGCCTCGAGACGACCGACTGGGCCGCGCACCGTGATCTCGGTGTAGCTCTCGGGAAACTCGGTAGGCTCGGGGAGGACCGGCTGATGCTGGTCGCTTTCGGACATGTCGTGCAGAATCCTGACGAAGCGGCCAGGCCGCAACAGGTGCGCAGATGATACCGACGGGTGAAAGCAGGCGTCAAAAGCCCGGTGGCCGCGGCAAGGGCCGTCGGACACCATGAACTACCTCGCGCACGCCGTGCTTTCCGGTGATGACCCCGCGTGGATCCTTGGCGGTTTCCTGGGCGATCACGTCCGGGGCGGACGCTGGCGTGACTATGAGCCGCCTGTCGCGGCGGGCATCCTGCTGCACCGGCGCCTCGACGCGTGGTTCGATGCTCTGCCAGCGGTGGCCGCACTGCGACCCGCGTTCGGTTCGGCGCGACGCTATGCGGGCATCCTGATCGACATCGGTCTGGACCACGTCCTCGCCCGCCGCTGGGCCGCGCACGGCCCAGCCGGCACCGACGTGTCCGGCTATGCCGAAGACTGTTCGACGCTGCTGTACGAGCACTGGGACGTCCTCCCCGACTCGCTGCGCCGCTTTGCCCGCTACGATCGTTCGACCGCCCAGCTCGCGGCCTACGATCGCCCGGAGGGCATCGATCGGGCGCTGCGCGGAATCGATTCGCGCTTTCGCCGTGCGACACCGCTCGCAGCGGGGTGGCGCGTGCTCGCGCCGCAGCTCGAGCGGATCGAAACGCTGTTCGAGGAAACGTGGCCCGCTGCCGTCGAGCACGCCGACGGGCTACGCCAGGACATGCTGGCGCGCGCGACGGCGCCGCGCGAGAGCTGAACGGGAAAGAGCCGGAAAAAAGCTGACCGGGAAAGACCACCGCCGCCCCGGTCGGGGCGGCGGCCGACGAATTACTCGAGGTCGAGGAAGCTCCGCAGCTGCTCCGAGCGAGACGGGTGGCGCAGCTTGCGCAGGGCCTTAGCCTCGATCTGCCGGATCCGCTCGCGGGTCACGTCGAACTGCTTGCCGACTTCTTCGAGCGTGTGGTCCGTGTTCATGTCGATGCCGAAGCGCATGCGCAGGACCTTCGCCTCGCGCGGCGTGAGGCCGCCGAGGACATCGCGGACCGTGCTGGACAGGCCCCCACCGGTCGCCGACTCGATCGGCGAGGCGATGTTCGCGTCTTCGATGAAATCGCCGAGGTGCGAGTCCTCGTCGTCGCCGATCGGCGTCTCCATGGAGATCGGTTCCTTGGCGATCTTGAGGACCTTGCGAATCTTGTCCTCCGGCATCTCCATGCGCTCGGCCAGCTCCTCGGGCGTGGCCTCGCGCCCCATCTCCTGGAGCATCTGCCGGGAGATCCGGTTCAGCTTGTTGATCGTCTCGATCATGTGCACCGGGATCCGGATGGTCCGGGCCTGGTCGGCGATCGAGCGCGTGATGGCCTGGCGGATCCACCAGGTCGCGTAGGTCGAGAACTTGTAGCCGCGGCGATACTCGAACTTGTCGACGGCCTTCATGAGGCCGATGTTGCCTTCCTG
>JBCCZC010000395.1:0-5525 GCA_039188505.1 Pseudomonadota bacterium | reverse complement strand
TCGGCTGCCAGCCGGACTGGGCCAGCTCGGCCTCGAGGCGACCGATGGTGCCCTCCGCCGTATCGTGAACGAACAGCATGCCCACGGCGTAGCGCTCGGGCAGCTCGACGCCATCGCGCATGAGTGCCGCACGGTAGAGACCCCGGGGCATCGAGAGCAGCATGCCGCAGCCATCGCCCGACAGGCCGTCGGCCGCTACCGCACCGCGGTGGGTCATGCTCTCGAGCGCTGCCAGCGCGTCGACGACGAGTTCGTTCGACGGCGTGCCGTCGACCTGGGCAATCAGCCCGAAGCCACAGGCGTCACGTTCGACTTCCGGTTGAAAGAGCGTTCTGGGCAAGGCGGCCTCCAAACTCCATAACAAAACGTGGCGCAAGCCGCGTCCACGCGAGCCGCCGTCGTAATCCCCTCCTCGGAATACGTATCTTTAGCATGGCGCCCGCGAGGGGCGCAACCAGCGCATCGATTCACGCGCGGTGCCGTCGGCCGGTCTGCGGCCGCGCACGCCACTCGCGCACTACTCTGCCTCAGACCGCGTCAAGAACGCGTTCTCAGCGCGTTCGATCCAGTCCCTGCAGTCGCTTGATCAGCGCGTCCAGGAGCATGCCGGAACCGGGCCCCAACGGGTTCATCGACTTCGAGGCAGCGCGCGCCGTGCTCACGTTGAACCCCACCACGTCGGCAACGACGGCTGGACTGCCTGATCGGGCAACCGTCGCCGTGCCGACCCAGTCGTCCTCGTTGGCCACCAGCCGCAGCGTGACCGAGTCTTCCGTGGCCGTCGACACGAAGCCCAGCACGAAGCGCTGGTCGGTCGGATCGTAGAAGAGCACGCCGTTGAACGCGTCACTCGGAACGGCCACCGCCAGCGCCGTGCCGTTGGAGGTCGGCTGCCGGTTGGCGCTGACCTGCGCGACGCTCCCCAGCTCGTCAAGGAGCGCGCGGGCATCCGGATCGTCCGTCAGCACGGCGAAGGAGATGCGATTGCCGGCCCAGATCGAGAAGGCGTCAACGTCGACGTAACCGAAGCGAACCCACTCCGACTCGACCTGGTCGAGGTACGGCGAGTCGATGGTGAAGCGCAGCGCGTTGTTGCCCGCACGGTTGATGAGCTGGATCGTGAAGCTGCCGACATCTTCGACCGAACCGCCCGAATCGCGCGTCCGAAAAACGCGGCCGGCATAGTTTCGACCCGCGTCGTCCAGCGCGCTGCCCTGAATGGTCAGGAAGGCGTCCTGACCGGCTTCGTCGTAGCTGAAGAGCGCGCCGAAGAGCACGCCCCGCTGGATATCCAGGGCCAGCCCCTGCCCCGGAACCGCCTCGTCCAAGGCGTTGCCGGGCTGGAAGTAGATGCCGTCCCACGCGTACAGGTAGTTCCAGTTCGAGGGATCACCTGCAGGGACATCGTCGACCCCGCGCACTTCTTCGCAGGTTGCGGTGAGCGTGTAGGCACCACCGCCGTCTGCGAGGAGCTGGTTGACGGCCACGCCGTAGCGATCCGCCCGCGTCGCCGTGACGGTGATCCGCGAGTTGGTCCCGTCACCGCCATCGTCGTCCTCGGCCAGCGAGCCGTTGATGAAGTCGCCGGCGAGGAACGCCTCGGTGCCGGCCGCGCCATTGGTGAGGAACAGAAAGGTGTCGAAATCGGCCGACTGGGCATCGAGGGTGACGGTCTGCGCCGGCAGAAGTTCGATTTCCCACAGATCGAATACGGTATTGTCCGGCGGCACCACCGGAAGCGGCGAATCCGTCGCCGGGTCGAGCACCCCGGTCACCGTCTCACCGCAGCTGAGCGAGCCGCGCTCGCCGGCGGTCACGTCCTTCGCGTCCGGCCCGGGTGCAACGGCGATCAGGGTGCTGAGCAGGAAAGATTTCATGGGTCGCGGCGGTCCTATACTTCGCTGGATGAAGTACTGTTGCTAGGCAGACTTCATTTTGGCACTGTCCTCCCCCACCCGACAACGAGCGCCCCCATGCATCTCTCCGGCAATAACCTCACGCGCCAGATCCTCATCGGCATGATCGCCGGCGGAATCCTTGGCCTGATCATCAACCTGGCCCTCGGAGATGTCGCCTGGATCCAGGCTCAGTTCATCGATGGCTTCATGGACGGCATCGGCAAGATCTTCCTCAACATGCTGAAGATGCTGATCGTACCGCTGGTGTTTGTGTCGCTGGTTTGCGGTACCGCGTCGCTGTCGGATCCGAGTCGTTTGGGCCGGCTCGGGGGCAAGGCCCTGGCCCTTTACCTGCTGACCACGGCGCTGGCCGTGACCGTTGCGCTCGTCCTGGCCTCGATCTTCCAGCCAGGCGCCGGCTCCAACTTCCCGGCAGCGAGCTTCGAAGCCGCCCCGGCGCCGTCGCTCAAGGACGTGCTCGTCAACATGGTGCCGTCGAACCCGGTCGAGGCAATGGCCGAGACCAATATGCTGCAGCTCATCTTCTTCTCTATCCTGTTCGGCCTCGCGCTGACGCTGTCCGGTGAGTCCGGCACCCGGATCAAGGCGATCTTCGTCGACCTGAACGACGTGGTCATGCAGATTGTCACGGTCGTGATGAAGGTGGCCCCGTACGGCGTGTTCGCGCTGATGACCAAGGTTTTCGCCCAGCTCGGTCTCGAGAGCTTCAAGCTCCTTGCCGACTACTTCTTCCTGGTGCTCGGCGTCCTCATGGTGCATCTCCTCATCACCTACCCGACGCTGCTGAAATTGTTCACGGGCCTCAATCCCGTGCTTTTCCTGCGGAAGATGCGGGCCGCCATGGTCTTCGCGTTCAGCACGGCGAGCAGCAACGCAACGCTGCCCGTGACGCTCCGATCCGTCGAGCGCCGCCTTGGCGTCGACAACTCGGTCGCTTCCTTCACCGTGCCGCTCGGCGCGACGATCAACATGGACGGCACGGCGATCATGCAGGGCATCGCCACCGTCTTCATCGCCAACGTCTACGGCGTGGACCTCACCCTGGCTCAGCTGCTCACGGTCATTCTCATGGCCACCATGGCGTCGATCGGAGCCGCCGGCGTGCCCGGGGTCGGCCTGATCCTGCTGGCCACGGTGCTGACGCAGGTCGGCCTGCCCGTGGAAGGCATCGGTCTGATCCTCGGCATCGACCGGCTGCTCGACATGACACGAACGGTGGTCAACATCACGGGCGACGCCACGGTCACGACGATCGTGGCGAAGAGCGAGGGCGACCTCGACGAGTCGGTCTTCCACGACCCGAATGCAGGCGAGGCGGCCGAGCTGGCCGAAGCGCAGAGCGCGGCCTGATCCGGAAAGGGATACGCCGGTCGCTCAGCGGGGCACGAGCACCACGTCGAAGCTGACCTGGATCTCGCTGCCGATCAGCTCCGGATCGGCCCATTCCCCCTCGCCGACGGCGAAGGCGAGGCGATCGACGACAGCGGTGCCTGCCAGCACCAGGCTGCCCACGAGGCGCACGCCGCCGTCAGCCGGTCCGAGATCGAACTCGAGCGGCACCTGCGCCGTCCGCCCCTTGAGCGACAGCTCGCCGTTGGCGCGCCAGGTGCGCGTCACGCCAGGAGCGAGCCCTTTCACCACATAGCGGGCCTCGGGATGCCTGGCCACGTCGAACCATTCCGCCTCGAGCAGCGCGGTATCCCGTTCCTCGTTCTCGGTGTTGACCGAAGCCAGCGTTACCCGCACGTCGAGCCCTGCCGTCACGGCATCCTCCGGGTCGGCCGTCACCTCGACGCTGAAGGTCTCGAAGCGACCCTCGAAGTCCACGCCGTCAAATACGGCGGCGAAGGTCAGGCTGCTGCGATCGGCTGCCGACGCCCACGCCGACGTTTCGGCCGAGGCCGGAAGCGACCACGCGGCCGCAAGGATGGCGATGAATGCGCGTTTCATCAGGGTTCGATCTCCCCGCGCCACATGCGTGCGACGACGTCGTCACGATCGATGAGCGCGTGTTTCAGAGCAGCGAGTAGATGGATGACGACCAGGGCCGCGAGCGACCAGGCGAGCCAGTAATGGGCGAGCTCCAGCCACGCGCGAGCCGGCTTGCTGGCTTCGATGAGGTCCGGCACGCGGAACAGACCGAACCAGTTGAGCGGTACGTTGGCTGCGGAATTGAGCAGCCAGCCGGCCAGCGGCACGAGGACCATGAGCAGGTAGAGCAGCGCGTGGGAAGCCCGTGACGCCTGCAGCTGCCAGCGCGGCATGGGGACCGGCGCCGGCGCGCCTCGCCACCAGCGCCACCCGAGCCGCAGCATGACGAGCGCCAGCAGGGTGATGCCGAGGGACTTGTGCCACAGGAACAGCTCGAGCTGACGGCGCGAGCGCCCCAGGCTCTCGGCGTACCAGCCCAGGGCGAGATTAGCGCCGAGAACAACGGCCATGACCCAGTGCAGGGTCTGCGCCACGCGGTCATAGCGGCTCCGTGATGTCATGGGACCATGCTACCGGTTGACCGTGGATCGCGTGTCGATGAGCTATCATCGCGCGATGCGCCGCCGCCTCCCATCGTTGACCCTGCTCCGCGCGTTCGAGCGGGCCGCCTATCACCGCAGCTTCAAGCTTGCCGCGGAGGAACTCCACGTGACCCCGTCGGCGGTGAGCCACAAGATCAAGCAGCTCGAGGAGGAGCTCGGAATCCCGCTGTTTCACCGGGTGACCCGCGCCGTTCGCCTGACGCCGGCGGGTCAGGCCTACTTCAAGGACGTGCACCGGGCTTTCGCCCGCCTCGAGACGGGGACCCAGCAGCTCCACGACCGCTATGGTCGCCAGGTGCTCAGGCTTCACCTGCTGCCGTTCTTCGCCAGCGAGGTTCTCGTGCCCAAGCTGCACAGCTTCCAGGCGCGCCACCCCGACATCGATCTGCACCTCGAATCGTCCTTCGGCCGGACAGAAACCCATCCCGAGGACGCCGACATTTCCATCGCGCTCGGCAAGGGCACATGGCCCGGTCTCGTCGGCATCGAGCTGATGCGCCTGCAGCTGCTGGCCGTCTGCCATCCCGACCTCGCGGCGAAGATGCGCCCCGAGCACGTGGAGGACATCAACGATCACACGCTGATCTACTACGCGACGAAGCTCGACGCCTGGGAGCAATGGTCGCGCGGCGTCGGCCTGGAAACCTTCAAGCCTCGGCAGACGCTGACCGTGGACAGCATCTACTCCGCGATGCAGGCCGCCGAACAGGGGCTCGGCGTGATGGTCGCGCCGCTACCGCTCGGCGAGACACGGATGAGCAGCATGCGTCTGGCTGCACCGTACGAAAAGGTCGAGATTCCCGATCGCTACTACCTCGTTTATCGCAAGGCAGACCAGGTACGCCAGAACATCCAGAAGTTTCGAGACTGGATCGTCGACGAGTTCGAGCAGCTGGCGCATAGCTGAAATTTTCTCAACCGTTATTCGGATTTTCTCGTTTGTCGACGCTGGGCGACTTGCCTATCATTATGACCGTCGATTCATGACGGCTGCAGCAACCACACCGATAAAGCAGCGGTCAGACAAAGATTCAACGTAGCGCACCAGGCGACCCTCCCCCCTCCCCCTCTG
>JBCCZC010000394.1:0-5539 GCA_039188505.1 Pseudomonadota bacterium | reverse complement strand
CCGTCGAGCATGCGAGGCCTCCGAAAACCACGCTTTTCGGAGGCCGGGACCGGATCGGCCAGGAATGGCCGATTCCGGGCAATGGACTAGAAGCGATAGCCGATGCTGAAGCCGTAGACGAGCGGGTCGATCTCGACGTCTCCGATCGAAGCGCCATCGAGGCTGGCCTCGCTGCCGATATCCATCCAGCGGACGTCCGCCTTGGCGAACCAGCGCTCGTTGATGGCGTAGTCAAAGCCGACCTGGGCCGCCAGACCCCAGGAGTCATCCAGGCTCAGATCCACGCCCTCGAGGGGGCCCTGGGTCTCCTCGCTGAAGAAGGTGGTGTAGTTGACGCCCAGACCCACATAGGGCTTGAACCGATCCCAGTTCTGAAAGTGGTACTGGAGGCTCACGGTCGGCGGGAGCTGATCCGTCTCGCCAACGCGGGCACCGCCGTCGTTCAGAAACACTTCGTGATTGAAGGGAATCGCCGCCAGGATGTCGATGGCCCAGCTGTCGGTGTAGAAGTACGTCGCCGTCAGGCTCAGCGCAGCCCCGGCATCGACATTGACCACCGGGTGGTTGTCACTCTTGGGATCAACATTGGTGATGCCGGCGCTGATCAGCCAATCGCCTTTCTCGAAGGCTGCGGCCGGAGCGGCACAGACCGCCAGGAGGACGGCAACGGGGAGCTTTCTCATTGGGAGATCTCATTGTTCTCATCAGGACGGCGCACAGTCTCCGCCGTCGCGAATGAAGCGGTCTTTAAGCGCCGATGAAGCCCTCATGAATGGTCGATTAACGGATCCAGGGGTTACGCACGGCAAAGCACGGGCTAAACTCGGCCGCTCACGGGGCCGCGATGCCGAAGCGGCCAGACTCGACGCAACGAATCCGAGGGCTTATTCGTCCATGGCCAGCCTTTCCCTGTCGAAGGAAAAGATCCGCATCCTCCTCCTCGAGGGCGTCCATCCGCGTGCCGTCGAGGTCTTCGAGCAGGCGGGATACACGAATCTGGACGTCCGTTCGAAGTCCCTTGGCGGCAGCGAGCTCGCGGAGGCACTGCGCAGCGCTCACCTGCTGGGCATCCGCTCCCGCACGCAGCTCACCGCCGAGGTACTCGCGGGCGCCGAGCGCCTGATCGGCGTCGGCTGCTTCTGCATCGGCACCAATCAGGTCGATCTCAAGCATGCCGAGTCAAGGGGCATCCCCGTGTTCAATGCGCCGTTCTCGAACACGCGGAGCGTGGCCGAGCTGGTGCTCGCCGAGATCATCATGCTGATGCGGGGCGTTCCCCAGCGCAGTGCCGCCGCCCACGAAGGTCGCTGGATGAAGTCCGCCCTGGGCTCGAACGAGATCCGCGGCAAGACGCTCGGTATCGTCGGCTACGGCCATATCGGTACGCAGCTCGGCATCATGGCCGAGAGCATGGGCATGCGGGTGCGCTACTTCGACATCACTGACAAACTCCCGCTCGGCAACGCCGCCTCGAGCGGGACGCTCGACGCGCTCCTCGGCGACAGCGATGTCGTGAGCCTGCACGTACCGGAAACGCCGCTGACGCGCGACATGATCGGCGCCCAGGAGATTGCCGCGATGCGCCCGGGCAGCTTCCTCATCAACGCCTCGCGCGGGACGGTGGTCGACATCGACGCCCTTGCCGAAGCCCTCCAGCGCGATCACCTCGCCGGTGCGGCCATCGACGTGTTTCCCGTCGAGCCGAAGTCCAACGCCGATCTCTTCGAGAGCCCGCTCCGGGGCCTCTCCCAAGTCATTCTCACCCCGCACGTCGGGGGCAGCACGGCCGAGGCGCAGCAGAACATTGCCCAGGAGGTCGCGTCGAAGCTGGTGCGCTACAGCGACAATGGCTCGACGGTCTCCGCCGTGAATTTCCCGGAGGTGAGCCTGCCCGATCTGCCCGCCCGGGTGCCCCACAGCCGCATTCTGCACATCCACCGTAACGAGCCGGGGGTGCTGAACCATGTCAACCAGGTGTTCTCGAGCGAGGACGTCAACCTCGCAGCCCAGTACCTGCAGACGCATCAGGACATCGGCTACGTGGTCATGGACATCGAGACCGATGACCCGAAACCTCTGCTCGCGCGGCTGAAGGAAGTGCCGGGCACCGTTCGCGCCCGCATTCTCCACTGAGCGACGAATCGTGCCGCAGGTTGCCGTCAACGGCGTCGAGCTGACCTGGGAGCGCCTCGGCCGCTCCGAAGATCCTGCCGTCCTGCTCATCATGGGTTTCTCCATGCAGATGACGGCCTGGCCGACCGAGTTCTGTGACGCCCTGGTCGCCGCGGGCCTCCAGGTCATCCGTTTCGACAACCGGGACATCGGCCTGAGCAGCCGCCTCGGCCACCTGGGCCGACCGGACGTGCAGCGCCTGGCGGCCGCACGGACCTTCGGACTACCGGTCCGGTCGCCCTACGGCATCATCGACATGGCGAACGATGCGGCGGCGCTGCTGACGGAGATCGGTGTCGACCGGGCGCACATCGTCGGTGCGTCCATGGGCGGGATGATCGCCCAGCACTTCGCGCACGCCCATCCCCAGCGAACGCTGTCACTGACGTCGATCATGTCGACGACGAGCCAGCTTCGCTACGCGTTTCCGAAGTGGTCGCTCATGAAGCTGATGCTGGCGCCGGCGCCCGCCCCGAATCTCGAGGCCCGGATCGCGTACGGCCTCGAGTTCTGGCGGGCGGTCGGGAGCCCCGGCGACCGCGCCAGCGACGCGGAGCTCATTGCCGACATCCGCTCCTGGTTCGAGCGCAGCCCGGACCTGTCCGGGCGCTCGCGGCAGCTGGCGGCGGTCATTGCAGAACGTTCGCGCGTTCGGCTGCTTGGCCGGATCGACGCACCGGCGCTCGTGGTCCACGGAACCGATGATCCGTTGATACCGTGCGCCGCTGGCCGGGCGACGGCACGGGCGCTGCAGCGCGCGAAGTTCTTGCCCCTCGACGGCATGGGCCACGATCTACGCCCCCGCTATACGGAGATCATCGCACGTGAACTCACGGACCTCGCGCGCGTCTGCCGTGACGCCGGCTGAGCGCATCGAGGCCACCGTGGCCAGCATCCCACACGGCTGCGTGGCCAGCTACGGGCAGATCGCCGACGTCGCAGGACTGCCGGGCCGCGCGCGCATGGTCGGCCGGGTGCTCCGCGACGCGCCGGCCGAACGCGGGCTGCCCTGGCACCGGGTCCTCCGTGCCGACGGCCGGATCGCCTTTCCACCAGGGTCGGACGCGGGGCGCCGACAGCGTGAACGACTCGCCGCAGAAGGGGTGCTGGTGCGCAATGGACGGGTGGATCTGAAACGCTACGCGTGGGGACTCGATGCGATGCTGTGGGGACCGGGTGCGGTATGATGAGCGCCATGGGAACAGTGCTCATTGGCGTCGTCGGCTTCGTGGCCTACGCGATTGCGACGATCCAGCTCTATACCGGCTTCGCTTCGGGGCGCGAGATCGCAGTACGCCGTAACCTGCTGATCACCGTGCTGGCGCTCGGCTGCCATGCCTGGGTGGTATCGGCAGCCTATCTCACGCCGGAAGGGCTGAACCGTGGGCTGTTCGTGTCGCTGTCCTTCATGGGTCTGCTGATCAACGTGCTGGTCGTGGCTGGCTCGCTGATCAGCCCGCTGCGTTCACTGGGACTCATCGCTTTTCCCGTCGGCGCCGCCTTCCTCGGGACCCAGCTCATCGCGGGTCAGACGCCGGGGCTGGTCACCAATTTCGACTGGCAGATGGAGACCCACATCGCCATCGCTCTCTTCTCCTTCGCGATCCTGTCGCTCGCCGCCGCCCAGGCCGTTCTCCTCGCGATGCAGGAACGCCTGCTGCGGTCGCCCCAGTTCAGCGCCAGGCTAGCATTCCTGCCCCCGCTCACCACCATGGAGCAGCTCCTGTTCCAGATGATCGGGCTCGGGTTCGTCCTGCTGACCATGACGCTCATCACCGGCGTGGTCTTCGTCGACGACCTCTTCGGGCAGGCGCTGGTGCACAAGACCGTACTCTCCTTCGCCGGCTGGATCGTCTTCGGCGCCCTGCTCTGGGGCCGCTGGCGCCACGGCTGGCGCGGGCGGCGCGCGGTTCGGCTCACGCTGGCCGGCGTCGCCGTGCTGGGCCTGGCCTATTTCGGCAGCAAGTTCGTGCTCGAAGTCCTGCTCGACCGCGTCTGAAGGGGAGCCTGAGGCGCATTGAACGAGATCCCGCTGAGCACGCTGAGCATTGCGCTGGTGATTCTGCTGTGCCTGTCCGCGTTCTTCTCGAGTTCCGAGACCGCGCTGATGGCGCTCAACCGCTATCGCCTCCGCCACCGCGCCAATGCGGGTCACCGCGGGGCGAAGCTTGCCCAGGCGCTGCTGACGAAGCCGGACCGGCTCATCGGCGTGATTTTGCTCGGCAACAACCTCGTCAACATCATGGCGGCCTCGCTCTCGACGGTCATTGCCATCCGCATGGCCGGCGAGGTCGGACTGCTCATTGCGCCGTTCATCCTCACGGTCATCGTGCTGATCTTCTCGGAGGTCGCGCCGAAGACCTGGGCGGCAGTGCACCCGGAGTCGATTGCCTATCCCGCCAGCTTCGTCCTGCGGGTGCTCCTCCGCATCTGCTACCCCGTCGTCTGGGTGATCAATCTGATCGCCAACCTGCTTCTGCGGCCCTTCGGCCTGCATCGCATCCAGGGTAGCGACCACCTGAGCCGTGAGGAGCTCAAGACCCTCCTGTCGGAGTCCGGCGGCCGCATGCCGGAGCGCAATTTCCAATCGATGCTCGTGAACATCCTCGACCTGGAGCAGGGTGTCGTCGTCGACGTGATGGTGCCCCGTAACGACGTGGTCGGCATCGACCTCGAGGACGACTGGGATACCATCCTCGGGCAAATCACCGGCAGCTTCTACACCCGCCTGCCGGTCTACGAAGGCGACATCGATAACGTCCTGGGTATCCTGCACGTCCGGACCGTCCTGACCCGCCTCGCGGCCGGCAGCCTGACGCCCGGAGCGCTGCGGCGTGCCGTTCGGAAACCGTATTTCATTCCCGAATCGACCTCGCTGGCCAAGCAGCTGCTCGAGTTCCAGGAGCGCGAAAGGCGCATGGGACTGGTCGTCGACGAATACGGCGACATCCAGGGCCTGCTCACGCTCGACGATATCCTCGAGGAGATCGTCGGAGAGTTCACCACGGAGCCGAAGCCCCGCACGCGTCGAATCACCCGCACCCGGGCCGGGACCCTGCTCGTCGACGGCGGCGAGAACGTTCGCACGGTCAACCGCCGCCTGGGCTGGGACCTCCCCACCGACGGCGCGCGCACCGTGAACGGGCTCATCCTCGAACATCTGGAGGAGATCCCCGACGCCGGCACGGCGCTGACAATCGGCGACCTCGATATCACGATCCGGGAGATCGCGGAGAATGCGGTGCGGCTGGTCGAGGTCGCGCCGCGAAGCGCGGAAGAGACCCTGGAGGACGAGGCCACCGGCGTCGATCTTTGATTAAAAGCATAAAGATAATAAGTTCCGATAAAATATTGAAATTTATTATCT
>JBCCZC010000393.1:0-5575 GCA_039188505.1 Pseudomonadota bacterium | reverse complement strand
CGCAGATCCCTCCGGAGACGGACAGCGTGTCGGCAGCCAGCCCCAGGTCCGGCCCAAGCCCCGGGACCGCAGCGCGCAGCGGTTCGATCAGGGCCAGCGCCTCGTCGATGGACCGGCCGGGGTACACGAGCAGGAATTCCTCGCCGCCCACGCGTCCCGCGAAGGCCTCGCCGTCCAGGGATTCCCGCAGCAGGTCGCCGAAGGCGATCAGCACCCGGTCGCCCATGGCGTGGCCGAAGGTGTCGTTGATCGCCTTGAAATGATCGAGGTCGAGGAGCGCGACGGTCAGCGGCCCAGCCTCCTGATCGACGGCCGCGACGACGCTGTCGAGCCGCGCCAGCGCCTTCCCGCGGCGATAGAGGCCCGTGAGCGCGTCGAAATCGGCCAGCTGCTGCAGCGCCCGCCGATTGCGGGCCGACCGATAGGCGAGCAGGGCCAGGAGCGCCGCGACGACGGTAACGAGAGCCCCGGCCAGCTGGTAGACGCGGGTCCGCTGGGCCTCTGCCTCGAGGCGCGCGCGCTGCAGCTCGTTCTCCCGGGCCAGCAGCTCGTTGGCCCGCTCGGCGTCCGCCAGCTCGAAACGCGAGCGCATCTCGTGCAGCTGGCGCGTGCTGCGCTCGGTCTGGAGCTGCCGACGCAGCTCCGTGGCCTCCCACAGCACATCGAAAGCCTCGCGCAGGCGCCCCTGATCGGCGCGAAGCCTCGCCTCGCCGATGCGGAAACCGACGAACTGGCTCGGGGTGTTGTCACGATCGACGTACTGCATGCCGGCGACGAGCCAGGCCTCGGCCGCCTCCAGGTCGCCAGCCTGCCGGGCGGCATTGACCAGGGTCTTGTAAACGTCGAGGAGCTGGAGGCGATTGTCGGCCTGCAGGAAGATCGCCAGCGCCTCGACGAGGCGTTCGACCGCGTCCTCGGGACGCCTCAGCTCGAGGTCGTCACCGGCCAGCTCCTTGAGGGCGTAGGCGACGCCCTGCTCGTCGCCAACTTCCCGGGCGATCTCCAGCGACTCCTGCAGCATCGGCCGACCCAGCTCGCGATTGCCCAGGTGCTTGTGGGCACGACCCAGGCCGTAGAGGGCGATGCTGAGCTCGTAGCGATTGTTCTCCTCGCGGAAGTATTCGACCGTCTCCTCGAAGTACGGGACGGCAAGGGCATGCTCCTGCCGATACTCGTAGATCAGCGCAATGAGGTTGGCGATGTTGGCGCGCACGGTGGGGGCGTCGCGCTCCGGCGCCATGGCGTAGGCCCGATTGAGATCGGCGAGGGCCGAAACCTGGTCGAGCAGACTGTTGTGGACGTGCCCCCGCACGCCCAGCGCGTCGATGAGGAGCTCGTCGTTGCCGGACGCCTCGGCCCAGCGGATTGCAGCGGTCGCGCCGGCAACACCCTCGCGGGGGCGCCCGGAAAAGGTCACGGCGATCGAGCGGGCGAGCTGGAGTCGATGGTAGAGCCAGGGGCTGGCGCCTTCGTCCGCGAGCGCGAGGCCCGCCTCGGCGGTCTCCAGCGCTTTGGCTGGGAAGCCCAGCGCGTCGTGGGTCCGGCTGAGCAGCAGCAGGTGCGCTGCCTGTTCGTCGACCGCCGGCGTATGGGCCTGCAGGCCCGCCATCGCCGCATCGGGGTCGGACACAGCGAGCTCCCGCAACGCGTCGAGCTCCGGTGAGAGTTCGGTGGACCAGGTCTGGGCCCAACTGCCGCCGGCGATCGTCAGCGCGACCAGCAGTAGCAGCGGGCGAGCCATGGCGAATCCGTCTCTCATCAACGCCATGGTACTCCGACGAGGCACGGGCTCGTATTGCCGATTTGTAGCGGTATCATGCGCCTTCCCGCCACCGCACCAGGACACCACCATGACCGACACTACGAGGATCGTCCTCGCCTCCAGACCCGCCGGCGAGCCGCAGGCCGAGAACTACCGTTTCGAGACGGTCCCCGTGCCAGCCCTGGAGGACGGTCAGGTCCTCGTCAAGGTCCTGTACCTGTCGCTTGATCCCTACATGCGCGGGCGGATGCGGACCGAGAAGTCCTATGCCGAGCCCCTCGAGATCGGCGAGACGATCATCGGTGAGAGCGTGGGCGTGGTCCTGGAGTCCCGGTCCGAGCGGTACGCCGTCGGCGATCACGTCTGCAGCATGTCGGGCTGGCAGACGCACGACGTGGCCCATGAGGACGATCCCACCCTCTATCCCGTCGACCCGACGCTCGTGCCGCCCACGGCCTTCCTCGGGGTCTGCGGCATGCCGGGACGAACCGCCTACTTCGGCATGTTCCGGCGCGCGAAGGCGCAAGCCGGCGAGACCCTCGTGGTGAGCGCAGCATCCGGCGCCGTCGGCTCCGTGGTCGGCCAGATCGGCAAGGCCGAAGGGTTGCATGTGGTCGGCGTCGCGGGCGGGCCCGACAAGTGCCGCTTCTGCGTCGAGGAACTCGGCTTCGACGCGTGCGTGGACTACAAGGCCGACGACTTCGAGGCGCAGCTTGCCGCCGCGTGCCCGGACGGCATCGATATCTACTTCGAGTCCGTGGGCGGACGCGTTGCCGAGGCCGCAGCGAAGCTCCTGAACGATGGCGCCCGCGTGCCGATCTGCGGCTACATCTCGAGCTACAACGCCGCTGGCGACATGACGCAGGAGCGGACGCCATTCCATATCTTCGGGGAGCTGCCCATCCCGCCCGAGCACGGTTTCTTCGTGGTCTTCAACTTCGCCGCGGAGTACGCCGAAGCGAACGCCTATCTGACCGAGGCCGTCGCCGCTGGCCGGATCCGGTACCGCGAGACTGTCGTCGAGGGCCTCGACCGGGCGCCCGAGGCATTCAACTGGCTGTTCTCGGGCCAGAACTTCGGCAAGCTCGTCGTGCGCATCGCCACGGACTGACTAGTCGGTCTCCAGGAACTGGATGAGCCCGCCGTCGGGGGCACGCACCTCGGTTACGAGCACCTGCCCCCACGGGGCCAGTTCCACGACGAAGGGTTCGCGCTCGAGCCGCCCGCCGCGCTCGACGATCGTAGCGGCGGCGACACGCGCGTCGGCGACCGGAAACCGGACCGCGAGGGTGCCAAGGTTCGGGGCGCGGCAGCGGTCCGCGTAGTCCCGGCCCTCGAGCCCATCGTCGATCTCGATCATCTCCATGCGCCCGAACTCGCCGGGCACCGGGAAGACGATGGCCGCCCGGTAGGACACCGTGGTGGTCAGGTTCCGGGGAATCCCCAGCGGCATGTACTCGGGCTCCTTCGCCAGGTAGGGCGGGCCGTTGTAGAAGGTCGCGAAACCCAGCACGTCCCGGAAGAAGCCGTACGCGATGTCGCGGTCGCGCACCATCTGCATGATGTTGAACGGACGCGTCATCCGGTCGAAGGGACCCACGGCCTCCGGCAGGGGCGGTTCGAGGCGCTCGTAGCCCTGAACCTGGACGCCGTCCGGTCCACGGAAGATGACGACGTTCAGCTTCGAGGCGCCGAACTCCAGGTACGTGATGGGCGTCTCCGTCCACCAGCCCAGGGCGATCGCGTCGGCGTAGATCGATGCCAGGTCCTTCATGCGGACCATCAGGCTGAAGTAGCACCCCGTATCCCAGGCGCGCGCGCCCGGACGGGTCGGAACACGGTCCGCCACGCCGTCGAAGCGAACGAGGCGCAGGAGGCCGGACCGGGCGCCCTCGGGGCCGAGGAGCAGTGCCTCGCCGGACGCGGCGGCTGGCAACCCCCAGCCGGCCACGACGGTCGGATCCAGGGGCCCACGCCAGTGCTCGACGAAGCCGCCGATCTCGCGGAAGAACCGCGCGGTCCGGTCGATATCTGTGACGCTCACGACCGCCTCGCGCCACACCTCCGGGGTGATGGGAGCGGGCGACGGGTCCTGCGCGTTTGCCAGGAACGGCACCAGGAGCAGTGCCGTGAGGAGTATCGGACGCATGGGTTCATTCACCGCTTCGGCCTGAGCGCATCGTAGCGCAGGTGACCATTGGCTCCCGTGCGCCGGCGTGCAAGACTCGTGCGCGATACGGATCGAAGAGACCCAGCCGATGATGATGACGCTTCTCGCCAGCATGCTCCTGGCCACGGAGACCGACCTGCCGCAGGTGGACAGCGGGCGCGTGGAATCGATCGCGGTGTCGCCCGCGAACATTCCCGCACGCGACGTGCTCGTCTGGCTCCCGGACGGCTATCCCGACGCGGCCCCCTACGCCGTCCTGTACATGCACGACGGTGACATGCTCTTCGATGCCAGTCGCACCTGGAATCAGCAGGAATGGGGCGTCGACGAGGTGGCCGGAACCCTGCTGGTCGACGGCGAGCTACGCCCGTTCATCGTCGTCGGCGTTCCCAATGCCGGGCCCGAGCGGCACTCGGAATACCTGCCGCAGGCTCCATTCGAGTCCTTCGATGAGGACGAACAGGCGCGCCAGCTCGCCCTCGAGCGCGCACCGGAAACGCCGCTGTTCGCGGCTCCCGTGCGTTCGGACGCCTACGCGAGATTTCTTGCAGAGGAGCTCAAACCGCTAATTCTGGAGCGGTTTGCGGTCAGCGGCGCCCGGGAGGACCAGATGCTCATGGGCTCGAGCATGGGCGGGCTGATCTCCCTCTACACGCTGCTCGAGCATCCTGATGAGTTCGGCGCGGCGGCCTGCCTGTCGACGCACTGGCCGGGCATCTTCGGCGAGCCCAACCCGTTTCCGGCAGCCATGCAGGCCTGGCTCCGCGAACAGCTACCGGCACCCGGCAGCCACCGCATCTACTTCGACCACGGGACCGTTGGCCTCGACGCGCTCTATCCACCGCTGCAGGCCGAGGTCGACGTCATCATGAGCGATCGCGGCTACGGCGAAGGCGCGTGGGAGACCTACGAGGCGACCGGCGCTGACCACACCGAGAACGATTGGAACGCGCGGCTCGATCGGCCGCTGCGCTTCCTCTTCGCGGAGCGCTGAGGCCCAGCGTCAGGGCTCGCCGCCCTCGAAGCTGCTCGCGAACAGGGCGTCGTCGACGACCGTTCGATCGAAGCCGTCGTTGTCCGCCGGAGCCAGCTCCTCCCGGTCGTCGGGCGCCCGAACGTTCAGGCGGGTCTCGATCACGCTGCCCGGCGACGCGACCACCTCGACGTCCAGCACCAGATCGAGTCGCCCCCCCGCGGGCAGATCGACGGCACCGCCTGCGGTGATGTCGTCGGGGCAAACGGTGCCGCCCATTGCCTCGCAGGCGGCCGCCGTGGTCCGGACAAGCGGCGACACGTCGACGGTGAGGATCGCGGCGGGTGCATCGTCAGGGCCGCGGTTCTCGATGCTTGCGTGGTAGCGCAGCATCCCGTTCACCCCGACCTGCTCGCGATCGTCGTCGATGGCGACGGCCAGATCGATCTGCGGTGCCGGCGTCACCTCGATCCGCAGCTCGAAGGCGGGACTGCGATCAAGGCCGCCGGCCGCCGTGCCCCCGTCATCGATGAGGACGACCTCGACGAGCGCCTGCCCGATGGCGCCGGTGAGTTCGAAGGTCAGGGTGCCCTCCGCCGCCACCGCGACGGCCGCCAGGACCCCGCCGGGATCGGCGACGACGGTGGTGTCGAAGCGCAGCGACTGCGCT
>JBCCZC010000392.1:0-5633 GCA_039188505.1 Pseudomonadota bacterium | reverse complement strand
AGCTGCTGCACAAGCACCGGATCGAGAAGGTGCTGGTCGTCGACGACGAGTTCCACCTGCGCGGACTGGTCACCGTGAAGGACATCCAGAAAGCGAAAGAGCATCCGAACGCCTGCAAGGACTCCGAGGATACGCTGCGGGTCGCCGCGGCCGTCGGCGTGGGTGGCGACACGGAGGAACGCATCGGAGCGCTGGTCGATGCGGGGGTCGACGTGATCGTCGTCGATACGGCGCACGGGCACTCCGAAGGGGTGCTGGCCCGGGTACGCTGGGTCAAGGCGAACTACCCGGACCTGCAGGTGGTGGGCGGCAACATCACGACCGGCGAGGGCGCACTCGCGCTGGTCGAGGCCGGGGCCGACGGCGTCAAGGTCGGTGTCGGGCCGGGATCGATCTGCACCACGCGTATCGTGGCGGGCGTCGGCGTACCGCAGATCAGCGCGGTCTCCAACGTCGCCAAGGCCCTGGCGGATTCGGGCGTGCCCCTGATTGCCGATGGCGGCATCCGTTACTCGGGTGACCTCGCCAAGGCGCTGGTGGCGGGCGCCTACACGGTCATGATCGGCGGCCTCTTCGGCGGCACCGAGGAGGCGCCGGGCGAGGTCGAGCTCTACCAGGGGCGCTCCTACAAGAGCTACCGCGGCATGGGCTCCATGGGTGCCATGCAGAAGGGCTCATCGGACCGCTATTTCCAGGACGAAGTGGACGCCGAGAAGCTCGTGCCCGAGGGCATCGAGGGGCGCGTGCCCTTCAAGGGGCCGCTGGTCAGCGTGCTGCACCAGCTCATGGGTGGCCTGCGCTCGTCCATGGGCTATGTCGGTTGCGGCACGATCGACGAGATGCGCACACGACCGCAGTTCGTCCGGATCACGAATGCGGGCGTTCGGGAGTCGCACGTGCACGACGTGACGATCACCAAGGAAGCGCCCAACTACCGCATGGAGCGCTGAGGCGCGGACCGACTCGATGACGAACATCCACGACGAACGCATTCTGATCCTCGACTTCGGGTCCCAGTACACGCAGCTGATCGCCCGGCGCGTCCGCGAGGTCGGCGTCTACTGCGAGATCATGCCCTGGGACGTGGCGCCCGAGCACATCCGCGACTTTGGCGCCCGGGGCTACATCCTGTCCGGCGGACCGGAATCGGTGCATGCGGACGACGGTCCCTCGGTGGCTGACGACGTCTTCGCCAGCGGCGCACCGGTCCTCGGTATCTGCTACGGCATGCAGGCGATGGCGGCCCACTTCGGCGGTGAGGTGAGCCCGGCCGATCATCGCGAGTTCGGCTATGCCGAGGTCTCGGTCCTCGAGGAATCGCATCTGCTGCGCACGCTGGCGGACGGTGCGGTCGATAGCTACGCCATGCTCGACGTCTGGATGAGCCACGGCGATCAGGTGACGGCGCTGCCGGAGGGCTTCGAGCTGCTGGCCTCGACCCCGACCGCACCGATCGCGGCGATGATGGACGAGGGTCGATCTCTCTACGGCCTGCAGTTCCACCCCGAGGTCACGCACACGAAGCAGGGTCTCGAGATTCTACGCAACTTCGTCCTGGGCATCTGCGACTGCCACGGCCTCTGGACGCCCGGTTCGATCATCGAGGACGCCGTCGTCCGCGTTCGCGAGCAGGTGGGGTCGGACAACGTCCTGCTCGGCCTTTCCGGCGGCGTCGACTCCTCGGTCGTTGCGGCGCTGCTGCACCGTGCGATCGGCGCGCAGCTGACCTGCATCTTCGTCGACACGGGGCTGCTGCGCTTCGAGGAAGGCGACCAGGTCATGGAGACCATGGCCCGGCATATGGGCGTTCACGTGATCCGCGTCGACGCCGCCGAGCGCTACTACGAGGCGCTAACCGGCGTCGGAGATCCCGAAGAGAAGCGCAAGATCATCGGGCGCCTGTTCATCGAGATCTTCGAGGCTGAAGCCGACAAGCTCGAGAACGTGCGCTGGCTTGCCCAGGGCACCATCTACCCCGACGTCATCGAGTCGGCGGGGGCCGCCACTGGCAAGGCCCACGTCATCAAGTCCCATCACAACGTGGGCGGCCTGCCCGAGGACATGAATCTCGGACTTGTCGAGCCCCTGCGTGAGCTGTTCAAGGACGAGGTCCGGCGGATCGGTACCGAGCTTGGCCTTCCCCACGAGATGGTCTACCGCCATCCGTTCCCGGGCCCGGGGCTCGGTGTTCGCATCCTCGGCGAGGTGCGCCCGGAGTTCGTCGACATCCTGCAGCGCGCCGACCACATCTTCATCGAAGAGCTTCGGGCACACGATCTCTACGACAGAACCAGCCAGGCGTTTGCGGTATTCCTGCCCGTGAAGTCCGTGGGCGTCACCGGCGACTACCGGCTCTACGACTGGGTGATCGCGCTCCGGGCCGTCGAGACCATCGATTTCATGACCGCCCGCTGGGCAGAGCTTCCCTACGGCTTCCTCGACCATGTGTCGCGGCGCATCGTCAATGAGCTACGCGGCGTCTCGCGAGTGGTCTACGACATCTCGGGCAAACCACCCGCAACGATCGAATGGGAGTAGCGGCCGCCACCGGTGCCGAGCTTTCCGGCGTGGATGAACGCTGGATGGCGGTCGCGCTGGAGGAGGCCCGGGCGGCGGAGGCTGACGGCGAGGTCCCGGTCGGCGCGGCCGTCGTGATCGGTGATCAGCTCGTGGCCACGGGACGCAATTGCGTCATTGGCAGTAGCGATCCGTCCGCCCATGCCGAGCTGGTCGCACTGCGGGCTGCGGCGAAGGCTATCGACAACTACCGCCTTGTTGACGCGACGGTCTATGTGTCCCTCGAGCCCTGCTGCATGTGCGCCGGCGCGATGATCCACGCGCGGGTGCGTCGCGTGGTCTACGGCGCGCCCGACCCCAAGACCGGGGCGGCGGGCAGCGCCTTTGACCTCCTCGATCACCCGGCCCACAACCACCATCCTCTGATCACCTCGGGCGTCCTGGCGGATGAGAGCCGGGCGCTCCTCCAGGCCTTCTTCCGCTCACGCCGGCGAGGACGGGGTCGTGGCTGACGCGCGGGTAAATCCGGCGGTGACGGCTCGGACTGGCGAGCTCGCGCGGGAGTTTGTCGCGGGTCAGCCATTTCGGCACCTGGTCATCGACGAGTTCTTCGATCCGGCCTTCGCCGAGCAGCTTGAAGCGGCGTTTCCGAGCTTCGACGCCGAGCTGGCGGTGAACGAGGACGGCGCCGTCGGGGGCAAGGCCGTGCACGAACGGCTACCGGATCTCGGTGGCCCCTGGGCGAAGCTGCACGAGCTGTCCCGGTCGCGAGTTTTCCTCGATTTCATCGGCGCCCTGACGGACATCGACAAGCTCCAGTTCGACCCGTGGTATTTCGGCGGAGGGACGCACGAGAACCGACACGGGCAGGATCTCGATCCCCACGTTGACTTCAACTATCACCCGATCACGCGCCAGCACCGCCGCCTCAACCTCATCGTCTACTTCGAGCAGGACTGGGCGCCGGCGTGGGGCGGGGCACTCGACCTGCATCGCAATCCGCGGCTTGCGCCGGATGAGGACGAGATCAAGCGGGTGCCCGTTGCCTTCAACCGTGCAGTGCTGTTCGAAACCACGGAGTCCTCCTGGCACGGGTTCGAACGAATCGAGCTGCCCGACGACATTCGCGGGCGCTCACGCCGGTCCTTCGCCCTGTATTTCTATACCGACGAGCGGCCGGCTGCGGAGACCGCGAAGCCGCATTCGACGATCTACGTGGAACGCCACCTCCCGGACCGTTTCCGACCCGGCATGGTGCTCGGTGAGGCTGATGTCGCCGAGCTTCACACGATGCTGGGGCGTCGCGACCAGCACCTCGAGCGGCTCTATCGGCACATCTCGGACCTCACGGCGCGCGTCGAGCCACGAGCTGACGGCGAGCGCATCGAGGAGGACCTGAGCGAGCTGTCACCCGAGGAACTCGTGCTGCGTCTTGCCGCATCGGAGCAGGCTCGGGACAGCTTCGAGGACCAGATTGCCGAGCTCTACCGGTCGACGTCGTGGCGCCTGACTGCACCGCTGCGGGCCCTGCGACGCCTGTTCGTCCGCAATAGGGACGCCTGAGGGTTTCAGCGTGATCGGACGGGCGGCGCTCGATCTGGTGGGTGGCCGTGGTACCTTCTGGGTTGGGGAATCGGGCGTCGAACGCCGATTCTGGCGCTAGCGCCTCGGCGGCTCGAAAGGGTGGGTTGGGGTGCCGGGGTTCTTTTGTGCCCAGATCGGGTTGCAAGATCGGTACCGGATGGCTAAAATACCGCATCGGCTGTTGCGGGGTGGAGCAGTCTGGCAGCTCGTCGGGCTCATAACCCGAAGGTCGCAGGTTCGAATCCTGCCCCCGCTACCAAGGTTTACCCGAAAAAGCCTCCTCGCGAGGCTTTTTTTCTGCCCGGCTCGACCGGGCCGTCAATGGGTCCCTTCGGATTGTCCCCGGCAATCCCGAGACCCATTTTTTGTTTCTGGAATCGGAAAATCGTCGGAGGCCCATGGCGGTCAAGGATCAGGTAGAGGCGCTGTTGCAGCCGGTGATCGAGGATCTCGGCTACGAGTTCGTCGGTCTGGAGCTCAACCCGCACGCCAGCAATGGCATGCTGCGGATCTACATCGACGAGCCCGAGCAGGGCGTCGGCCTGGAGGACTGCGAGCGCGTGAGCCGCGAGGTGAGCGCCCAGCTCGACGTGCACGATCCGATCAAGGGGCAATACAACCTCGAGATCTCGTCCCCGGGCATGGACCGGCCGCTCTTCACCCTTGAGCACTTCGAGCGCTTCTCCGGTGAAGTGGTCGCGTTGTCGGCCCTGGCTCCGGTCGAGGGCAGACGGAAATTCAAGGCACGCATCGTCGGCGTCGACGACGGCACGGTGGTGCTGGATCAGGACGGAACCGAGTATCGCGTTCCGCACGCGAACGTGGCCAAGGCGCGCCTCGTTCCGGAGTTCGAATAGGCCCGCTGGGTCGGGGCAGGAGTCAACCATGAGCAAGGAAATTCTGCTGGTCGTCGATGCCGTCTCGAATGAGAAGGGCGTCGAAAAGGACGTGATTTTCGAGGCCATCGAAGCCGCACTCGCCTCTGCCGCGAAGAAGCGGACGATGGAGGAGATCGGCTGTCGCGTCGAGATCGATCGTGAGGACGGCACCTACAAGACCTTCCGGACCTGGGAGGTGATCGAGGACGACGCCGAGATGGAATTCGAGGCGGCGCAGATCACCCTGACGGATGCACGAGAGCAGCAGCCCGAAATCGAGGTCGGTGCCTTCATCGAGGAGCCGATGGAAAACCCCGAGTTCGGTCGCATCGCCGCCCAGACTGCCAAGCAGGTCATCGTTCAGCGCGTTCGCGAGGCCGAGCGGGCCCAGGTCGTCGAAGCCTTCGAAAATCGCGTCGGCGAGCTCCTGAACGGCATCGTGAAGCGCGTCGAGCGCGGCAACGTCTACCTCGACCTCGGCGGTAATGCGGAAGGTTTCATCCCCCGCGAACGCATGATTCTGCGCGAGTCCGTGCGCCCCGGTGACCGGATCCGCGGCTATCTCTACGACGTTCGCTCCGAGCCCCGCGGTCCGCAACTGTTCGTGACCCGGACGTCGCCGGAATTTCTCGTCGAGCTCTTCACGCTCGAGGT
>JBCCZC010000391.1:0-5637 GCA_039188505.1 Pseudomonadota bacterium | reverse complement strand
TCGACCTCGACCAACCGCTCCACGAACTGCTGCCGTTCGAGGAAATCGCCCACGACGAGCGCTACGAACAGATCACCGCCCGGCACGTCCTGACGCATCGAACGGGCTTTCCGAACTGGCGCTCGGAGACCGGTGGCGAGATGACTATCGCCTTCGATCCGGGCACGGATTTCCGCTACTCCGGCGAGGGCATCCAGTACCTCGAACGGGTTGTGAGCCACGTGGTGGGCGAACCGATCGAGGCGATTCTGCTGCGCGAGGTCCAGGAGCCGATGGGCTTCGTCAACAACACCTGGTTCGCGGCCAATGAGGAACTGCTGCGCGTCGTTGCGCACGGGCACTCGGTCAAGCGGGCCTACGACGCCAGACCGCCCACGCGCCCGGGCATGGCGCACAGCATGCACACCGAAGCCGGGGCCCTCGCGAACTTCATGGTGAGCATCCTCGCAGGCCGCGGCCTCTCGACGGAGACCTACGACGAGGCCTTCACCCTCGTCTCGCGTTCGCAACCCGAGGTGAGCGAGCACGACGTGCCCTGGCAGCGCGGCTTCGGGCTCGGTTTCTCGATCACCGAGAGCCCCTACGGCATCGCCTTCGGTCACGGCGGCAACAACGGGGACTTCCACGCCATGTTCGAGGCCTATCGCGACCACGGGATCGGCTACGTTGTGATGGGGAACAACGAGCGGGCCTGGGCGCTCAACGAGGTCCTGCGGCGCTTCCTGATCGCCGGTCGCGGAGTGCCGTCGACGTTGGATGGGGACGCCCCCTAACCTCGGGTGGCGCCGGATTCAGGCGTCTGCGCTCGACGGCTGATTGTCGGCAGCAACGACCTGATTTCGACCACGCGCCTTGGCCTGGTAAAGAGCGACGTCCGCGCTCGCGACAAGCTGGCCCGGAGCCGTTTCGCCGACCGCCGGCACGTGGCACTTGAACCCCACGCTGATCGTGACATGGCCATGGCTTGATCCCTCGTGGGGGAGCGCCAATGACTCGACCGCCTGGCGAAAGCACTCAGCCATTTCGAATGCGCGGTCTGTGCCGAGATCGGGCAGCAGTACGGCGAATTCCTCGCCCCCGTAGCGGGTCACCAGGTCGACCGTACGGCGAGCGCTCGCCGTCAGCGCGCCCGCGATTGCGATCAGACACCGATCGCCCTCCGGGTGCCCATAGCGGTCGTTGTAAGCCTTGAACTGATCCACATCGCACAGGATTACGGCGAGGGGCCGTTGCTCTCGTCTCGCCCGAGCCCATTCCTGCGCCATCGCCTCATCAAACGCGCGCCGATTACCCACGCCGGTGAGCGAGTCGACGCGGGAGAGCTCGGCGAGCTGGCGGTTGGCCTCGGCCAGTTCCGCCGTCCGCTCGTCCACTCGCTGCTCGAGACCCGAGAGGATCTCGCGCAGCTGACCGGCCATCGATCCAAAGGCGGCGGATAGGGAACGAAGCTCGCGGATACGAGAGTTGGGCAGTTCGGCGGCCCAATCGCCCGCAGCGATCCCGACCGCGGCTCGCCCGAGCCGATCCACAGTTCGCCCGATTCCCCGAGCGACGATCATCAGCATGATCAGACCGACGAGCACGAAGACGCCCGCAACGGCGATTCGACGTCTCATGTCGTCGACGAGGCGCGCGGTATACGCGTCCAGCGGTACGCCGATGCCGAAGGTCAGCTCGAGTCCTCCGGGTCGTCCATAGCGCTCGAGGTGGACCAGGTAGCTACGATCACCCCGCTGAATCGACTCGTTGACCCGTCCCTCCGCCGCCAAGGCTTCGCTATCGAGCGCGGTGTCCGCGGCAAGTCGGATCGATGTGCTATCGGACTCCATCGCGCTCACGCGAAGCAGTTCACCGTCGACCTCTCGCAGCGGCAGGCGGCCCGAGCTGTCCGCGATCAACCGTCCGTCGGACTCCATGAGAAACGCCCTCCCCTCGTCGCCGATTTCCAGCTCCGCAAGCAATCGCGTGATTTCGTTCAGCGCCATGTCGGCCGCGAGCACGCCCCGCAGCGATCCGTCGGAATTCCGCACGGGCGTGGCCATCCCGATGGCAAGCGCTTCGCCGGAGTGGAACGCGTAGACGGGGAACCAGGTGGCTCCCTGGGAATTCGCCGCGGCGATAAACCACGGCCGCTCCGTCACTCGAAACGCGGGATATTCGTCGATCAGGTCGGACCGGCTTCCGTCGGGCGCCAGGCGATAGCTGAGCATGGAGCCACCGGGCGTGGCTTCGGCAACATGGACATCGTTGGGCGAATCCCAGTCCCGGTAGGCAACCGAGTAGTGGCCATCCGCGCTGCCGAAAGCTACGTTGGTGATGTTCGGAAAGGCGCGAGCCTGGCTGGAGAAATGCTGCTCCATCGCATGCAGATCATCGACGGAGACGGCGCCGAGACGAATCGCGTCAAGGCTGTAGGTCAGCAAGCGGTCGGGGACGTCAAAGAGCGCGTCCAGCCGCGTAGCCACCCGCTTAGCGGTAGCCGCATGGACGGCAAACGCCGCCGACTCGGCCTCCGCGATACCGGCGCGCCAGGACCATCCGATCAGGGCGGTGGCCAGCACCACGGCCACGACCGTGAATGGCAGGACGATGACGGCTTCGAGTCTGGGACTTTGGATCCTCAAGACCAGGGACTGTCGTCGGGGACGGACTACGAGGATAGCAACTGTCTGTTCGACAGGACGGTGAACTCCCGTCAAGAACGACACCGTCATCGACCTCCCCGCGCCGTCGCGCCGGCGGCGCCGGCGCCCATGCCAATGAGGTCGGCGGGGGCGGAATCCAGCAGCTTGAGGAAGCCGCGGTTCTTCAGATTGATCGCCATCATGCTGCTCCCGGCGAGGCCGGATTCAATCATGGCGAGGGCGTTTCCATTGCGCTGTTCACCATCCTCAGGTCGCGCGCAGGCTCGTATCAGTCGCGCCACAGGCTTTATCGATCAACCGGGAACTGGTAAGCAGGAGAAACGCGGCCTCGGATCTTCGACGGTCGAATTTCTCGAAGACCGAACGGAGTCGCCGTGAGCTCATCTCTCGAACCACGATCCCCCCCGATGCTTGCCGGCCTGATCTTCGGGTTTTGTCTGATCGCGTCAGCTGGCGCCGAGACCGCGATCAAGCCGCTGTCCGAGGTCGAGTGGGAGGCGCTCAATCCCGCCCGCGGCGATCAGAGTCCGAGGGCCGCGACGCTCTGGGGAGATCGCGCCGGCACCGAGGCCACCGGATTCCTGGTGCGGTTCGCCGATGGCTTTTCCTCACCGCCCCATATCCATAACGTGTCCTACCGTGGCGTCGTCATCAGCGGGCTGATCCACAACGACGATCCTGCGGCCGAGAAGCTATGGATGCCGACCGGCTCCTACTGGACCCAACCCGCGGGCGATGTCCACATCACGGCCGCGCGGGGGACGGACAACCTCGCTTACATCGAGATCGAAAGTGCGCCGTACCTGGTCCGACCACCGTCGTCAGCATTCGACAACGGCGAGCGTCCCGTGAATGACCTCGCGTCCGAAATCGTTTGGGCGGGCAAGCCGGAGTTCGGATCACCGTCGACAGCAAGCGCCGAGCCGGACCTCGCCGCCCTCTGGGGCGAGGGCGGCGGCGAGGCGCTGAATGGCTCGCTGCTCCGGCTACCCGCAGGTTCGGGCGTCAGGATCGACGTCGCAGGTCCCGAACTAAGGGCCGTCGTGATCGAGGGGCGGGTCTACGTGGGAGCCGCGAAAACAGCCCTGGGGCCGGGCGGGTCTATCGGGACCACCGATGGCGATGCGGTTCCCGAGCTCTCGTGTCACGACGAAGACGCCTGTCTTCTGTATGTCCGCGCAAGCGGCGGCCTCAAGCTGACGACCCGCTGAGCCACGCCGACGACCTCGCGGCGTCAGCTCGCGTCCTGCAGGTGGCAGGTGACCGTGTGCTCCGGGGCCACGACGCTATCGACCGGAGGATCTGAAAGGCAGCGCGCCTCGGCGAAGGGACAGCGGGTATGGAACTCGCAGCCCGAAGGACGTGCGAGCGGGCTAGGGACTTCGCCGGTCAGCTCCATCCGGTCGGCCACCACCTCGGGATCAGGGGAAGGGTTGGCCGAAAGGAGTGCGCGCGTGTACGGGTGCCGAGGATCCCGGAAGATGTCCTCCGATGGTCCCTGCTCGACGAAACGACCGAGGTACATGATCGCCATGCGATCAGCGACGTGGCGCACGATGCTGAGGTTGTGCGTGATGATCAGCATCGCGAGGCCCAACCGGTCCTGCAGCCCGGAGAGCAGGTTCAGGACATCGCCCTGGATCGAGACGTCAAGCCCTGCCGTGGGTTCGTCCGCGATGAGAAGCGCGGGTTCGAGGGCCAGCGCTCGGGCAACGCCAACGCGCCTGGCCTGGCCACCCGAAAGCTGGTGGGGATAGCGATCTGCGAACTCCGAACCGAGGCCCACGAGGTCGAGGAGTCGGAGGGCTTCCGAGTCCGGATCGGACGCGCCGGCCCGGTGGATCTGGAAGGGCTCCGCGAGTGCAGAACGGACGGTCATGCGCGGGCTCAGGGACCCGACCGGGTCCTGGAACATCATCGCGACCCGCTTGCGGTCCGGCCGCAGTCGCCCGCGAGGCCCCTGACCGATCCGCTGATCCTCGAAGGCGACGCTGCCAGCGGCCATGGGAACGAGGCCCAGGAGTGCCATGGCAAGCGAGGTCTTGCCCGAACCACTCTCACCGACCACGGCCAGGGTCTGGCCACGTTCGATAGCCAGCGAAACGCCGCAGACGACGTTCACCCAGGGCTCGTGGCGGCCCGTGAACCGCGCCGACAGCGAGCTCCGGTGCGGGTAGCGGACGTGGACATCACTGGCCGCCAGCACCGGGCTCATCGCGAATCCTCCGCGAAGTGGCACGCCACCTTGCGTCCATCTTCGAGGGTCCGGTGCATCGGCCGCGCCTCGGCACAGCGGGTCTGAGCCCGGTCACAGCGATCGCGAAAGATACAGCCTGCCGGCAGGTCCACGAGATCGGGCAGCCCCCCCTGGATGATCGGCAGGACGCGCGTGCGCTCGGTGATCGCGCCTGGGTCACAGGCCAGCAGCATCCGCGTGTAGGGATGGCGTGGCACGTGGAAGATCTCGCGGACCGTCCCGCGTTCGACCACCTCCCCCGCGTACATGACCACCACGCGGTCGCAGAGCTCGGCGATGACTCCGAGATGATGCGAGATGAACAGGATCGAGCAGCCGACCTCCGCCTGCAGCGCTCGCAGCTGGTGGATGATCTGGACCTCCAGCGTCGCGTCGAGCGCAGTCGTCGGCTCGTCCGCGATGAGGAGCGCGGGCTTCATCATCAGCGCCATGGCGATACCGACGCGCTGGCGCATGCCGCCCGACAGCTCGTGCGGGTAGCTCCCGAGCCGCGAGGCAGGATCGGGAATGCCGACGCGGTCAAGCCAGCGCAGGGCCCGCTCCCGCTTCTCGGCCTTCGAGATGGCCAGGCGGAACTGGATGTCCTGGAGCTGGCGGCCGATGGTCAACACCGGATTCAGGCTCGTCATCGGGTCCTGGAAGACCATGGACAATTCCGCGCCGCGGAGCTCCCGGAGCCGGGTCTCGTCCGCTGCCAGCAGATCTTCCCCTCGAAACTGAACTGCGCCACCGTCG
>JBCCZC010000390.1:0-5652 GCA_039188505.1 Pseudomonadota bacterium | reverse complement strand
CGACGCATGGCAAGCGAGTGCGCACGGCGGGGCGACCCGTCAACCGGGCAGCTTCGTCAAACGGGCAGCGGCGCGAGGGGCGACGCGAAGTGCTGCTGATCCTTCGTGAGCAGGTGCCCATGCCAGGGAAGCACGATGGGTCCCCGATGCCGCGCCCAGCCCTCGGCCATGGCCGCCACGATGTGCGCGTCCAGGTGCTTGTGCAGCCGCTTGAAGACCCAGGCCCCCTCCCGGCTCGAGACGATGGCCGACTCGTCGAGATGGCCGATCATGCGTCCCAGCGCCTCGAGCGCGTCCCCCAGCGACCCATAGAGCCGGACCGGAAGCACGCCGGGCTCGTCCGTATCGCGCCAGCAGGTGCCCACCCCCGTTTCATCGTGTACGACCATGTAGTGGTGGAGGTCGCTGGACAGCGGCCACCAGGAGGGCGGCCAGCGCGGATCCTGGCGCACCATCTCGAGGACCTCGGCGAGGGGCGGAAAGAGCTGCAGTCCGAGCAGGTCCACCGACCGCTCCGGATACCCATGGTCGAGCAGCGCCCGGACCTCCGGGGACAGCGAGAGCGCCGCTTCGAGGCCTGGCTGGCGTTGCTCGCTGGTGCTTCAGTCCACGTCGACACAGATGATGGTCGTGCTGATGTCCGCGCTACCGACAGCGGCAAGTGATCGGAAATCACAGGAAGCGCTTGCCGGAGCGGTCTGGGACGTCCAGTTCGACAGTCGTGTTCCCGCCTGTCGGATGACGCCGCCGGTTGGAGTCGCACATGAAACGGCTATGGGAAGGTCGTCAGCGTCGTCGCAGCTAGCGGTAAGCCGCGTATTGCTCCCTGCGACAACACTGCCCGCTGTTTCCCTCTGGTAGAGGTGAGTTTTTTTCGAATACAGCCCGCCATCCACCTCGCGCGCCGTGATCTGCGAAGCCGCGATATCCACATTGCGAATCGAGGAATCCAGAATCCGCCCGGAGGTCACCGCACCGACCGCCAGCTTGCTGTTGTTGATCTGCCCGTCGGCAATGTCGACGTCGCGGATGCTGGAATCCAGGATCTTTCCCGACGTGATTGCGTCCGTGGCGATATCGGCGTTGTCCACCGTGCCATCGATGATCTTCGCCCCGTTGACCGACTGATCGGCGATCGCTGCCGCCGTCACTGCGCCCGCAGCCAGCTTGCCGTTGGTGATCGCGCCGTTCTGGATCTTCGTGCTGGTTACGGCGCCGTCCTGGAGGACTTCGGCACCGACCGCTCCGGGCGCGAGTTCCCGCTCGGTGACTGCGTTCTCGCCGAGCGAGAGTTCGCCGATCACGCCGTTGGCGATCTTGTCGCTGGTGATCGCGCCGTCGGCGATCTTGCGGGTGGTCACCGCGCCGGTGCCGAGCTTGGCGCCGGTGACGGCCTGGTCTGCGAGGGCGTCGGAGTCGACCGCGCCGGGCGCGAGTTCCCGGGCGGTGACTGCGTTCTCGCCGAGCGAGAGTTCGCCGATCACGCCGTTGGCGATCTTGTCGCTGGTGATCGCGCCGTCGGCGATCTTGCGGGTGGTCACCGCGCCGGTGCCCAGCTTGGCGCTGCTGACCGCGCCGCTGGCGAGCTTCGCTCCGGTGACCGAGCCGTCGGCGAGGGCGGCTGAATCCACCGCACCGACCTGAAGCTGCTGTGTGCCCACGGCACCGACGCCGACGTTCTCGGCGTGCCAGGCGTAGGGCACGGCGGTCAGCTCCTGCCGCGGCTCGAGCGCGGTGAAGGCCGGATCGCCGGCGCGACGCGCGCTGACGCCCAGGAACCGCACCTCACCGCGGAACTCATCGCCGAAGTCGGGCGTGAGCACGAAGCGGCCGCCGATCACCTCGACGTCGTCGAAGGTCAGCGTGGCGATCGGCACCGAGATGATCGGGTTGTCGAAGAGGTCGAGCTGGAAGTCGTACAGGCCGCTGGCGGGCTCGCCTTCGTCACTCAAGACGCCTGAGTAGGTGAAACGGGTGTCGATCGGTTCGGCGGACACCAGGGTGGCGATGGCCAGCGACAGCATGAGCAGGATGGAATGTTTCATCGTTCGGGTCCTCGTGTGGTTCATTGCGGACGCTGGGTGCGAACACTGTGGACAGGCGTATTCCGCTGCGGGCATATCGCCGCTAGCGCCGGGACCAGCAGCCTCAAGTCTCGAATCATTCCGCCTGTCCCGCCCGGATCGTGCCTGTCCCGGAA
Source organism: Pseudomonadota bacterium (assembly GCA_039188505.1). Taxonomy (GTDB): domain Bacteria; phylum Pseudomonadota; class Gammaproteobacteria; order Xanthomonadales; family SZUA-38; genus JBCCZC01. The sequence continues at coordinate 3,452 of JBCCZC010000390.1, read as the reverse complement.
CGTGCAGCGAAGCTGCTGGGCATCGGGCGATCGACGATCTATCGGCGGATTGAGGAGTTGGGGATTCCAAGCTGAGTCAGAGACCATCGCTCGTTCCAGTCGCCAATCGCCTCGACATCATCAGAATCGGCAGACCAGCACGAAGATGATCGGGTTGTCGACGATTGAGGTGATCACACTCATGGGTGGCGTCCTCCTTTCGTGCGCCTAGCCGCGCTACATTCCTTGCGGTGTGCAACGCGCTAATCCACAGCGATGCAAAAGATGGAGGTAGTCACGTCCACGGTTCCAACGGCAGCGGTCGAACGCCAGTCGCAACTCGTCGAAGCGGGCTGGGCGTCCGTCGTCCAATGATCGTGCTTGCTGCCGGTCAAACGGACGGGCGCGGAAATCGGAGAATCGCAGTTGGCGGCGACGGGCAAATCGTTTGAATCGCTGCAGGATGCCGTCAACTCAAGAAACGCACCCGCGGTCACATTGCCACTAGCCGTCGCCTCGTAGACTTGAGTCTTCTTCGAGTACAGCCCTCCATCCACCTCCCGCGCCGTAATCTGCGAGGCGGCGATATCCACGTTTCGAATCGAAGAATCCAGGATCCGACCGGAACTCACCGCACCAACCGCCAGCTTGCTGTTCGTGATCTGCCCGTCGGCAATGTCGACGTCGCGGATGCTGGAATCCAGGATCGTGCCGGAGGTAATCGCGCCGGTGGCGATGTCGGCGTTGTCGACGGTGCCATCGATGATCTTCGCTCCGGAGACCGACTGATCGGCGATCGCCGCCGCCGTCACTGCGCCCGCGGCCAACTTGCCGTTGGTGATCGCGCCGTTCTGGATCTTCGTGCCGGTGACGGCGCCGTCCTGGAGGGCTTCGGCACCGACCGCGCTGGGCGCGAGTTCCTGCTCGGTGACCGCGTTCTCGCCGATCGAGAGTTCGCCGATCACGCCGTCGGCGATCTTGTCGCTGGTGATGGCGCCATCGGCGATCTTGCGGGTCGTGACCGCGCCGCTGCCGAGCTTGGCGCCGGTAACGGCCTGGTCCGCGAGGGCGTCGGTGTCGACCGCGCCGGGCGCGAGTTCGCGTGCGGTGACCGCGTCCTCGTCGATCGCCAGCTCACCAATCACGCCGTCGGCGATCTTGTCGCTGGTGATCGCCCCGTCGGCGATCTTGCGGGTCGTCACCGCGCCGGTGCCCAGCTTGGCGCTGCTGACGGCGCCGTTGGCAAGCTTCGCCCCGGTGACCGAGCCGTCGGCGAGGGCGGTCGAGTCCACCGCCCCGACCTGGAGCTGCTGCGTGCCCACGGCGCCGACGCCGACGTTCTCGGCGTGCCAGGCGTAGGGCACGGAGGTCAGCTCCTGCCGCGGCTCGAGCGCGGTGAAGGCCGAATCGCCCGCGCGACGTGCTCTGACGCCCAGGAACCGCGCCTCGCCGCGGAACTCGTCGCCGAAGTCGGGCGTGAGCACGAAGCGGCCGCCGATCACCTCGATGTCGTCGAAGGTCAGCGTCGCGATGGGCACCGAGATGATCGGGTTGTCGAAGAGGTCGAGCTGGAAGTCGTAGAGGCCGCTGGCGGGCTCGCCTTCGTCGCTCAGAACGCCCGAGTAGGTGAAGCGGGTGTCGATGGGTTCGGCGGAGGCCAGAGTGGCGAGGTTCATCAACAGAATCATCAGGACGGCGTTCTTCATGCTTGGGGTCCTCGTGCAGTTCATCTCGGACTTTGGGTGCGATCGATCGGGGCTCAGCGCTCGAAACCGGATGAGAACAGCAAATCAGTGGACGTCACTGTTCCTGTTTCGGCAGGCCCCTGGACGCCGCCAACGATGGTGAAGGTCCCGCCGCTGATGCGGTTGGGCGCGGTTTCGCCAGCGATGACCTGAATCGTCAGCGTCCCGTTGCCATCGCTTGGCCCGGCGCCACTTGAAACCGTCGAGGCTTCGAGAACGAGCTGCCCGTAGGCGCTGGAGAAGACGAAACCGAGAAGGGCTGCGAAGACGACGCGTCGCGAATTCGTGCGGACCTGCTTGTGATCGTTGGTGGTCATCAGTTCCCTGGCTCCCGGTGAGCGGACTGATGTGGCTACAGCAGGATGCGTGCCAGGGTCGGGTATGGCGGTGCAATGCGGTCTTCGGCAAGAGAATCGGGGGTGAATTTTCTCGCGGATGAGAATCGATTCTCTGATATGGGAAATTCTGCGGCTATCGTCAGATGTTGTATATGAGATCAGGCGGCTTGCTCGGTTGATGTCTCGCCGAACGGCGCCCGCCGGTAACCCTTGCGCCGGGCGTGGGATGGCGCGCTACCGTGTTCTCGGGCATCACTGCGCAGCACGGCGAGGACGCTGGAGGTGATCGCGACGGCGACCGCAGTTGCCGACTCAGTAACGACGGCGGCGGCGCCGCCGCTAGTCGCATCACCGAGGCCGAAGCCAAGGTCGAATGAGCCGTCGCGATCGCCCCGAGCCTTGATGCGAGAAGTAGCCAGAGCTTGGGAAGGGTTACGTTGTGACGGTGGAGCTCCCGACGGATTCGTTCGCTCCCGTTCGAAGCGAGGGTCAGCTCTCGACGCCGAGTTGGCTGATTCGGCGGTAGAGGGTGGATTTGCCGCAGCCGAGGCGGGTGGCCGCCGCCTCGATGTCGCCTTCGGCCTCTGCCAGCGCTTCGCGGATTGCGGCCGCTTCGGCGCGCTCCAATTGGGCCTTCAGGGTCACGTCGCCGGCGTCACTCGAGGCCCGGTGGAAGCGGGGCTGGAGCTGGTCCGACTGCAGTGGTTCGCCGCTGTCGAGGAACAGGGAGCAGCGCAGCATCTCCCGCTCGAGCTCGCGGACGTTTCCCGGCCAGGCGTAGCGCCGCATGACCGTCACCGCGGCCTCCGATAACCCGCCAAAGCGCTTCCCCTGCCGGCGCATCTCTGCGGCGAGGAAGTGCGCGGCGAGGTTGGCGATGTCCTCGCGGCGCCGCCGCAGCGGAGGCAGTTCGGCAGTCCAGTCCGCGAGGCGGTGGTAGAGATCGCGGCGGAACTCACCGTTCTCGACCATGGCCTCGAGATCCCGGTTCGTGGCGGAGATCACCCGCACCCGGGCGGGTCGGGGCTTGCTGCTGCCGACGCGGAACACATGCTTCTCCTGGAGCACCCGGAGGATCTTGGCCTGGGTTTCGAGCGCCATGTCGCCGATCTCGTCGAGGAAGAGCGTGCCGCCGTCGGCCTGCTCGAAGCGCCCGGCGCGTTCGCTCACGCCCGTGGCGACGCCCTTGTCGATGCCGAAGAGCTCGGCTTCGAGGAGGTCGACGGGGAGGGCTGCGCAGTTGAGCGCCACGAGGCGGTCCTCCGCCAGGCCCGAGCTGGCGTGGAGGAAGCGCGCGAGCAGTTCCTTGCCCGTACCCGTCTCGCCGTGGATCAGCACGCCGATCTCGCTGGCCGCGAGCCGTGCGGCCTGGTCGTAGATTGTGCGCAGG
>JBCCZC010000389.1:0-5683 GCA_039188505.1 Pseudomonadota bacterium | reverse complement strand
GTCCCCGCGGATCTTCACGAAGCGGTCGCCATCGATCTCGACCTCGAGGCCGCAGTTGCGCGAACACAGGATGCAGGCGGTCTTGTCCGTTCTCATCTCGAGCGCTCCTCAGTCTTGGCCAGAAGCTTAGCACCGGCCGTCGTCGATAGACGTCGCGGTAAGCGCTATGCTCTCGCCACGCACACGGATTGGTGGGGAGGAAACCGATGGGAAGCTGGTGCTGGTCAAGGAACACGATTCGCTGGGGGGCGCTGACGCTGGCGCTTTGTTGCAGTGCGGCATTCGGAGTCGCGAGCGAGACGCCGACGGCCAAGCTGCTCGACGGTGCCGAGGAGGCGGAACTCAAGCGCTTCGGGACTCTCGATCTCGATGCGCTGGCGGCTGAGGATACGCTGACGGACGAGCTGCCCGGCTGGCCTCGACGTTACGCCGTGCCGCGCAAGGTCACCTGGACACCGGCCGACGTTGGCACCTGGTCTCAGGCCCTGGACGGGCGTTGGATCTGGCGACTCCGGGTGCGGGCCAAGGATGCCGCCCATCTCAATTTCGGTTTCCGCCGCTTCGCGTTGCCACCGGGCGCGGCGCTGCACGTCGTTTCGACAGACGGCCGCAGCAAGATCGGACCCTTTACCGCCGCCCACATGCTGCCGCATGGCCAGCTCTGGACACCTGTCGTCCTGGGCGAGGAGGCGCTGCTCCATTTGGCGGTGCCTGCCGACAGCCTCGACGCGGTGTCGCTCGAGCTGACCCAGATCAACCAGGGCTACCGCGGCTTCGGGGTCAAATCCAAGGCCTGTAAGTCCGGGAGCTGCAATACGGACGTTGCCTGTCTGTCACCGGACGATCCTTGGAACGAGAACCGCCGCGCAGTCGGTGCGGTGTCGAACGGCGGCAGCGCCTTCTGCACGGGCTCGCTGCTGAACAACACGGCCAACGACCGCCGCATGCTGTTCGCCACCGCCACGCACTGCGGCGTGAACGACGACGAGGCGGCGGCCTCGGTCGTCGTCTACTGGAAATACGAGTCGCCGACCTGCCGCGTTCCGGGCAGCGCCGAAAGCGGCGCGCAGCCCGGCCCGGTGCCGTCTACCACTTCCGCGGGCCTGCAGTTCCTGGCGGGGACGAACAACCCCTTCGCTGGCGGCGGCGCGGCTACTTCGCGCTCCGACTGGTCGCTGCTGGAGCTCGCGGAGCCGCCGGCGGACAACGACTTCGACCTCTTCTGGGCCGGCTGGGACCGCCGGGAGCCGCCGACCACCTGTACCGCCCCAGCAGACAACACGAGCACCGCGGGTCTCTGCGCCTCGATCCACCACCCGAGCGGTGACGAAAAGCGAATCACCTTCGTCGAGGAGCCCATGACGCGTGACGACATCGCTCAGGCGCAGGATGTCCACTGGCTGGCGAACTGGGATCCCACGCCGCCACAGCTTCCCGGGATCGATCCCCTACCATCGACGCTACCGCCGTCGGTGACGGAACCGGGATCGTCCGGGTCGCCGCTCTATGACGCCAACCGCCGCCTGGTCGGGGTCCTCTCCGGAGGCGCCTCCTTCTGCGGGGTCGATCCTTCGGGTCTGAACGATCAATACGGTGGGCTGTTCCACGCCTGGGAGGGGCTGGGCACCGTCGAGACGCGGATGCGCGACCACCTTGATCCCGCCGGTAGCAACGCCCTGTTCCTCGACGGGATCGGTGCGTGCGACCCACCCGCCCCCCCGGAGAACCTCACCGCCATGGCCACGGCCGACAACGAGATCACGCTCGGCTGGGACGCGGCCGTGGGCGCGGACCGCTACCGCGTGTTCCGCAGCACCGGGACCTGCCCAGGCACGGGCTTTGTTCGGATCGCCGAGGTGACCGGCACGGGGTTCGTGGACGACGGCGTCTCCGGCGGCACGGATTACGTCTATCGCATCGCATCGGTCAGCGATGACGGACCGTGCGTTTCGGGGCAAGGCAGCTGCGCCGGGGCTACCGCAACCGGGGCGTGCGCCGAGCCGCCACTGTTCGCGGGGCTCGGGAGCGCGATGTCCGCTGGCACGAACAGCTGCGGGATCAACCTCGGCTGGTCCTCGGCGACGAGCAACTGCGGCGGCGTCGGCGACGATCTCCGCTACAGCGTCTATCGTTCGACGGAAGCTGATTTCACGCCTGGGCCGGCCAACCGGATCGTCACCTGCCAGACCACCACGGGCCTCCTCGATGAGGACGTCGAACCCGGCGAAACGGTCTTCTACATCGTGCGCGCCGAAGACCTTGCGGCACAGCCAGCCAGCGGCCAGTGCGGCGGCGTGGAGGAAGGCAACCTGGTCCGCCGCGATGCCGCGGCGTTCGGACCGGCGGCGATCCGCTTCGAGGACGACGTCGAGTCCGGCCCAGCCCCGTGGATCGCCGACGGGACCGGTGCCGGTGCGGACTTCGCTATCGCCACGAGCGACGCGAACTCCCCGGTCTCGAGCTGGTTCGTCCCCGACCCGGACGCCGTCTCCGACCGCCGCCTGACGCTGGCCGAGGCGGTGTCTCTGCCCGCCGGGACCAACGCGGCCTTGCATTTCGCCCACCGCTTCGAGAGCGAGGGCGGCTTCGACGGCAGCGTCCTGGAGTACAGCATCGACGGTGGCGAAAACTGGCAGGACATCCTCGACGGCGCCGGCGCGGTGCCCGCGAACCCCGGACGGCTCGTGAGCAATGGCTACGTCGATTCGATCTCCACGTTCTTCGGCAGCCCGATCGGCGGCCGCGACGCGTGGACCGGCAGCAGCGGCGGCGAATTCGTGACCACCGAGGTGGACCTGGCCGACTTCGGTGGGCAGGACCTGCTGCTCCGCTTCCGCTTCGCCTCCGACGAATCGGTCAGCGAGGTCGGTTGGTGGGTCGACGATTTCGAGATCAGCGAAGGCTCGGCGTGCAATATCGCGGATATCGACCGGATCTTCGGCGACGGCTTCGAGCGGATGATGGGGCTCCCCGCGATCGTCGAGTGATGGCGACGGGCGCCCGTCGGGCAACGGCTCAGCCGTCCGCGGGCGCCGGCAGCTTGCGCTCGAGGCGCTAGGCGCGCCCGTGGGAACCATGCCTGGCCGGGTCGATCGGCGCCCTCGACCCAGCGCCGCTTCGCTGCCGCGCTCGACTCGGCGGTAACGGTAGCCGCGACGACGCGTCCTGGCTAGCGGGCATGCTGTCGCTGGAGGCGAACATGAGGAATCCGTTTCGGGTGCGCCGTGGCGCGTGGCTGGCGATCTGGGTCGTGGTGGCATCGGCGGCACTCGCCGAGGAACCGCACGAAGAGGTCACGATCGACAACGGCGAGGTGCGTCTGGCCGCCACCCTCGTTCGCCCGGCGGCCGAAGCCGGTTATCCCGGCGTGGTGTTCATACACGGGTCGGGGCCGCACAAGCGGGCAGGCCCGCTGGCCTTCGCTTCCGCCTTCACGGATGCCGGCGTCGGCCTGCTCGCTTTCGACAAGCGGGGCTCGGGGGAATCCACGGGCGCCCACTGGGGCAGTTCTTCGCTCGAGGACCTGTCCGAGGATGTGCTCGCAGCGGTCGAATTCCTGCGCCGGCAGGCGGGTTTCGATCCGGACCGTATCGGCCTCTGGGGCGTGAGCCAGGGCGGCTGGCTGGCGCCGATGGTGGCCGAACGCGACGGCAACCTCGCCTTCGTCATCGTCACCTCGGGTGGCGGCGCCTCGCCACTACAGTCAGAGCTCTTTTCCTATGGTCAGGTCTTTGACCGCGCGAAGCTGAGTGTCCGGGACCGGGCGGCAGCCATGGCCCTGCTCGGCGATTACTTCCGATATCTCGGTACCGGGGAGGACCGCGCAGGGCTGATGGCGGCTATCGGCCGCGCCCGGGAGGAGTCCTGGTATGCGGCGTTGAACATTGGACGGATCGTTCCGTCGGAGGCAAACCGACCCAACTGGGCGTGGGTGGCCAACTTCGATCCGATGCCGGGCATTGCCCGGCTCACGGCACCCGTGCTCCTGGTCTTTGGTGACCAGGACCGCGATCAGCCGACCGAACTGGCCATCGAACGCTGGCGTCAGGGGTTGGCGCTGGCGGGTAACGACCGGGTCACCGTCAGGGTCTTCGAGGGGGCCAACCATGGCATCCGTAGCGGGGACCATAGCCACGGCAAGCGGCCGCCGCTCGTGGACGGTTATCCCGAGGTTATCACCACCTGGCTGGAGCAGAACATCGCGGGTGATCGCACGGAGCGGTGAGGGCGGCGGCACCACCGCGCTCGCGGGCCGCGTATGATCACGGGTTTTCGAGCAAAGCCTCCCGCCATGTCGATTTTCGCCCCGCTCGTCCCCTTTGTGCTCGGCTGGCTCCTCCTGCTGCTGACGACGGGACTGTCCACTCTGGCGCTCGTCAACGCTGCGGCTCAGACGCTGCTGTTCGTCGTGGTCGTCAACGTGCCGGCATGGCGGACCGGGCGCCTGTCCTACGTTGATATCGGCTGGCCGCTGGGCGTTGCCCTCATCGGCGCCCTGACGCTCGTACTCGCCGATGGTCAGCCCGCACGGAAGGCGGCCGTGAGCCTTGCCTACCTCCTCATCGGTCTGCGGATGGGGCTCGGAGCGCTGCAGCTGTGGCGCCGGGGCCACCTCCGGGAGGAACTGCCGCGCTACCGCTATCAGCGCCGACGCTGGGAGCGGAAGGGGCTGCGTAACGAGCGCCTCCCTGCTCGGGCTCGGCCTGCTTTTCGTGTCGCGCATCATGTACACGACGCTCGTGTACCAGCGACGCCCGGACTACCGGGCGTATCAGCAGACCACCAACATGTTCTTTCCCGGCCCGCCCAGGCGACCGGCTGCTGCCCCGGACGGGGAATCCTGAAGTTCGCCAGGGGACAGGAAGCTGGCTACTGGAGGTCGATGCACCCGGGATAGTCGCCGACCCGTTCGCGCAGCGACTGGCAGAGCGCGCGCGCCTCCGCCTCATCACCGCTGTCGGCCAGGAGGCGCGCCAGGCGGACCGTCGCCTCCGGCTCGAAGGGTGCCTCGGCGAGCACGCGCCGGTACCAGAGTTCCGCGTCGGCGGGGCGCGCCTGCTGCTCGTAGCGTTCGCCGATCGCCACGCCAAGCGCAACCTGCCAGGGGCCGACGCGCTGCGGTTCGTAGGCATAGGCGCGACCCATTGCGGCGTAGGCCTCCTCGAAGCGCTCGATGGCCGCAGCTGTCCGGCCCCGCATGGACTCGATCTCGCCGAGGTTGATCAGGGCGGCCCAGGCGTTCGCATCGACGGCCAGAACCTGCTCGTAGATCTCCTCACCCCGGTCGAGGTCGCCACCCGCCGTGTAGGCAAACCCCAGGGCCTTGAGGGCAGCTGGATTCCGGGGTGAAAGGCGGACGGCGCGCTCGGCCATCGCGACCGCACGTGCGAGCACGGCCTGCGCTTCGGCGGTGCCGGTCAGGCCGCGATCGAACGCCTCGGCCAGGGAGCTCGCGCCGCCGCTGCCGGTGCCGGGGCGGTCCGGCCAGCGCACCACGCGCTGCACCAGCGCATTGGCGAAGCCGGCTTGAGCATCCGCGTTGTCTGGCGCCGCCGCGAGGACGCGCTCGTAGATGGCAATGGCCGCTTCGTTGTCCGCCCGGGTGAAGCGCATGTAGAGATCGTCGGCGCGTGCGACCTGCGCGGCGTGGGGATCGGAATCGTCGACGGGCGGGTTCTCGCCG
>JBCCZC010000388.1:0-5711 GCA_039188505.1 Pseudomonadota bacterium | reverse complement strand
GATCCAGTGGCGTGCCGGCGAACGTCATCCGGAGGCCCGGGTGATCGTCGACGACGTTCTGTTTGAGGGTCACCATGCGGTAGGAGATGACCGCGGGAATCGCAAAGCGGTCCGGGAAGGCCGTGAAGCGCTCCCGAGCCAGGATCCGCAGATCACCTTCCAGACCGCTACCGAGACTCTTGCGGTAAGCCTGGACCAGTGCCGTGTTGGCCGCCTGCTCGGCGATCGCCATCACCCGAGCCTGCTGGCCGAAGGGCGTGCGCTCGATCGCGCTCGCGGCGGCGACGAGGTCTCCGCCGTGGGCGTCTAACAACCCGTCGCGCGCAGCGACGATGGCCTCGGCGCGCAGGTGCTGCACGATCAGATGCCGCACCTGGTCGAGCCGGAGGGTTTCCGCCGGCGCCTCCGCGAGGAGGTGGATCAGGTGAACGCCGTTGCGAGAGCGAACGGGTCCTGCAATGGCGCCGGGGGCGTCGAGCGCAAACGCCGCGGCCAGGAAATCGTCATCGATGCCCGCCTGACCCCGCTCGAGCCCCATGGTGATGCTGCCGCCACGGAACGGCTGATTCGAAGGGTCGCCGTATTCATCCACCAGGGCCGTAAAGGCGCCCGGGCCGGCGAGATCCGCGAGACGACCCTCGAGTTCTTCCGCAGCGGCCTCGGCCGAGCGGTAGACAGTGCTCACGTAGACGTGCTCGATATCGAGCCGGCGCGGGCCGAGGAATCGCTCCGGATGCGCCTGGTAGTAGCCGCTGACCTCGGCATCGGTCGGCTCGGCGGCACCCGCTGCGATCGTGGCTCGGAGCCAGGCATCGATGATGGCCTCGGCGCGTGCCGTGCTCTCCACGGCCGCGGCATCGGGTAACGGGCCCACACGGCCCGCTCGAAGATCGGCAGCAACGGCGCGCTCGAGCAGGAGCTTGGTCATCTCCTCACCCACGACGCGCGGAGACTGCGCCCACTTTTTCGCCACGGGCGGCGGCAGGACCTGGTAACGCGCATCGAGATCCACGACGCGAAGCGACACCGGCCCCAGGGAGGCGATGACCTCGCTCTCATCGTAGTCAGGCGGCGGGAGCGGCTCGTCGGTTTGCGCGGCCACGGAAGCCGAGAGCAGCAAGGCGGGAAGGAGGAATTTCATGGTGGAAGTCTCGAGTTGCCAAAGCGAGTGCGCCGGGCTGTCGCCCGGCGCACTCAGAGTACTACGACGCGGACGGATCAGCCGTCGCGCGGTCGCATGATGAAGGTACAGCTGGACGTCGAGCAGGTGTTCGCCCCGTTAGGACCGTCCCGCTCGTCGAAGTCCATGAAGTTCAGATAGTAGGTTCGACCGCGCTCGAGCACGCAGTTGGCCGTGTTCGGCGAGGTACCGATTCTCATGGCACCGCCCGTTTCGTCGCCGATGATGTGGCAGAAGCGCAGCGGGCTCGTGCTGTTCTGCGGCACGGACTGAGATTCGAGCACACCGCCCACGCATTCGGACACCGACACCGTCGTTCCGGCCGACGAGCCCGTATCGGACTGCCAGATCATGTTCAGAATCTCGGAGTCCGGGGTACCCGGCGGAATCACGAACGGGAACGAATAGAACGCGCCCCGGCGCAGGAAGAGTCGGTAGACGCGACCAACGAAGTCCTCCTGGACAGGCCAGGCACCGAACATGTCTTCAACCGTCGATGCATCGAAGGTGGTCTCGTCGTTGCGATCGAAGGTGATTTCGTCCTCCAGCGTCCCGGGCGGCAACGTGGAACAGGTCGCTCCCGGCGTGATACCGCCGCCACCGCCACCACCGCCGCTGCCGGTGTAGTCGACCAGAGCGTTTGCCGTGGACTGGGCGGTGCCCTGCTCCGTCGTCTGGTTGCAGATCATTTCGTAGTTGGCGTCCGCCGTGATGGTCTCCACGGGACTCGTGCCACTTGGGCGCGTGATATTGCTGTTGGAGAGGAAAACGCCGCCGTTCTTGCGGAGCGTGCAGTTGAAGTCGTCCGGCACGGCGTAGTTGATCACGAATTCCGTGTCTTCGTCCGCCGTGCTGACGAGAGCGCCGGAAAGGGGGTCAGCGGCCTGCACGGACGCTGGAGCCCCGCTGCCGATAACGCCGCTGACGCAGGTGACCGGCAGCGCGGCGGCCGTTGCCACCTCGATGCCACCGTCCACCCGGAAGGTGACCGCCTGGCTCGTATCCAGCGCAACCCGGCAGTCGTTACTGTTGACGATGAGGTCCTGCGCAGGAGCCGCGGTGGCCCAGGCAAGCCCCAGGAGGGTCGTTCTAAAAAAGGTCTTCATCACTTGATTCACCACCTCGAGGCGGTTTTGTGTTTTAGGTCTTTCTATCTTAAATCGAATTCCAGCAGTCCGAGTTAAATTCTCGTTCTGCAACGAAGAAGGGGGCCTTGCGGCCCCCTTCGACGTCTAGCTTGTATCGGCTGCGATTAGCTGCCGATGATGTCGCGGCTGTAACGGTGAGCAAACATGTAGGCGTAGTTCGCCAGGATGCTGTTACCGTCTGCGTCTTGCAGCGTGCCGTTCTGGATGACGCTGTAGGAGAAGCCGGTAACCGGCAGACCTGCGTAGTCATCACCATCGATGGACGTGAAGCCCTGGCCGTCAGCGTCGAGCGAGATACGCGCCCAACCGTTTTCGAAGCCAGCAGCGCCCACAGCGATGTTCTCAACCAGCGGCGAACCCAGGATGTCGGAAGAACCGCCAGCCTGACCGAAGGAGACGACCTGCGCCTCCCAGCAAAGGTTCGGACGCGGATCTTCGGACGGCGAGAAGTTCACACCGCCAACGGTGGTGCGCTCTTCACGGTTCCAGAAGCGAATGCCGACTTCCTCACAAGCGCCGGCAGAGCCGAACGAAGAGGTGAACGGCGGGTTGATGCCCGGGTTCACGTAGAAACGCTTGGTCGGGAAGGTCAGGACCCACTCGGTCGCACCGTTGAGGTCGCTGTCGATCGCGTACTCGTTGACAACTTCGTCACGCATGAAGACGGCGCTGACGGCGTCAGCTTCGCCCTGCGTCCACGACGAGGTCACGACAGAAGCGTTGTCGAACACGTTGCTCGTGACCGTGAGGCCGTCGCCCGTGTCTGCTTCCTCGAGGGACGGGAAGAGCGAGTCCGGACGGGTGTGCAGGTCAACAGACGAGTCGATCGGATCGAAGAAGCCAGCGATGGCGTCAGCGTTGTAGCCGCCAGCGAAACCGCCCGGGCCGTTAACGATGAAGCCGCCACCGAAGAGGCCGCCGTCCGGCTCGGAAACACCGAGACCCGGGTTCAGGGAGAATGCGCCGCCCGGAGCCCAGAGGGCGTTCAGGGTGCCGCAGCCAGCCGGAACGCCCGACGAGCCGTGGATAGCCAGAGCACCGAGGTTGGTCGTCGGGTCGATTTCACCCATTTCGATCATCTCGACGTAGCCCTCACGGGTACGAGCCGGGCTCGGGCCGACCTTGTCGTTCAGACGCAGGGTCCGGAAACGGACGTACGGGGTCGACGGATTCAGCGCGCCATCCGGCTGAATGAAGAACGACGGAACCGTGCAGGACACGTCCTGGGTAGCGACGATGGCGGCGCCATCTTCGTTGCCCGGCTCACGCGTGATGACAGCGGTCCAGACGTCGAACGGAGACAGATACAGGTTGAAGTCAAGAACTTCCGCCGAGTTGTTGGCCTCGAGGAAGCGAACCTTCACAGCCTTCACCACGTTGGTCGTGTTGACCACCGAGATGAACGTATCGTTGTCACCGTTAACGGTGTAGTACGGGTAGATAAGAACTTCGCCCAGGCCGTCCGGGTTGAGGTTGACGGCGTTGGAGATGCTGGCAATGCCAGCCACGCCAGTCAGGCCGGCGAGCACAGCCGAGTTTAAGATTTTTCTCTTCATCACAACACTCCTAACACAAGTACAGGGCTGCTCTGCACGAAAGTCCGGGGCCCATTGCTCCGGGCAAATTCGCTGAGCATGTGCTTTCCGCTAAAAATAGCGACCTCATAGTACATAAACCAATTTGACAACGCAACGACCGCTGACAACGCCCCCTTGAACGGTTTCGGCGTAGAGCCGCGTAGCGTTTCCGGCCTGTCGAGGCGGGATCTAGCGTAGACGATCAGGCACCAAATACCAAGTGCCGTCACTTTCGATCCAGCGCTCCACGACGCTGGTCACCGAGGTGATGGATCCGGCCCCGCGCGTGGCCAGATCCACGTCGTACTCGATGCTGATGCGCACCTTGCAGACGGTGCCTTCGCACTCCTGATCGACGGCGGTCGCCCCCACCCAGCGGACCGTGCGCGCGCGCATCTGCGCCTCATAGGCATCGAGCGCGAAGGCTGCGCGGTATCCGGGCGAGAAGTACGCGTACGCAGTGTCGAAATCGCCGGCGAGCTGGGCGTCCCAGCGCTGCTGGGCCCGCGCCTGGGCGTCGTCAGGCATCGGTGGTGTCGTGGCGCAGGCGCCCAGCATCGCCAGAAGGGCGATCGAGGTGATCGTTCGGAGGGTTGAATTCATGCTCGTATTCCTTAGCTGTTCTCGGCAGCCGCGCGCTGGCGGCTTCAGTCCTGATTCTTGTCGACGTTGATCTGCTGCAGGTCGAAGGGAATGAGGCCCCGCATCTTGCTGCGATACTCCTCGCTCACCTGCCGCGCCTCCTCGACGCTCGTCACGACCTTGGGCGTGATCAGGACCAGGAGCTCCGTTCGGGTGACCTCATCGGTCTGCGTGCCGAAGAGCCCGCCGACGACGGGGATGGCGGCGAGGAAAGGCAGTCCTGCGGCCGTCTCGCTCAGGTTGGCCTGGATCAGGCCGCCGAGCGCGACGGTCTCACCGCTCTGCACGGCGACCTCCGTGTCCACCCGACGCTGGCTGACCGCGACGTTGCCGTTGCTGTCCCCGGTGCCCGGGATCGGGAAGCTGACCTCCTGCTGCACCTCCATGAACACCATGCCGCCGGGATTCACCCGCGGCGTGACGTTGAGCGTGACACCCGTGTCCCGGAACTGGACCCGGGACTGGCCGATATTGTTCCCGGTACCGGTATTGAAGATCGGCGAGTTCACCGGGATCTGCGTACCGACGTTGATATTGGCCTCGCGATTGTTGAGGACCATCATCGACGGCGCCGAGATGGTACTCACGTCCGTCTGCGACTCCAGCGCCTCGACGACGATCGCCACGTCCGTGCCCGTGATCGAGTAGTTCAGACCGGAATCGCTCAGGGAACCGCCGCGCTCCGGGTCGCTGCCGAAGATCCGCTTGTTCACGGCCACGCCGGCGCCGCCCGCGGGGCTCACCTCGGGGATGCCATTCTCGAAGAACCAGCTCACGCCGTAGCGCAGATTGTTCGTCAGCGTCACTTCGAGGACCTTCACCTCGATCAGCACCTGCAGCGGCACCGTATCGAGGCGGCGGATCGCGCCGAGGACCGCCTCGTACTGAGCCGGGGTCGCACGGATGAGCAGCGAGTTGGACTCCTCGACCGCCGTGATCCGGATCTCCTCGCCGGCGACCAGCGCCAGCCCGTCGCCATCTCCGCCCGCGCTCACGGCACCACCGGTTACCTGGTCGGCGATCTCCTGGGCCCGCTCCTCGACGACGCGCGAGCGCGGGTCGTTGATCGAGGTGATCTCGCCGGCCTCGAGGCCGGGAGCCAGCTGGTTCGAGCGGTTCCGGTCCCGGCCGCTGGAGCGGTTGCTCCCCTCGCCGAACACCTGG
>JBCCZC010000387.1:0-5712 GCA_039188505.1 Pseudomonadota bacterium | reverse complement strand
TCCGGCGGCATCGAAGCGCTATTGTCGCCGTCGGGTGCGGCACCTGCGGAAATGGCGCCGGCCGGCACTGCTCCTTCCGGAGGCGCGAACGTCTGGCCCTCGGTCGACGCCGCCGCGTCGGCCGGTTGGTCCTGGATCGGGATGCTCTGCCGACTGCCTCGGCGCGGCCGAAACGACGGCTTGTTGCGCCGGTAGCTCAGGCCCGCGTTTTCGAGTATCTCGTTGAGTCGATCGTACAGCGGGGTGGATTCCCGCATGACGGCTTCACCGAAGCTTCGGAGAGCAAACTTTCTTGCCAGGGCGTCGAGCTCGAGACCGATTAGCACATCCGAACAGTGGCCGATGATCGCGCGCGGAGCGAACGGGTTGTTGCGCTCGTCAACGGCCTCACCGAGGAGACCGGAAAGCCTCGAGTTCAAGGCCTCGAGCTGGTCGGTCAAGGCCGACTCGGCATTCGAGGCGACGTCCGATTCGATCAGCCAGATGTCGAATTCGGTCTCGTCGACGAGCGAGAGCTCCGCATCTTCGCCGTCCGGGGCCGCAGGGCCCTCGCGGGCGCTTTCGAGCGCCATCCCGCGGCCATCGAGGCGGGCCTCGAGACCTTCCTCAATGGCTTTCTGCTTGCGCCGCAGGACCGTGAAGGCCTCAAAGTACATTGCCTGGCGAGCGTTGCTTCCCGCACTGTCCGCAGCGTCGATCAGGCGCTCCTTCGCGTGGTCGAGGAACGCGGAGGTTTGCCCGACGAAATAGCTTGAGCACGCCGCTTGGAGTTTTCGTGCAAGCTTTGGATCCACCTGCTTCGCTTCCCGCCGCGGGGGCGCAGCGGGGTAGCCTTCCGGTGATCGGGGGCGGAGCCGAGCGGCCACGCCGAGCTGGACGTGATCGAACGCGATCGCCACCCAGGGGTCTGCGATTCTTACGATGCGGGCGCTGACGACCGGAATGTCTTCGCGGATGGTGACGTCGATATGGTCCGGCAGCTCGATCAACGGCACATGCGCTTCGACCAGCAAGCCCCCGGCACTGAAGTTGTGGATCGTGCCGGGCACGCGAATCCCGCCCGGGGCAGTCAGGGTCACGGGGTGCCGCGTTTCCTCACGGGGGTGTCGACGCTTCTCCAAGCCAGGCTCTCTTCAGGTCTTAGCAGGGGATTGTAACCGCCCGGGCATGCCAGTCGCATAACCAGATCGGCAGATATGACAATATGAATCGTTTTTCACTTTCTGGCCATCAGTGCTTCGAACTGGCGTGATTTGACGGTTCCGAAGATCGGCATGACGATCGCCAGCAGCCCGTAAAGGCTTGCCGCCCAGACTGCGACCCGCGAAGGCATCAACAGTGCCCAGAGCACCGTGAGCATCCCGATCCCGGCCATGATCGTCCAGGCCTCCATTTCGGACCGGGTCGTGAAGGCCTCGCTTTCATCCAGCGACAGCACCTGCCGACGCGACAGCGCATGACGGTAGAGCAGGGCGAGGATGCAGCTCATCGCGACGAATCCCACGCCGTAGATGATGAAGATGTTGATCAGATCATAGGGATTGAGTTCCCCGAAGACGTAAGGCAGCCGCTGCTGGGTGATCCACGCGAAGAACCCCGAGAAGACGATCCGCAGCGGGTAGATGTAGATCAGCATGACGAATACGAACAGCAGCGAGAACAGCGCAGTGCCGAAGTCATCGAGGCCGAAACGCCGGCTCCACTTGTGGTGGGCGTACCAGAAGGTCGAGAGCATCGCGAAGCTGGCAGCGAAAGCGGGGATGTTCTTCAGCGCGAGCCAGAGCTCGTCGAAGGATCCCGGGAGTTCGTCAAAGGAGATGACCAGCATGGTCAGGGAGAACGCGAACGCCGCATCGGTGAAGGCCTCGATTCGCGTCATGTCAACGCCCCGCTGGCGAAAGCCATCTACGACGGGCAGCGCGGCGAGTTCCTGCTCGTTCACGGTCCTTCAGCTCCCGGTCATCCCTGAGGCGTTACACTAGCAAGATGCGCTGGTTCCTCCCAATCCTCCTGCTGCCTTGGTGCGCCTGGGCAGACCTCGATGACGGCGTGCAGCTCGACACGGTGCGCTGCGGGCGGCAGGTCATCCAGGTGGGCGACCGCAGCTGGGAGATTCTCGAAGCGTGCGGCGAGCCCGACTACCGGGAGGTCATCGAGCTGCGGCAGGATCGGCTCGAGCTCGAACAGCCGGACGGCGCGGGCACCGTTGAAGTTGGCGTCGGTACGGTGCGCAAGGTCGAGGAGTGGGTCTACCTGCCTTCGTCGGGACGGCTGACTCGCATCATGACGCTGGTCTCCGGCACGCTGACCGATATCCGGCTCACCGGCCGCAACTGACCCGGCCGAAGCTCAGAGCGAAATCGCCAGGTCGGACGCCCGCTCGCGCACCCAGGCCTCGTAGCGGTCCAGCAGGGCGAGCTGCTGCCCGTCGGCCCCGTCGCGCAACGCGCCGACCCGAGCGAGTGCGTCCTGACCGGCCGGCAGCCCGGAGTCTTCGTCGATCTGGCGCCAGCTCTCCCGGCAGTGCAGGAACCAGCGATCGGTCGCTTCGCTGTCTAGCGTGTCCGGGTAGTTACGGGCCTGGTAGCGCGGCAGCATCGCGCGGAGTCGGTGGTCCGAAAGTCCGAAGTCCCGGGTTCCCAGCTCGTGGGGGGGCGTCGCGCGGACATCCGCCAACCGGTAGCCGTCTTCCCGCGAAGCGAAACCGCCGTACAGATCCTCCTCCGCAGGCGGTTCGCCGCCATCGAAAGGTGCGTCGAAGACGGCCTGCACACGCTGGGCCAGCGTCGGGTCCGCCGCGAGCGTTCGCGCATTGGCCAGGCACCGTTCGAGATCGAGCGCGATCCGGTCATGATCGGCGTCGCGCAGCACGCTCAGGGGCGCTACCACCGGACACTTGTTTGTCGCGACGGTCTTCAGCGGCACCCGTTCGAAGCCTTCCGGCAGGTCCGCCGTCGGGGTGAACACCAGGTCCCGGAGCAACTCGGGGTCTGATTCGAGCAGCGGCAGCGGGTCCGCCGCGAGGTCGAAGACGATGATCTGCTTCTGGATGCGCGGGTGCTGCGCCAGCGGCAGCACGACGGCAAGGCAGCCACGATCTGCGCCGAAGCGACTTGACACGTGCACGCACGGCTGGCGACTGATGGGGTTGAGCAACCGTTCGGCGTTGCGCCGGTCGCGCAGCCCCAGGCAGTAGTCGATCAGCCGGGGCTGGGCCGTCCTGAGGCGCCGGGCAAGGCCAAGGGTTGCCTCGACGTCGGAGAGCGCCTCATGGGCTCGGCCGTGCGCGATACCGTTGGCCCCCGCAAGATCCTCGAGACGGAAGCTCGGCTTGCCGGAGTCATGCAGCGGCCACTCGACGCCATCAGGCCGTACCGCGTAGCACAGGCGGGCGACATCGATCAGGTCCCAGCGCGAGTTGCCGTTGGCGTACTCTCGCTCGTAGGGCGGGAAGAAGTTGCGCCAGAAGAGGAAGCGGCTCACCTCGTCGTCGAAGCGCAGGCTGTTATAGCCCACCCCGCAGGTCCCCGGTCTGGCGAGTTCCTCGAAGACCCGGGCGGCGAATTCGGCCTCCCGGGCGCCCTCCCGCTCGGCGTCATCGGGCGTGATGCCGGTGATCAGCATCGCCTCGGGCCGCGGCACGTAGTCGGCTGGCGGTCGGCAGTAGAAGGAAACAGGTTCCTCGACGGGCTCGAAGTCGGCGTCGGTTCGCAGACCGGCGAACTGGGCCGGGCGGTCCGAGCGGGGCGAGACGCCGAAGGTCTCGTAGTCGTGCCAGAAGAAGGTCTCGCTCATGGGGCTCCCGGGCCGCGCGCGGTAGGTCTCGAACGGGTGAGTCGCGGAAGGCGCGCATGGTATCATGCGACGCTTTTTTCGGACCGCTGAAGACCATGGCCGTACGCACCCGTTTCGCCCCCAGCCCAACGGGCTATCTGCACGTTGGCGGCGCCCGCACGGCGCTGTTCGCCTACCTCTACGCGCGCCGTCACGGCGGGCAGTTCGTCCTGCGCGTGGAGGACACGGACCGCGAGCGCTCCACGGAGGCGTCCGTCCAGGCGATCCTCGACGGAATGGCCTGGCTCGGCCTCGATTACGACGAAGGGCCGGTGTTCCAGACCGATCGCTTCGATCGCTATCGTGAGGTGCTGGACGGCATGCTGGAGGCCGGTACGGCCTACTATTGCTACTGCACCCCCGAGCGCCTCACCCAGGTCCGCGAGGCCCGTAAGGCCGAGGGCCTGACGGGCTACGACGGCCACTGCCGCGACGTGACCGAGCCGCCGCCCGGGGCGCCCGCGCCGGTGATCCGGTTTCGGAACCCGCTCGACGGCGAGGTACGCTTCAAGGACGCGGTGAAGGGCGAGATCGTCAAGGAAAATCGGGTTCTCAACGACTTCGTCATGGCCCGGTCGGACGGTACGCCGACCTACAACTTCGCCGTCGTCGTGGACGACATGGACATGGGCATCACCCACGTGATCCGTGGAGACGACCACCTCGACAACACCTCGTCGCAGATCAACGTCTATTGCGCGCTCGGCGCCGAGCCGCCAGCGTTCGCGCACGTCCCGATGATCCTCGGCCACGACGGCCAGCGTCTGTCGAAGCGCCACGGCGCCGTCAGCGTCATGCAGTACCGCGACGAGGGCTACCTCCCGCATGCATTGCTGAACTATCTGGTACGCCTCGGCTGGTCCCATGGCGATCAGGAAGTCTTCACCGCCGATGAAATGCGCGAGCTGTTCGATCTTTCCGGTGCGAACCGCGCGCCCTCGACCTTCAACCCGGAGAAACTCGTCTGGATCAACCAGCACTGGCTGCAGCATGGCGAGGCCAGCGAGGTCGAGGCGGAGATGGCCTGGCACTTCGAACGCCTGTCGATCGACACCTCGGGCGGTCCTTCGCTGGCGGCCGTCCGGGCGCTTCTGTGCGAGCGAGCAACGACCGTTGCGGATCTCGCGGAGCAGGCCCGCTTCCTGTTCGAGGAATTCGAGGCGTATGACGAGAAGGCCGCGAAGAAGACCTTCCGGCCCGTGGCCGAAGCGCCTCTGGCCGCGACGCGTGCGGCGCTGGCCGATCAGGACGACTGGTCCGCGGAGGCCCTGGCGGTACTGCTGCAGCAGGTGGTCGATAAGCTCGGCGTCGGCTTCGGCAAGGTCGGCCAACCCCTGCGGCTCGCGCTCACGGGTCGCCCGGCAGCGCCCGCGAACGACGCGGTCCTGGCAGCGCTCGGGCGGGAGCGTTCCCTGGCGCGCATCGACCGCGCGCTCGCGGTCATCGCGGCGCGTCGCGAGGCGCCCGCTTGAAACGGGGGCTCCACGAGGACCTCGGTCGCGAGGAGCACGTCGGCCCGGGGAGCGAACGATCCTTCGGCTTCGTCATGGCCGTCGCGATCCCGGCGCTGACGCTCCTGTTCTTCCGCAGCGGGTGGCTTTACGGACTGGCGGTAGGCGGCGCTTTCGCGCTGGTCGCACTGGTGCTGCCGCGAGCGCTGGCGCCGCTCAACCGCGGCTGGCACGCGTTCGGGCTGTTCCTCGGTCGCATCGTTGCGCCGCTGATCATGGGTCTCATCTTCTTCGCGGTGGTGACCCCCATCGGGCTTGCCCGGCGCGCACTCGGGAAACGCTCGCTGGACGATTGCTTCGATGCCGAAGCCGCCAGCTACTGGGTCGATCGGGAACCGCCAGGGCCCGAACCCGAGCAGCTGCCACG
>JBCCZC010000386.1:0-5730 GCA_039188505.1 Pseudomonadota bacterium | reverse complement strand
TGTCGAAGACGGGGTGCCCGAGTCCATAGCGCACCTGGTCGGGTCGCACGCGGGAATAGACGGCCACACCGCTGTAGCCCGCCTTCTGCGCGTCGTTGTAGTACACGTGATGGCCAACCGGAAAGAAGTCGCGCGCCTTGAGCTGAGCGATTGCAGCCTTGGTCTCCTGGATGCAGACGACATCCGCCTTCTGCTTCTGCAACCATCCGAAGAAGCCCTTGCGCTCGGCCGCGCGGATGCCGTTTGTGTTGACGGAAATGACTTTCACGATGCGTACCGCTGCTCCTGGAGTCGCGCATGGTAGCGGTCCACGCGGCGGACGCAAGGCCGGGCCGCGGCTTGAGGCCGCCGGGGGAGGCGACGATAATCCGGGGGCCAAATTTTCGGGATTCGCACCATGCAGGGCTACCAGCGCGACCTTATCGACCTGTGCCTGAGACTCGACGTCCTCCGCTTCGGGACGTTCACCCTGAAATCAGGGCGCCAGAGCCCTTACTTCTTCAACGCCGGCCTTTTCGCGAGCGGCACGGCGCTGGCGCGGCTCGGGGAGTACTACGCGCGTTCGATCGAAGCTTCCGGTATCGCCTTCGACATGCTCTTCGGGCCCGCCTACAAAGGCATTCCGCTCGCGGCCGCCGTGGCGATTGCCTACGACCGGCTCTACGACCGGGACATTCCCTATGCCTACAACCGCAAGGAGGCCAAGGACCATGGCGAAGGCGGCCACATCGTCGGCGCCGCGCTGACCGGCCGCGTCCTGATCGTTGACGACGTGATCTCCGCCGGGACGTCCGCCCGTGAGTCTGCTGGCTGGATCGAGGCCGCAGGGGCGGAGATTGCCGGACTCGCCATCGCCCTCGACCGGCAGGAACGTGGCGCCGCTGAACGTTCGGCCGTCGCGGAAGTCCAACACCTCGTCGGGGCTCCGGTCACCAGCATCATCACACTGGCAGATCTGATCCGGTATGTCGCCGACGCGCCGGGCATGGCCGACGTCAGCGCCGCCATGCAATCCTATCGGGAACGCTACGGTGCCAGCTGACCGCGCCCACGAATCGGCGACGATCGGGTGCTAGAATCAAACGGGATAGCGAGAGGGAGGCCAGCATGAAATCGACCAGCAAGCGTATCGCCCTGTCGATCGCCGCGGCCGTCTGCGTGTCCGCCGCCCAGCCGGCCGGCGCGCAGAAGCTGTACAAATGGGTCGATGAGGACGGCAACGTCCACTACAGCGACCAGGTGCCGCCGGATCAGGTCAAGCAGGCCCGCGAGCGCCTGAATGAGCAGGGCGTCGTCGTCGAGTCGACCGACCGGGCCAAGACCCAGGAAGAGCTCGCGGTCGAGCGAGAAGCTCGGGCGGCCGAACTTGCGGCCGAGCGGGAAGCGGAGCGACAGCTTCGGGCCGACCAGGAGCTCCTGGCGACCTACGCATCATCAGCGGATATCTACCGCGTCCGGGACCAGCAGGTCGATGCGCTCGATCGCTCCATCGAGGCGGCGCAGTCCTACATCGCCGGGCAGCGCAAGAGCCTCGCGACGCTGCTCGAGAGGGCGGCGAACAACGAGCGTCAGGGTCGCGAGATCAGCCCCGCGCTACGGTCGTCCATCGACTCCTCGCAGGAGCAGATCGCGGAGCAGCAGGCCTTCATCGACTCGAAGGAAGCCGAGAAGCAGGAAATCATCGTCTACTTCGAGGAAGAGCTGGCGCGCTTCCGCGACATCCTCAAGCGACGAGGTCTCATCACCGACGACGCACCCGCCGACTCTTGATCGTTCCCGCCGTCAGTCCTGGGTGACGCTCAGAAGGGAATGTCGAGGTCGCCTCTGACCTTGAGCATCTCGGCGCGAAACATCTCCTGAATCCGGCCCAGCGCGGTTTCGCTCTCAGCGTCGAAGCGCAGTACGAGGCAGGGCGTGGTATTCGAGCAACGGACGAGCCCCCAGCCATCGTCGTAGTCGGCGCGGACGCCGTCGATGGTCGTCACACGCGCGTCGTCGAAGGCGGCGACCCGCTGGAATTCCTCCATGAAGGCATAGTGCTCGCCTTCGACCATCTGGACCTTCAGCTCCGGCGTGCTCACGCTGTTGGGCAGCTCCGCCAGCGTCTCGTCGACGCCGTCCGGTGCCGAGGCGAGGATCTCCAGCAGTCGCGCCGCAGCGTAGACGCCATCGTCGAAGCCGTACCAGCGTTCCTTGAAAAAGAAATGGCCGCTCATCTCACCCGCGAGCGCGGCACCCGTTTCCTTCATCTTCGCCTTCATCAGCGAATGCCCCGTCTTCCACATGAGCGGGCTGCCGCCGTTACTCAGGATGACGCGGGCGAGGTGGGCCGTACACTTCACATCGTAGATGACCGTGGCGCCCGGATTGCGCAGGAGCACGTCCTCGGCGAACAGCATCAGGATCCGATCCGGGAATACGATCTCGCCTTCGCGCGTCACGACCCCGAGCCGGTCACCATCGCCGTCGAAGGCCAGGCCCAGATCCGCATCCAGCTGCTTCACGGACATGATGAGGTCCTGGAGATTCTCCGGGACGCTGGGGTCGGGGTGGTGATTCGGAAAGGTGCCATCGACGTCGCAGTAGAGCGGAACGACCTCGCAGCCGATTTCCTCGAGCACCTGCGGGGCGATCATTCCCGGGATCCCGTTTCCACAGTCGATCACGACCTTCAGCGGCTCTTCGACCTGGATATCCGATGCGATGCGATCGACGTAGTCCTCCAGGATGTCCAGCTCTTGGACGCCGCCGGCACCCTCGCTCAGGTCCTGCTCGACGATGCGCTGGTAGAGCGCCTGAATGGCGTCCTGCGCCAGCGTTTCGCCGCCAAGCATGATCTTGAAGCCGTTGTAGTCCGGCGGGTTGTGGCTGCCCGTGACCATCACGCCCGAACCCGTTTCCAGATGATGGGTCGCGAAGTAGAGCACGCCGGTCGGCACGGCGCCGATATCGGTCACGTCGACGCCGGCCGCCAAGAGGCCCTGCACCAGCGCTTCGGAGAGATCCGGCCCCGAAAGCCGGCCATCTCGGGCCACGATCACCTGGTCGATGCCCCGGGCGATCGCCTCCGACCCGATGGCGCGCCCAATGAGCGTTGCGATGGGGGCCGTCAGCTCCTTGCCCACCACACCGCGAATGTCGTAGGCGCGGAACATGCTCTGGGACACCTTGTCCGGTGCAACCTCCTCGACTTCCGCTGCCCCGGCGAAATCCATGGCTTCACGCAGCTCGTCTTCGACGACGTCCGCGAGCACGGGCGCGTCTTCGAGCGAATCCCCCGAGTCGTCCGCTTTGCGCGACGGGATGAGCGTCCGCACGTCGATCTCCCGGCGAACTACGTAGCCGGCCCCTACGAGAAACAGGGACAGCGCCAGCATCGCAATGGCCGCGATGCGTTCACCGATGAAGAACATGAAGGGCCGCGGCATGAGGAAGCCGACCCCCAGGGGCGGGAAGGCGGTGAGCGAGCGCATCGAGTTGATGTTGGTGCCGATGCGACCGCTGTAGCCGATCACGTCGAAGGAACCCGACAGCCGCATGAAGCGAAGATCGAGATAGCCCGGACCGACTAGCGCGTCGAGCTCGCCGAGGATGGGCGCGAGGTCCCACGACACGACCACGAGCCCCCGGGGCTCGTCCGCCACGCTTTCCCGGTCCACGGCACTGCCCCAGGTGGCGTGCGTGGAGGTGCCGACGCCGGAGATCACGGGCCCAGCCGAGCCCTCGACGGCCTTGGACCGAATGCCGGCCGCAATCGCCGAGAAATCGGCGTCCGGATACGGCATCGGATCCAGCGTCTCGATGGCCGGCTGGAGCAGCAGGATGCGCTCCACCTCGGGCCGCTCGTCGACAAGCGTCTGGGCCAGGGCCTCGAGCGATCCGCCGCCCGCGAACGCGGCAACGACCCGCTCGTCCGCGGCCAGCTCGGTCGCGACGCCACCCTGACGACGCATCTCCGAATTGATGCGGTCGACGAGCTGCGCCGAACTCTGCTCCATGTGCGCAAGACCGGCGCTGAGACGCATGCCGGCGTAGATCTGATAGCCGCTGAACATCACGCCCAGCAAGCCCGCTGTGGTCACCAGCGTCGCGACCAGCTTGCGTGGGTCGATCTTGGCGGTCAGACCGCTCTTCGACGCATCACTTCTGTTCATTGCGTTCCCGAATGCCCGAATCCGCCATCCGCCCGGGCGGACGGCGCAAAGTCCTCGACGACCTTGAAGGCCGCCTGCACAACCGGCACGAAGACCAGCTGCGCGAGGCGCAGGCCAGGCTCGATTTCGAGCGGAGCAGTCGATCGGTTCCAGGCCGATACCATGAGCGGCCCCTGGTAGTCTGAATCGATCAGACCGACCAGATTGCCGAGCACGAGCCCGCGCTTGTGACCGAGCCCTGACCGCGGCAGGATCACCGCTGCCAGCCCGGGGTCGCCGATGTGGATGGCGATGCCCGTCGGAATGAGTTCGCTGGTCCCCGGCTCCAGCAGGATCGTGGTTTCGACCATAGCCCGCAGGTCGACGCCGGCGGAGCCTGCCGTCGCGTATTCGGGCAGCGGGTAGTCGCTGCCGATCCGCGAATCCAGGATCTTGAGTTCGATATCAGTCGTCACGGCGCTTCCCTGCGAGGCGATCCGCAATGAGGTCGATGAGCTGTCGGGCGAGCGTCAACTTCGGCGCCCGATCGAGGGTCTGCATGCCACCATCCCGGTCGATCACGGTCAGGATGTTGTCCTCGCTGTCGAAGCCCGTATCACAGTTGCCGACCTGATTGGCGGCGATCATGTCTATCCCCTTGCGCTCGAGCTTCGCCCGGGCGTTTGCTTCGACATCGCAGGTCTCGGCCGCAAAACCGACGGTGGCCGGCCCCCCACTCACAGCGGCTACCTCCGCAAGAATATCGGGGTTTCTAACAAGCTCAAGGTGCAGCGTCGATCGGTCACCTTTCTTGATCTTCTGGTCCTGGAACTCCGCGGGCCGAAAATCCGCGACGGCCGCGGCGGCGACGAAGATGTGGCATTCGTCCAGCCGACCCAGCACGGCTCGATGCATCTCGCGGGCCGATGTGACGTCCTGCCGCACCGCGATCCCTGGCGGGGTCGGCAGCCTGACCGGGCCCGCAACGATCGTGACCTGGGCGCCCGCTTCGGCCAGCGCCTGCGCCACCGCAAAGCCCATCTTTCCCGATGATCGATTGCCGAGGAAACGCACGGGATCGAGCGGCTCGAGGGTCGGGCCCGCCGTCACGATGACGCGCTGCCCGGCGAGCCGGCCAGTCGGCTTGACCGCAATGGCCGCAACGACCTCCGCGGGCTCGACCATGCGACCTGCGCCGGTTTCCCCGCACGCCTGGTCACCGATGCCCGGACCAACAAAGCGGACGCCACGTTGCTCGAGCCGCTCGACGTTCTCGCCCGTTGCCGGGTTCGACCACATCACCCGGTTCATCGCGGGAGCGATGACGATGGGTGCTTCCGTGGCCAGGCAGAGGGTGGTGAGCAAATCGTCGGCCATACCCGCAGCCAACCGCGCGATAACGCTTGCGGTTGCGGGCGCAACAAGCACGAGGTCGGCCCAGCGAGCCAACTCGATATGACCCATGCCGGCCTCTGCGTCCTCGTCGAGCAGAGCCCCATGAACCGGCAGACCCGAGACGGCCTGGAAAGTCAGCGGCCCCACGAACTCGCGGGCCGAATCCGTCATGACAACGCGCACCTCGGCGCCGGCATCGCGC
>JBCCZC010000385.1:0-5745 GCA_039188505.1 Pseudomonadota bacterium | reverse complement strand
GGGAAGGTCAGCAGGCCCTGCTCGATCAGCAACGCCCGGATCTCTGCCTCCGCCTCGCGAGTGCGTTTCTCGTGCTGCTCGCGGCTGGTCGTCAACGCCAGCTCCGGGAGCGCCTTGTTCCGGTTCCGGGCGATGCGATAGGCCGCGTGGTAGCGGTGGTATTCGCGCTGGCCCAGCAGTCCCATCTCGGCGGCGCTCCACGGCAGCAGCCGCACGTTCCTGAAGTACCACTCGAGCTCTTCCGCGCCGATACCGGCCGACGCCGTCATTAGGGGCTGCTCGTCCCGGAGCCAGTCGCGCCAGTCGGCCAGGGCATCGCGCGCGGCACGGCAGGTCGCCAGCTCATCCGGGTGGTGCGTCTCGACACGCCGACAGAGGTCGTCGAACCAGGCGATGGTGCCTCCGGGGGGGGCGTCCCGGTAGGGCTGCCCCTGGCCAACCCCGTCGAAGTGGTCGAGATGGAACACCGCGAGGCCCGCGAGTTCGCCCAGCGGATCGGTCAGGTTCGCGCGCGCGCGCTCGGCGATCGCCGGAACGGCCCGCAGCTCGCGGCCGAAGCGTTCCAGCGCCGTGCCCTCGAACGGTAGTTCAGCGTACGGGATCCGCTGGAGCAGACGCAGGTAGAAGATCGGATCCCGCTGCCACGGGCGGGTGACGCGGTGCTGGAAGTCCACCCCGTTCAGCTGCGCCCACACGACCAGGTAATCGGCCTTGCCCGCCACGGACCAGTCCTGGACGGCCAGCGCGTCGAGTCGTGCGCGGAGGGCGGCGATCGTTGCCTCGCGCTCTGCGATCGACGTCTCTTGCAGCGACTGCTCCAGCGTCTGGCCCCGTGTCCGTGGCCATGCCTGGAGTCCAGCGAGCGCCTGATCGATCGAGACCAGCGTTTCCCAGCCCTTGTCCGTCGAGGCGGACACGGCGATCGATGGAAACAGCAACAGGACGAGAACGATCGCGGCGGCTCTTGCGGGCATGCTCAAGGTCCTCTTCTGAATCGATCGTGCAGTCTAACGGCGGGGCGGCGGGACCGCTCGATCACACCGGCAACCACCGGCTCCCTAGATGACGACTTGACCCCCAGCGTAGACAATGCGCGCTCAGAGAATCAGGGAAGGCCAGGCCATCATGCTCCGAAAACTCGCCGTCTCCGCCGCCTCGTTCGCGGCCATCGCCGGGATCATCTTTCTCGCTATCGCCAGCATCGGCCGACCGATCAGCACCGATCTGTCGGCGATCGGTCAGGGCAAGCCGGCGCTGGTCCTGGTCTTCGAGAACTACTCTCCGACCGGCGGGGACGCCTTCGACCGCCTGAGCGAGATCCGGGACGACTACGAGTCGCGGATCGACTTCCTGATCGCCGACCTGGGCGTGCCCCAGGGGCGGGCCTTTGCCGACCGCCACCGGCTCGCCAACGGTCAGGCCCTGTTCGTGAGAGCCGACGGCACGCACCTGCGCGCCATGAGCATCCCCGCGGACGAGCAGGCGCTGCGCACCCTCCTCGACGGCAAGCTCGCCGAATTGAATTGATTGCCTGGGCCCGAGGCCGTATGGGCCCAGATGAAGGGCGCTCGCGCCGGTATGCTGGCGCTAATCCAGCCAAGAAGGACCCGCAATGCCGGCTCGACGCCTCGATACCGCGCGGACTGACGCCCTTGCGATGCTTCGCAGGGGCCTACTCACCGCCCTGCTCTTCTCCGCACCGCTTCCGGGCGCAGCCGATGGCGATGCTTCGACCACCGCGCTCTCCGCGGAGCTCGGTTTCGAAGCCGAAGGCAGTGGAACCACGCTCACCGGCTGGGGTGGTGGCCCCGCGGAGACACTCTTCCGGGACAAGACAATCCGGCACACGGGCGCCGCCTCAGCCCGAATCGAACGTACGGGCGAGCGCGAGGATTCCTACAGCAGCCTGACGCGGGCGCTCCCCGCGACCATCGTCGGCAGCGACGTCGAACTGCGCGGATTTCTGCGCACCGAGGGTGTCGAGGGAGCGGCGGGCCTCTGGGTTCGGATCGATGGTCACAACGGCACCTTGGCGTTCAACTCCATGCTGGTCGAAGCCCGCGCCCTCGAGGGCGATCACGACTGGGGTCTACACGCGATCTCCGTTCCCCTGGCCGATGGCGCGCGGGAGCTGTTCTTCGGCGCACTCTTGAGCGGCCAGGGCAAGGTCTGGGTCGACGACCTGGCGCTGTTCGTGGACGGCAAGCCGATCGGAGAGGCGGTCCACCGGGAGATACCGACCACGGTGCTCGATATCGAAAAGGAGTTCGAGGACGGTTCGTTGGTCGAGCTTGCGAGCCTGGACCACGCGCGGGCGAGGCGGGTGGCGATGCTTGCGCGGGTCTGGGGATTTCTGAAGTACCACCACCCGCGGGTGACGTCCGGCGAGAGCCATTGGGACTACGAGCTGTTCCGTATCCTGCCGCAGATACTTGGCGCGACCAGCGATGAGGAGAGCCGGGAGCTGATCGCGGCCTGGGCAATCTCGATCGGCGAGCCGAATCCATGCGGGGCCTGCGCCAGTGAATCGTCGGACAAGCCGGAGGATCTCTACATGCCGGCGCCGATCGGCTGGATACGCGACTCGTCAAGTCTCGGCGCCGAGCTGAGCGGGTTCCTGCGCCGCGTTCACGAAAATCGACCAGTCAGCAACGACCAGTTCTTCGTGGGCCTCGCGCCGAACGTGGGCAACCCGGTGTTCGACCGCGAGCTCGCCTATCGCGACCAGATCGCTCCCGACGCCGGCTTCCGACTTCTCGCGGTCATCCGGCTATGGAACATCGTGCAGTACTGGTTTCCCTACCGCGATCTGATCGATGAAGGCTGGGACGAAGTGCTGATCGACGAGCTGCAACGCTTCGCCGCAGCGACGGATGCCACCCGGTACAAACTCGCATTGCTCCGCTTCATCGCGCGAATCGGTGATACCCACGCCAACCTGTGGTCGTCCCTGGACGCGAGGCCGCCCGTCGCCGACTGCCGCTGGCCGGTCCACCTACGCTTCGTCTCGGGCCAGCCCATGGTCGTAGCGACAGACACAGCGAGAACGAGGCTCGACGCCGGCGATCTGATCCTGGGCATCGACGGACATCCGATCGAGGAACTCATTGCGGCGTGGTCGCCGTATTACGCCGCCTCCAACGAGGTGACGCGCCTGCGCGACATCGCCCACGCCATGCCCCGCGGACCCTGTGGTGCCAGCCAGGTTCGCGTCCTGCGCGCGAGCGGCGCACGCGACGTTCGGGTCAAGCGGGTGCGACCGCGCCGGGGCTGGCGGCCGGCCGCTGCGGATCGTCCGGGAAGAACCTTCCAGCGGCTCTCGCCCGAGATCGCCTATCTCAAGCTTTCCAGCGTGAAGGCCGCCGAGGTGCCCGCCTACCTGAAGCGCGCGGCAGGCACGGCGGGGCTCGTCATTGACATCCGCAACTACCCGTCGGAGTTCGTGGTCTTCGCCCTCGGGCAGCACCTGGTCGCCGAGGCGACCCCCTTCGCGCGCTTCACGATCGGCGACCTCTCGAATCCCGGAGCCTTTCGCTGGTCGGATCCGGTCATCCTCCAGCCAGCAGCACCCCGCTACGAGGGCCGGATCGCGATCCTCGTCGACGAGACCTCGCTCAGCCAGGCAGAGTACACCGCGATGGCGTTCCGGTCCGCGCCGGGCGCGGTGGTCGTTGGGAGCCAGACCGCCGGCGCTGACGGCAACGTGTCCCCGATCGCCCTGCCCGGCGGCCTCCGCACCATGATCAGCGGTATCGGTGTCTTCTACCCCGACAATCGCGCGACGCAACGCATCGGCATCGTGCCGGATATTGTCGTCCGCCCAACAATCGAAGGCGTTCGCCAGAATCGGGACGAGGTTCTCGAGTCAGCGCTTCGCGAACTGCTCGGCAGCGATGTGGACGAGGCAGCGATACGACGCATGGCGCGCCGCGACTGAGGCGCCCGAGCGCGCGGTCAAGAGCCCGGCAAGGAGGGCTCAAAGCCGTTCCTGAAGACGACCTGCATCGGGTCGAGTTCGTAGGCCCCCGCATCGACGGCGCCGACGCGGGCCTGTCCACGGGCGTCCGTCGTCGGCACATCGGGTCCGCTCACGCCGCCATCGACTGCTGGGCTCGCGGCGTCCAGGGCGAGCGTCGGCACGAAGCCGCCGTTGCTGGCCGGCCCCGTCGGGACCAGCGGGTCTTCGAAATCGACGTCTGCGGTGACGGGCGTCTCGGCCCCGCCGTTCGCAGGACGCGTCGGCGGCCACTGGAAGTTGCCCCCGCCACTTGCGCTCGCCGGGTTGTTCATCGCCCAGTTGACGAAAATGTTGCCGCCGCTGTTGTTCGCGAAGATCGTGTTGGTCAGCGTGAGCTGGTTCGGAGCGCCGATGGCGATGCCGGCGGCGAAGGCGTCGGTGGCCTCGTTGTTGGCGATCGTCGTGTTGACGATGGTAATCGGCGCGCTCGAGGTCAGGGCCATGGCGCCGCCGAGACCGGTGCGCGCGATGTTGCCCGAAAAAGTGCCGTTGACGATGCTCCCGGGCGCGTTCCCGAACACGGACAGGCCGCCGAAGCCGCGCGCCTCGTTGTCGATGAAAGACACGCGATCCATGGCCCAGGGCCCGCCCTGGATGTACGCGCCGCCGGTGTGCTGGCCCGCATCGACCTGCAGGTTGCGGAGAAACACCGTGTCCTCGAAGCGGGTGCGGCTGGCGGTGTCGTACATCACCGAGAAGAAGCCGGCGCCGAAGGCGTTGGCGGTGTTGTCCTCGAAGCGAGTCCGGCAGATATCCACGGTGCGCTCGCCACCGTCGACGCCGAAGGCGCCGGCGTTACCGCCATTGCCAGGGTTGCCGTCGCGGCCGATGGCCCGATTGTCCCGGAACACCGAGTCCACAACGTTGATGGTCAAGCTGCCGAGGGAGTAGAACGCCCCGCCGTTCGAGCCCTCGTTGTCCTCGAAGACGCAGTTGCCGATGTCGACACGGTCGAGGAGCTCCACGTAGAGCCCGCCGCCACCATCGTCCTGCGTGGTGCCATCAAGCGGCGCCGAATTCCCGGCGAGGTGGCAGTTCACCAGCTTCAGGCTCACCTTGTACGGAAACTCGAAGTCGTGCTCCTTGTAGATGGCTCCGCCGCGCCCGCCGGTCGTCACGCTGTCGATCAGCCCGATGTTCTGGAGCGTCACGGTGAACCGGGGCGCGTCCGGCGATGGATTCGGATTGATGACGCGCATGATCTGAGTTTCACCGCCACCCGACAGGGTGACGCCGCCGCCGCCATCGAATACCGTCGGACCGCTGGCGATGAGCGTATCCGTGACGACGATGGTGACCGGATCAGGTCCGACATCGAAGGTGATCGGTCCGCCCGCGTCCAGGGCTGCCTGGATGTCCGCGGTGGTGACGCTGCCCGGCGTGCCATCGCCGAGTACGATCGGCGCGGCGAGGCGCTCGTCCGCCACCGGTTCGCAGAAGCTCTGCGCCCGGCCCTCCGCCGGCAGGCATGCCAGCAGCAGCAAGAGAGCCCCGCCCGGCATACGGCTCCTGCGCTCGCCGGCGTGCTGCCATCCCCTCGTTCCGCCCGTGCGATCGCCCATCTTCCCGATCCCGTCGCTGCCAACTCTCGAGCCAGTTTTCCAGACGCGTGCGGTGAAGTCCCGGCACGCGTCCACAAATCGGGAAAGCGCGTCCGGGGACGCCGGGCGATCGT
Organism: Pseudomonadota bacterium; assembly: GCA_039188505.1. Taxonomy (GTDB): domain Bacteria; phylum Pseudomonadota; class Gammaproteobacteria; order Xanthomonadales; family SZUA-38; genus JBCCZC01. The sequence continues at coordinate 52 of JBCCZC010000385.1, read as the reverse complement.
CGTCGAGCGCCGCCGGACTGTCGGCATATTTTCACCGACAGCTTTATTTGCT
>JBCCZC010000384.1:0-5767 GCA_039188505.1 Pseudomonadota bacterium | reverse complement strand
CTGGAGGGTTTCGCTGGCGTGGCCCGCGTCTACGTGGACGACCAGCCGGGGCCGGAGCGGGACGCGACGGGCATCGTGATTTCCTGGGTTCGCCGCTAGCGGGCGGCTCGTCAGTCGACGAGATCGTCGCCGCGCAGTGGCCCGTCGATGTCGTTGTCGTGCGAACCTGCTCCCGATCCCGCGCCAATCGACGCGCTGCTCTGCACTGCGCCCATGCTCGGCAGCAACCTGTCGTTCTCGTTGACGTTCGACATATCAAAGGGCTGCGTGGGGGCTCTGACGACGTCATGTCCCGCCTCCTGTGGGAGCTGCACGCGCTTCGCAACGCCCATGGCTGGCCACCGGCAGATCGCGTCTCGTGCGATCCCGGACCCGAGTCTTCGGCGGGTGAATGGCGATGCGTCCTCGAAGGCAGCGATGGTGATCGTGAGCTCCAGCTACTCGCCAGCGACGCGGATCTCATCGTTCTCGACGTTCGCCGCGAGGGGCAGTCGACCCCATTCGTGAACATCGTTCCCTGAAGACTACGGCCGAGCGTGCTGTCGAGGGCGCGCGATCGCTGGCGCGACGACGCTTTTCCCCGCGAACAGTCCCGCGGCCGACCGCGGGCCAGTCAATCGCCTATCGCCGATTGCTGTCGTTCTTCGTAGGGCCCGAACGGGACGCGCCCGGGCTCGCTAGCTTCGCGGGGCGGCACCGCTGAGGGTGCTCAGCTGACGAGGTACTCGCGCAGTTCGGGGAGGTATTTCTCGAGCGAGCCGGTATTGACCACGACCACCGTGTCGTCCGCCTTGACCATGCCGCGGTCGGCGAGTGGCTTGAGAGCCGCAACGCACGCCGCGCCCTCGGGACAGATCCACCAGTGGCGCCGGAACCAGAGGTCGCGCATGACCGCGGCCATCTCGTCCTCGCCGATCGAGACGGCCGTGCCGCCGCTCTCTCGGATGATGCGAAGCACTTCGAACTGGCCCACCCCGCCGGGCACATTCAGGCCCGTGGCCATGGTAAAGCCCGGCTCCGCGACCGGCGTCGTGTCATCGGCGCCGCTGTCCATGGCGGCCACGAGCGGGGCCGTCACCGTCGACTGGACGGAACAGATCCGGGGCAGGGGGCCCTCGACGGCGCCGAGCGCGATCAGCTCGTGGAAGGCCTTCCACATGCCGAGGATGCCGGTGCCGCCCCCGGGTGGGTAGATGATGACGTCAGGAAGGCGCCAGCCCAGCTGCTCGGCGATTTCCAGGCCGAGGGTCTTCTTCCCCTCGATCCGCCAGCCGGGCTCCTGGAAGGTCGCGCAGTTGAAGTAGCCCTGGGGCACCCAGTGGCTCTTCATGCGCTCGCCGGCCTCGCGGATCGTGCCCTTGACCAGGTCGATCGAAACGCCGGGGTCAAGCTGGGCTTCCGCGGCCACGTTGCCGAGGATCGGCCGCGGCGTGTCGTCGGGCATGATGACCGCGACGGCCATGCCCGCTGCACGCGCGTACCGGCAGAGGGAGTCGCCGGCGTTGCCCTGGGTGGGTACCGCCACCTTGCTGACGCCAAAGTGGCGCGCCATCGTCGCGGTCATGGTCATGCCGCGATCCTTGAAGCTCTGCGTGGGGTTCGCGCCGAATCCCGCGTGGGGCATGCCCTCATCCTTCACGAACAGGCGAATAGCCAGTGCCTCGGCATCGACCTCGTCGTGGGCTTCGAGCAGTGGCGTCCAACCCTCCCCCAGGCCCACGATGGCCTCGGCCTCGGCAGGGTCGCCAGCGTCGAAGGGCAGCAGTGGCCCGTAGCGCCAGAGGTCGCGGCGCTCCCGCAGCCAGGTCCGGCCGGGCCAACGGTCCGCAAGCGCCGCCGTGTCCAGCCGCATCTGCACCGGTCGACCATCGACCGGATCGAGGTTCATGAGTTCGTCGGGCGAATACGCGGTCCCGGAGCCGAGCCCGATCAGCGCCTCAACAAAGCCGGCCAATGCGGATCAGCCCGCCAGCGCGGCCGGCAGGCCCAGGATATCGTGGAGGGGCTGGGGCTCGTCGATGCCGTACCCCTGGGCGTAGTCGATGCCGATCTGCTTGAGCTCGTCGATGATCTCGACCGACTCGGCGAATTCCGCAATGGTCTCCTTGCCCAGCAGGTGAGCCATCTCGTGCATCGACCGCACGAGACCGCGGTCATCCTCATCCTCGTGGATGCGACGGATGAAGGAGCCGTCGATCTTGAGGTAGTCGACGGGCAGATTCTTCAGATAGCTGAAGGAAGACAGGCCGGTGCCGAAATCGTCGAGGGAGAAGCGGCAACCGAGGTCGCGGAGTTCCCGAACCACGTCGGCGCAGCGCGCGAGATCGCTCATCGCCGCAGATTCGGTGATCTCCAGGCAGAGTCGGCTGGGGTCGAGGCCCAGGCGGCCCAGCGCGCTCGTGACGTGAGCGACGAAGCCGGTGCGCGCGAAGGTCAGGCCCGAAATGTTGACGCTGAGGCAATCGATGCGATCGCCAAGCGGCGCCATCGCGAGCGCACGGAGCGTGGTGTCGAGTACCGCGCGATCGAGGAGGTGCACGCGGCCGTAGGTCTCCGCGGCGGTCACGAACTCCTCGGGGCGGACCATCTCGCCGTCGGGCGTCCGCAGCCGGGCCAGCACCTCGTAGTGCTCCCCGGTCTCCTCCCCTTGGAGCTGCTGGATTCTCTGGGCGACGAGCACCAGCCCATTCCCGCCGAGCGCATCGTCGAGCTGACGAACCCGAAGCAGGGCGCGGTCCTTGCGCGCAAGGTTGTCGTCGGTGGGCTGGAACGCGCAGACGCTGTCGCCGGCTTCCCGGGCCGTGGAGCAGGCGATCTCCAGCTGGCTGAAGATGGTGGAGAAATTCGTGCTCTCGCGATCGATGATGACCCAGCCCACGCTGGTCGTCGTGCTGATGCGCTTGCCGTTCCAATCGATCGAGTGATTCTTAATGGTCTCTCGCAGCGCCTCGGCGAGCAGGCCGATGTCCTCGTCCCCGCAGCGCGGCACGAGCACCGCGAACTCGTCGCTGCCCGTGCGCGCGACCTCCGCCGTATCCGGCACGAAATCGCGGATAAGCTGACCGACCTCATGGAGCATCTGATCGCCGGCGTCGTGCCCCGATGTGCTGTTGATGAGCCGGAACTGATCGAGGTCCGTGAGGATCACGGCATGCGCCGTATCCGCTAGCTTGCTCTCGCTGATGCGCAGGCGGACGCGACGCTCGAATTCCTTCCGGTTGAGTAGGCCGCTCGTGTCGTCGTGGGTGGCCTGGTGGGCGAGCTGGTTCTGTAGCCCTTCCACGATCTGCTGCCAGGAGCGGTCCGTCAGCGGCCGATCTCCGGTCTCACCGAGGGTTGCGTCCCCGGAGCCGATCCTGCTGGCGAGCTCCTGCTCGTGCAGCTCCAACGCCTTGTGACCCTCGCGATCCACGAACACGTAGCGATCGCGGCCGCTGCTGACCCACGCCAGCTTCAGCGGTCGGCCATGGCCGCGATCATCGGGGAAAATCATCCAGTCACCGACGTCCAGCAGCTTGGCCTGGCCCAGCCACAGCCGCTCATCGAGGGAGGCCTCCTCGGCGTCGTCTTCGGGCGGCGGCTTCTCCTCGGGAAACTCGATTTCCTGCTTCTCGGTGGCGGCATCGCCCCGCAGCTGGGCCTCGAGGGATTCGACCAGCTCCCGCTGCGTGCCGGGATCGGCACCGGTCATTTCCAGGCGCTCGCGCACGAGCTCCACGAGCTGACGATCGGTCTCCGGATCAATATCTCCCGGGGTTTCCTCGTCCTCGGTCAGCCGTTCGTCCAGGCGCTCCACCACGGCGAAGGTATCGTCGTCGCGAGCCTCGCCCTCAGGCGTACGCAGGGCCTCTACGGCCAGGAGGTCGCGGTAGCCCGAATCGAGCAGGTCGGAGAGGATCTTGGAGACCTCGCGTCCGCCGAAGCGCGTCCGCAGCTTCTTCTCGACCGCGCCTCTGGCCGAGTTGAGCCGCTCCTGGCCGCGACAGGCCTCGAGAACCCGGCGCATGTTCGCATCGGCCCGACGGCGTGCCCGCTTCACCAGGCGCGACACCGCGTCGGCGGCGTGCTGCAGCCCCTGCCGGTCCAGGCGCCCGCCGTCGACGAGGTCATCGATGATGCGGTCGACCTCGGACACCATGGCCTGGTCGCGAGGCGTGTCCGATTCGGCGCGCCAGTGCGCCTGGCCAAGGTGATCGAGGAGCTGGCGGGCGGGGTGCTCCGGGTCGGTGAGGATATCCTCGTTCTGGAGCAGCAGCCGCAGCAGCGGCACTTCGAGCTCGCCGATCCAGGTCTTGCCCTGCTCGCTGGCCAGCAGATCGCCGGTCATCGAGGCCAGGAGTTCGTCGGTCAGGTAGACCGCGTCCTGCTGGGCGGGAGAAAGGTCCGGATGGGGCTCGACGCCGCCCGCGAGATCGTCGAGCGCGGCGTCCAGGCGATCCTGCAGGCGCTGGTGACGGGTCCGGTGAGCCCGCACCTGCAGGTCCTCCAGCACCTCGGCCAGCATCTCCGGAGAGATCTGCGGGGATTCGACCGCCGCGGCATCGCCCGGTGCCAGCTGATCCGAGGATGCAGCCCGCGGACGTGAGAGCAGGTGGTGCAGGTCGAGCAGCGTCCCCGATGGCGTCGACGGATCGGCCCACGACCATCCGCCGGATCCCGGCGGCATCGAAGCGCTGTCGTCGCCGGCGGGTGCGGCACCCGCGGAAGCGGCACCGGCCGGCACTGCTCCTTCCGGAGGCGCGAACGTCTGGCCCTCGGTCGGCGCCGCCGCGTCGGCCGGTTGTTCCTGGATCGGGATGCCCTGCCGACTGCCTCGGCGCGGCCGGAACGAGGGCTTCTTGCGCCGGTAGCTCAGGCCCGCGTTTTCGAGAATCTGGTTGAGTCGATCGTACAGCGGGGTGGATTCCCGCATGACGGCTTCACCGAAGCTTCGGAGAGCGAACTTTCTTGCCAGGGCGTCGAGCTCGAGACCGATCAGCACATCCGAACAGTGGCCGATGATCGCGCGCGGTGCGAACGGGTTGTTGCGCTCGTCAACGGCCTCACCAAGGAGACCGGAAAGCCTCGAGTTCAAGGCCTCGAGCTGGTCGGTCAATGCCGACTCGGCATTCGAGGCGACATCGGATTCGATCAGCCAGATGTCGAATTCGGTCTCGTCGACGAGCGAGAGCTCGGAGTCTTCGCCATCCGGGGCGGCAGGGCCCTCTCGGGCGCTCTCGAGCGCCATCCCGCGGCCATCGAGGCGGGCCTCGAGACCTTCCTCGATGGCTTTCTGCTTGCGCCGCAGGACCGTGAAGGCTTCGAAGTACATCGCCTGGCGCGCGTTGCTTCCTGCGCTGTCCGCAGCGTCGATCAGGCGCTCCTTCGCGTGGTCGAGGAACGCGGAGGTTTGCCCGACGAAATAGCTTGAGCACGCCGCCTGGAGTTCTCGTGCCAGCTTTGGATCGACCTGCTTCGCTTCCCGCCGCGGCGGCGCGGCAGGGTAGCCTTCCGCTGATCGGGGGCGGAGCCGTGCGGCCACGCCCAGCTGGACGTGATCGAACGCGATCGCCACCCACGGGTCAGCGATTCTTACGATGCGGGCGCTGACGACCGGAATGTCTTCACGGATGGTGACGTCGATATGGTCCGGGAGCTCGATCAAGGGAACATGCGCTTCGACCAGCAAGCCCCCGGCACTGAAGTTGTGGATCGTGCCGGGCACGCGAATCCCGCCCGGGGCAGTCAGGGTCACGGGGTGCCGCGTTTCCTCACGGGGGTGTCGACG
>JBCCZC010000383.1:0-5782 GCA_039188505.1 Pseudomonadota bacterium | reverse complement strand
TCGCGCCTCGTTGACGCGGGCTCGAGTGGGCAGATCGATCGCGACGTCCGTGCGCTGGTCGGCGATGCCCTGAGCATCTATCGCGTCGATGCAGAAGCGCTCGCGGCGGCCCGGCCGGACGTGATCGTGACCCAGGACCTCTGCGAGGTGTGTGCCGTTTCCCTGGACGACGTGCGCGCCGCCGCCGCACGTCTGGCCGAGCGCGATCACGTCGACGTGGTCACTTTGTCCCCGACCCGCCTCGACCAGGTGCTGGACGACGTCGTGCGGCTCGCCGACGCGATCGGTGTACGTGACCGCGGGGAGCACGAGCGCGCCGCGCTCGGAGCGCGCATCGAGGAAATCGCTGCGCGCGCTCGGGCACCGGGGCACCGGCCGCGCGTTGCTTCGATCGAGTGGCTGGATCCGATCATGCTCGGTGGCACCTGGATGCCCGATCTCATCGACCACGCCGGCGGAGAAGCCGTCGGCGTCACGGCGGGGGCGCATGCGCCGACGGTCTCAGTGCAGGAATTGTCCGCGCTGGCCCCCGACGTCATTCTCCTCAAGCCCTGCGGATTCCCGATCGAGCGCAGCCTCGCCGAAGCCGACCTCATCAGCGGGCTGCGTCGGAACCTCGATGCCGCGACCCGGGTCGTTCTCACGGACGGGAATGCCTACTTCAACCGGCCGGGGCCCCGGCTGGTGGAGTCCCTCGAGATCCTCGCGGCGGCCGTGCACCCGGCACAGTTTCAGGATCTCGCGGAAAAGCACGCAGACGCCCTCCACATCATTCAGCCGGGAGAACTGGGATGACGACACCTGCTATCAGCCCCGAAGACACGCCCGAGGGGCGTCTCGCTGCCGCGCGTCAGGCGGTTCTGACCAAACCCCCGGGCAGCCTCGGACGGCTCGAGGAACTTGCGATTCGTCTCGCAGGCATTCAGGGCGTCGAATTGCCGACCGCCAGCCCGGCGGCCGCCGTCATCTTTGCGAGCGACCATCCCGTTGCCCGTCACGGGGTTTCGGCCTACCCGGCCGAGGTGACGGGTCAGATGATGGAGAACTTCGCCGCCGGCGGCGCCGCCTCCACGGTCATGGCCCGAGCCCAGGCCGTACCGCTGACGGTCGTTGACGTGGGCGTGGCCTCGCCCTATACGCCAAGCCGGACCGTCCGTCGCCATCCGGTGGCCGAGGCGCCGGTCGGAGATCTGCGCGAGGCTCGAGCCATGCCTCGAGAGACGCTCGAACTCGCCATGGCGGCAGGGGCCGACGCCGTTGACGATCTTGACGGCGCGCGGGTGCTGGTCCTCGGGGAGATGGGCATCGGCAACACGACCGCGGCCGCCGCCGTCGCCGCTGCGCTTCTCGACAGTGATGCGGCCGCGCTCGTCGGGCCGGGAACGGGCGTCACCGGTGCTGCGTTCGAGCACAAGATCGAGGTGGTCGACGAAGCGCTGGACCACTTCCGCAACGCTCAAGGCCATGCGACACGAGACGCTCGCACCGTCCTCGCCGCACTCGGGGGACGGGAGCTGGCGGCCCTGGCCGGTGCCCTGCTGGCCGCGCCGAAGCGTCGCCTTCCCGTGCTGGTCGATGGATTCATCGTCTCGGCGGCGGCCCTCGCCGCCGTGGCGATCGAGCCGAGCGTCGCCCAGGTGCTTGTCTTCTCCCATCGCTCGGCCGAGCAGGGCCATCGTCGAATTCTCGACGCCCTCGGTGCCCGCCCGCTGCTGGACCTCGACCTGCGCCTCGGGGAAGCGACTGGCGCGCTTACTGCACTGCCGCTCCTCGACCTCGCGTGCCGCACTCACGCGGAAATGGCCACCTTCTCCGAAGCCGGCATCGCGGGCCCGGCGGAGTCGTGAACCTGGCGCCAGTTCGAGGGGTGCTTGCCGCCGTCATCTTCCTGACCCGGCTGCCGCTGCCGCAGATCAACTTCCGACCGGCCGACTGGGAGTGGGCGACGGCGCATTTTCCGCTTGTCGGCGCGGGCATCGGATTGCTGGTGGGTACCGTTGTCGTCGCGGCGAGCCCGCTGCTGGGCCCCTTCGCAGCTGCGGTGCTCGCCGTTGGTGTCGGCATCCTGGTGACCGGCGCGTTCCACGAGGATGGTCTGGCCGACTCGGCCGACGCGTTGGGCGGCGGTATCGATGACAAGGCGCGTGTGCTCGCGATCCTGAAAGACAGCCGCATCGGGACCTACGGAGCCTGTGCGTTGATCATCACGATCGCCCTGCGCGTCGCGCTGATCGCCCGCCTGGGCCCTCAGGTCGTCGAGGCGCTGATCCTGGCTCACGCGCTCGGCCGTACGCCGCCGGTCGTCCTCAAGACCCTGCTGCCTTACGCGACCTCGACCGATGTGGCCCGCAGCCGGGACCTCGCCGACTCGGGGCGCCTGCAGCTCGCCATCGCGCTGCTCTGGGCCCTCGCTTTCGGCGTCTGGCTGGCCCCCGATCCGGTGGTGCTGGGTATCCTGATCGTTGCCTTGACCGCGCTCGGCACGCTGCTGGCCTGGCGCTTTCGCGCACGCGTCGGCGGCTATACCGGCGACTTCCTCGGTGCGACCGAGCAGCTCTCGGAGCTGACGATCCTCGTTGTCCTCGTTGCGGTGCAAGCGTGAACAGCCGTCCCCTGCCGACGTTGGCAGCGATGCGGCATGCTCCCATCGATGCGCCGGGTCGCTGCTACGGCCGAGCGGATCTCCTGCCGTCGATCTCCCACGAAGCCGCGATCGACCGAATCCCGCGCGACCAGGACGCCAACCTGATCTGGTCCTCGCCCGCCGAGCGCTGCCGGGGGCCCGGGGCGCTGCAGGCAGCGCGAACGGGGGTCTCGCACCGGATCGACGCGCGGCTTCATGAGCTCGATTTCGGGCAGTGGGAAAACCGGCCCTGGGACGAGCTCCCCCGCGCCGAACTCGACGCCTGGGGCGCGGCCTGGGAGCATGAGGCGCCGCCCGGCGGCGAGGCGCTGCCCGCACTCGAGGCCCGCGTCCGTGGCTGGCATGCCGAGCTGCATCCCGGGGCGCGGCATCTCCTGATCGCCCATGCCGGCGTCGTCCGGGCGCTCTGGGTCATTCGCCACGGATGCGCCTGGCCGGAAGCCATGGACCGACCCGTTCCCCACCTCACACTTCTCGAACTCTGAAGAAGAACCCGCGATGACCGCAGCAACCACCCACTTCCTGCTCGGCGGCGCCCGCTCCGGCAAGAGCCGACGCGCCCAGCTGCTTGCCGAAGCCACCGCTGATGATCGCGTGTTCATCGCAACGGCCGAACCGCTCGACGAGGAAATGGGCGAGCGGATCGCGAGGCACCAGGCGGAACGAGGTCCCGGCTGGCAGACGGTCGAGGCCCCGATCGGCCTTGCGAACGCGATCGCGGAGCACGCCGCTCCTGGCAGGGCCCTGGTCGTTGACTGCCTGACCCTCTGGCTTTCGAATCTCATGCACCATGGGCAGGATCCGGTCGGCGCGACGGCGGTCCTCGTTGGGGCACTCGAGGCTGCCGCGGGCCCCGTATTCCTGGTCTCCAACGAGGTCGGCCTGGGGCTCGTGCCCGGCACACCGCTCGGGCGCTCGTTCCGCGACGAGCAGGGGCGCCTCAATCAGGCCGTCGCCGCCGCGTGCGACCGCGTCGAGCTGGTCGTCGCCGGCTTGCCGATGTCCTTGAAAGGCGGATAGTCCAGCCTTTCCCCGCGCGGCTATCCGCCTCGGCAGGCCGCAAGCGCTTCGGCGAGCCGATCCTCGCCGGCCGGGTCCGCCGGCAGGCCCATGCGTAGATGATCCCGCGACCACGCGAAGCGCCGCACGTACACGCCCCGGGAGGCCAGGGCCTCGAACAGAGCCGAGGCATCGTCGACGGCGAGAAATCGAAAGAGATCGGTCCCACCCGCCGCGGCGAGCCCCACCATTTCGAAAATGCCATCGACGCGCCTCCTCGCCGCCTCGAGACGCAGGCGCGTGGCGTTCTGCCAGGCGAAATCCTGATAGAGGCGCGTGCCCAATTCGAGCGCGGGCCCCGATACGCTCCATACACCCAGGCGCGCCGCGAGGGCAGCCCGCAGAGCCGGCGGCGCCAGAGCAGCGCCCAGCCGAAGCCCTGCCACGCCGTAGAACTTGCCGGTAGATCGAAGGACGACGAGCCCCTCCGCACCGCCGTCGGGTGCCAGGGACTGCCCCGGTACAAGGTCGGCGTAGGCCTCATCGACGATCAACCAGCCGCCTCGCTCCGCGAGCGCCGCGTGAGCGTTGCGAAGGGCGTCCAGATCGAAGCGGCGACCATCCGGATTGTTCGGCGCGCACACGACGACCATGTCCACTTCGGCCTCCTCCGCCAACGTGAGCGGATCGTCGGTCGCCAGGACCTCGCAGCCCGCAGCGGACCAGGTGGCCCGATGGTCGCCATAGCTGGGCGCAAGCACCGCGACGCACCGGGGTTGCAGCACCGTCGGCAGCAGTCGAATCAGCAGCTCCGTGCCCGGGGCCAGCACCAAGGACTCCTCCGGTGCACCGAAGGCCCGCGCCATGGCCGCCCGGCAGGCGTCGTAGGCAGCGGCGGTCGGCAGATGGTGAATCGCGTCTTCGGAGATCGACGGCAGCGCTTCCGGATAGGGCCAGGCCCAGGGATTGATACCCGTCGAGAGGTCGAGCCACGGCTGCGGAGCGTGGGGAAACCGCCTGCGCACGCGATCGAGTGCGCCACCGTGAAGCAGATCATCACTCATTTGAGCGCTTTCCCGGAACGGTTCATTGTGTGCTTCCCGCCACGATGGCAGCGGCCATCATCCCGACAAGGGTCAGCGTGGCGGCAGCGATGGCAAGGGCTCGCCGATAGCAGCGCAGGCCGCGCACGATGTCATCGGCACTCGGATCCGGCGCTTCGCCGTTGAGCCACGGTTCCTCGCTGATGGTGTCGCCGTAGCGGCGAGGTCCCGACAGTCGTACCGCCAGGACACCCGCCAGCGCACTCTCGGGCCAACCCGCGTTGGGGGATCGGTGGCTCGAAGCATCGCGGTGGACGACTGCCAGGACGTCGCGCGCGCGCCGGCCCGCAGCCGCGGCGAACAGCAGTGCCGTCAGTCGCGCCGGCAGCAGGTTGGCCAGATCGTCGAGGCGCGCCGCGAAGCCACCGAAGGCCTCGAAGCGATCATTGCGATGGCCAATCATCGAATCGAGGGTATTGATCGCCTTGTAGCCTGCGAGACCCGGCAGACCCAGGACTGCTCCCCAGAACAGCGGTGCAACGACGCCATCGGAAGCGTTCTCGGCGAGGCTTTCGAGGGAAGCGCGGGCAATCCCTGCCTCGTCGAGCAGTGCGGGATCACGTCCGACGATTCGGGAGACGGCCAACCGCGCCCTTGCGGTGTCGTCATCGATCAGCGGCTTGGCCACCGCCGCGACGTGCTGGTGCAGGCTCCGTGACGCCAGCAGGCTGGAGGACAGCACTGCCAAGACAGCAAACCCGGCAAGCGACGGCGGCAAGGCCGCGGCGACGAGGATGCCGGCACCTGCAGCGACACCCACGGTCAGCAGGGTCGTCACGGCACCCAAGGCGTAGCGCGTGACGTTCGACAACGTCGCCCGATTCAGCCTGCCCTCGAGCGCGTCGATGAGGCTGCCGAGCCAGACGACCGGGTGGCGAATCCAGCCATAGAGGCGATCGGGCCAGCCGACGGCCACCTCGACGGCCCAGGCGGCAAGCATGAGCGCGACGGTGCTGCTCACGCCCTCCCCGCCGGCCAAGCTGCGAGGGCCAGCAGCCCGTCGACGTCGACCGCCGCCTCCACCCCGTCAGCAAGC
>JBCCZC010000382.1:0-5782 GCA_039188505.1 Pseudomonadota bacterium | reverse complement strand
GATTGAGGTGAGCCTGGTCGACGTACCCGAGCGCCGCGGCCACCTGCGCGCCGTGCTCGCCGCGCCGCAGCGCCGGCAGGGCCGCCTGGTAGCGACGCAGCTGCTGAAACCGCTTCGGGGACACGCCCATGCGGGCGTTCATGATGCGCTGCAGGTGGCGACGCGTCATTCCCAGCTCGGCGGCCGCAGCCGCGACCGGCAGGCATGCGAGCCGGTCGGTCACGCTGGCCAGCAGGCGCAGGTCGCCCCGGCCTGCGGTCAGGGCGCGCAGGCGGTCGAAGATCCGATCCACGGCGGCGGCGACGGGCCCCTCGACCCATGCCGCACCATCGGATACCCGGTCCGGGTCCAGATCCAGCACCTGATCGGTCAGTTCGGCGGCCGGCATGGCCGCCAGCGCGGCGACGGCCCAGGGTCGCAGATTGAAGATGATCAAGTCGGTGCGCCCGGTTGCCACGGCTCCGATCGCTCGGGTCCGGATGCCGTGCAGCGAGACATGGGGAACGGTCAGGGGTCGCGGCGGCGCGTGCTCGTAGCGATCGCCACGATTGATGATGAGGTTGCCGTAGAGCGCGGGCAGAATCCTCGTCGGCGGCGCGGCAAGGTCCGGATCGCTGTGCTGGTGCCAGACGCTATCGACCATCGGCGTCAGGTCGGTGGGAACGATCAACGTGTCGTAGCGGCCACCCATGCCCTGAACGATAGGACTCCCCAGGCCTGCCGGACCAGGGGCAGAAGTCCCGATGGTCCTGGCACTTCCAAACCTTCCCGGCGTGAGAAACATCGAAGTCCGAAGCCACCGGTTCCAGGCTCGAGGAGCAGCCCGTCGCGTGAAGCCCTGTCGGCCAGCAAACTTCAACCCCCGGGCGCGCCTCGCGCCGCATCGGCACGCAGCCGCCTACGCCGCCCTGGTGCTCGACGGCAGCTACGTCGAAACGAGCGTCGATGGCCGCTTCTCCTGCACGCGCGGCATGATGATCGTCCACCCGGCGTGGCACGCCCACGCCAACCGCTTCGGACACGAGGGCGCCGTCGTGCTCGACCTGCCCGTGCTCGCGACGGACGGGCTGCGCGCCGTCGAGACTGCAGACCCCGAGGCCATCTGCCGATTGGCCGACCGCGACCCGGTGCAGGCCGGTCACGCGGCGCTCGAGGAGGCGCGTGGCTGCGACGCGCTGGCGCCCGCGCCGTGGCTCGCCCGGATGGCGGCGCTGCTGGCCAGCGAGGACGGTACGGACATCGCGAGCATCGCCCGCGCCTGCGGCGTGACTGCCGAGCACGCCAGCCGGGCCTGCAAGCGCTGGTTCGGCTTGGGCCCCGCAGAGCTTCGCCGGGAGCGTCGCCTGCGGTGCGCGATGGCGCTGCTGGCGGCTGGAGCCCGGCCGGCGGACGCCGCGACCGAAGCGGGGTTCAGCGACCAGCCGCACCTGACCCGGCTGCTGAAGCGGGCGACGGGGCTGACACCGGCGCGCTTCGGACGCTGCTGATCAATTCCGTTCAAGACGCCGGTGGACTCCCGACGTCTACTTGGGCACAGCGCCACGCCCGGAAGCCTACCCATAATGAAGAACGTACTGATCCTGCTGCCGATCCTGCTGCTCGCCCCCCGGCCGGCTCGGCGAACGCCGCCGAGGGCGGCATGCGGACCCAATGGCGGGTCGGCCCGGCCGAGGGCCTCGACGCCCTGCTGCTGCTCGGCGCCGCCGCGGGCGACGAGCTGCAGTCCACCTACTACGGCGAGTCCATCACGCTGGTGCGCGGTCGGATGAGCGCAGACGGTGTTGCCGCGCTGGACGAGATCCACGCGACGCTTGCCGGTGCTGGCAGGCTCGTCGGTCCTTCCCTCGCGCTGTACTTCTCCGCCGGGCCGATCGAAAGCCTCGAGGCGGTCATCCGCTCGGCCGCCGATCCGGTTACATACCTCAGGGAAGGGCTCGGGGCCTCACCCTACTGGGACCCCGTGCGCTTCGACCAGGTCGTAGCGCTGATGCCGGTCGTGCATCGGGCGCTGGTGGCGCTACGGGACATCGGCTTCGTGGACTGGTACCGCTCAACACAGCTGCCGGAGATCAGCGCCAGCATCGAACGCAATCTGGCGGCCGTCAGCCCCTACGATCTCATTCCCGAGCAGGAGCGCCTGCTCGGCCGACCGCTGGACTCCGGCATCGAGCTGATCATCACGCGTTTCGCGCAGCCCTACGGGATCCGGATCCTCGGCCAGCGCTTCGTCGCGTATCACGGTTGGAAGGCGACCACGCAGCTGCACGTCGCGGCGCACGAGATCTTCCACCCGCCCTTCGACCTGGACGACGCCGAGCTGCTCCGGCTGCTCGAGCCCCTCCGCGAGGATCCCTGGCTGACCTCGATCGTCGAGAACCACGATCCGAAGTTCGGCTACAACTCGTTCATGGGTGTGATCAACGAGGGTGCGACGCAGGCCCTCGACCAGATCGTGGCCGACCGGCTGGGCTTTGCAAGGGACCCGGGACAACGCTGGCGCCATGCTGACGGCGGCATGCACCTGTTCGCGGCCGCGCTCTACCACGCCATGCGCGAGGACGGCTTCGCCGATGCGGGCGGCAGCTTCGAGACGTGGTTCCTGGCGGGCCTGAGAAGCGGCCTGCTCGCCCCGGAACGCGTCCAGGAGCACGCTGCAGCGGTGGTCGGCGAGGCCGCCGTGGCTCGGTGGCGGCCCGATCATGTCGCCGCGCCGTAGTGACGAGCAGGTCCCGCAGCTCCAGCTCAGAGGACGCCGCGCGGCGCTCCGCGAAGCGCGGCCATGAGGGACTCGTTCCGATAGCGGCCGAGACTCAGCGCGTCGGCGTAAGCCGGCAGTTCGCCTTCGCTCATCCAGGTGGCGCACAGGCGACCGGCGCCGCAGGCAGCCATGGTGCCGAAACCGGACAGGGCCGCGACGAGGAACACGCCGTCGACCGGCGTCGGCCCGATCAGCGGCCAATTCTCGGCCGTCATCGTGTAGTAGCCGCCGTAATGGGAGTACCGCCGCGGCATGTCCTCGCGGTAGGGGGCCAGCGCGGGCAGGAACCGACTGCCAGCGCGAATCAGCAGCTCGGGAAACAGGTCCAGGCGCCGGGGGTCTTCGAGGAGCTCCGCCGCCGGCTCGCTGTGCTCGCGGTTCCAGGCCCAGCCCATCTTGACCCAGCGGCCCGAGCCCTCCGGCCGGCAATGCAGGCCGCCCGGAAGGTCACCGGTCAGCCAGCGGGTCCCCGGGTCCTCCGCAAGAAACGCGGCTTCGTCGTCGGTCCAGGCAAAGTTCGCCGCGTCGAGATCGATGGCAAACGGCATGGTCCTGGAGACCGCGCCCTTCACATCCTCGAAGGCGACTTTCTGCTGATAGGTATTGGCGATGGGCAGATCGATGTCGAGCGGGCTCGCCAGCTTTCCGACCATCGGCCCCGCGGCAAGCACCACGCGATCGACAAGGATCGTCTCCACCGCGTCGCCGCCGCTCAACTGCAGCGCGAAGCCGCCCGCCTTCTCGATCCGATCCACCCTCGCGCGCCGGCGCTGCCCCCCCAGCTCCCGGAAGCGCTCCAGAAGCAGCTGCCCCAGCTGCTGGCCGCTGAAATCTCCTGCGCGCCTGACGTGCAGGACATGGCGGATGTCGCGGGACAGCATCGGGAAGTGTCGCTCGAGCAGGAAACGACCGGACAGCACGTCGACGCCGTCCGGTTCTGCGGCCCAATCGGCGCCCGGCGGACGGTAGCCCCCCGCAGCCTCGCCGTGCTCCCGCACCAGCGATGGATCGGCGTAGCCGGCGTGAAGAGCCGCGACCAGGTCGTCAGCCGACGTCCGCCGCGTTGCGAGCAGGTAGCCGCGACGTTTCAAGGCGATGGCGTTTTCGCTGTCGCGGGCGAGCTGCTCGACGAGCGTGATGCTGTCGTCGGTGAACGCGCGCATCACCGGGTGGGGCCACCAGTTGCGATAGTTGTCCCCGGACTGGGCGCTCGTGTAGCTCATCGGCTGACGCTCATCGATTACGACGACGTCGAGCTGGGGACACTGGTGTTTGAGGAAGTACGCCGTGGCTATTCCACCGAGACCCGCACCGATGACGGCAACATCATGGGTCGTATTCGGGTTCACAGCTAGCCCGGCACCGCCTCATGGACCGGCCGCTTCGCGGTGCCCCAGGGCCGTCGACATCCCAGCCTTTCGGCGACCGCAAGGGCCGACGTCGTTGCACTCTCAAGCAGCGGAATGCCGTGCCCGGCATAGGAACCGCAGAACCAGATGCGGCGATGTTCTTCCCGGTGGAGCCGGGACAGGAGTTCGAGTCCCCGCAGCGACTCGCGATTGACGACCGGTCGTTCGAAGTGGGCTTCCCCGAGCACGAGTGATGGCTCCGGCACAATCAGGGGGTTCCACGTCTGGAAGACTGGTCCGGTCCCGGGTATGGCCTGGATGGCGTTCATCCAGATCGTCGCCATGGGCGCGGCCGCAGGATCGGACAGGAGAAAATTCACCGGTGCCCAGGCCCGGGGCCCACCGGGGGGCGCAAGGTTTGCGTCCCGGTGCATGACCACGCGGCTGGGCTCGTAGGAGAACGAGGCCAGCAGCCGGCGTTCGTCCGGCGAAGCGTCCCGCAAGATCCGGCCGGCCTGATTGGCCTGCGTGGCAATCACCACGTGATCGAAGGTTGGCCTGCCGCCTGCCGTCAAGACATCGACACCCGCATCGCCGCGGACGATCCCCTCGACCGGCGCGTGGAGGTTGACCTGGTGCACGCCGCGAGCCAACCGCTCGACGACCTCCTGGGTTCCGCGCGTGACCCGCTGAACCGAGGAGAACAGCAGTCCGCTGCTCAGATATTCAAGGATCACCCGCGCCGGATAGGCGCGGATGCTCTCTTGGCTGCACGTGCAGATCCCGGAGAAGGCGGGATAGAGAAAGCCCTCGGCAAACTCGCGGGAATAGCCGTTCTCCTGCAGATAGCGCGCGAGCGTGGTGTCGTCCGAGATGCCCTGCGCCAGCGATTGCCGCGATCGACGAAAGAACCGCAGGATCTCCCAGCCGATCCGAAGGGACTTCCCCTTGAGTGCGCCACTGCCCTTGAGGAAGGGGACCGAAAGCCCGGCGAACTTGTAGTTGTGATACCGGAAGTAGGTCCCGTCGTGCAGTTCACCGAAGGACGCCGAGTAGTTGACCGGCCGGAACTCGATTCCAAGCTCCCGGTAAAGCGCGGTCAGCGTCGGATAGAACCCATCGAAGAAGACCCGCATGGGCACATCGACCCGGGCGTTGCCGCCCTCCCCGCGCACGTCCAACGAATGGGCATCCATGCCGAGGTGTCCGAACTTCTCGAAGATCGTGACCTCATGGTCCTGGCTCAGCCGCCAGGCGGCGCTGAGCCCGGCGATGCCGCTACCGATGATCGCGATTCTCATGCGCGGCCCTCGAGCAGCAGGGCGACCACCCAGGCGCCCAGGAGCCAGGCCTGACTCGCGGATGTCCAGTTGACGAAGCGCTTGCAGGCCGACCACGCCGCAGCATCGGCCTTCCGGAGCGTGCCGGAGATGACGATCAGGGCGAGCAGCAGCGCGGCTGGAATCACAATGACAGCGAGAGACGGTGGCGCGAGCGGCGGACTCGTGGGAACGACCGTGATGTAAGCCAGGGCCAGAACCAGGAGCGCCGTGAGCCGAGCCATCGGTTCACCGTAACGGACCGGGAAGGTGCGCTTGCCACCTTGCCGATCGGAGGGATAGTCGGGGAGCGCGGTGATGATGTTGCCGGCGTGGAAGATCAGATACAGCGGTAT
>JBCCZC010000381.1:0-5823 GCA_039188505.1 Pseudomonadota bacterium | reverse complement strand
GTCACGCCGGAAAAGCCGGACGCGTCGAAGACCTCCATGGAGAAGCGCGCCGTGTTCGGCGGCGTACGGAAGAAGAGCCCCTGGAAGACGAGCGTTTCCTGCTCCGATGCAACGGGTCCGACGTCGAAGCGGACGTTGGTGTCGAGCGGCAGCTCGACCTGGGCCATGGCGCCGCCCGAGAGCAGCAGTCCGAACAGGGCAAGGAGGCGACGGACGTTCATTCCTGATCCTCCGGCGACTCGGGCCCGTGATGGTGGCTCTGGCCGTGCCCATGGGAGTGGCCTTCGTCGCGCCCGTGCGCCTCGACGGACTCGTCGCTGCCGGCCCCGGGATGTTCATGGGTGACGATGGTGCCACCCTTGCCGTCGTCAACAGCGGCGAGTCCGACGGCCTGGAGCTGTACCTCGAAGCGCTTTGGCGCATGGTCTGCGTCAACGGGCGGTCCAACGCGCATGAGCGTGCCTTCGAGTTTGAGGGTCGTGTCGAAGGCGGTCTTGGCGGGCGCCTCCTCCGCAGGGGCGGCGCTCAGCGCCGCTGCCAGAATCAGTCCGAGCATGCGTCCTTCTCCCAGGTTGGCTGTCGGACTGGTGATAGTACACCTTCCGGAGTGGCACGCGACCCCCGTGGGGCGAGTCCGGGAATCGCGTCGGTGAGGCCGGGGTGGTCATGCAATCGAGACTGATCCGAAGCCTGCGCTTCCGCCACGGCATCCTGACATGCCTCGTCCGGTGACATCGCCGGTGTCCCGCTGCACCGGATGGCCCCCTGGTGGCCCACCTCGCTGCCACAAACAGGTAGCCGATCGAGCGACGCCCGGGCCACTGTGAGGGTGGCGGCCGATCAGGCGAGCCCCACGCGCGCGATCACCGGGAACTGAGGCACCGGATGCGATCCCCGGAAAAGGCTCAGGCCGTCGCGTCGACCCAGGCGTCCGCCAACGCCTCGAAGCCCGCGCGGTCCTCGGGACCGAAGCGCGCGCGCTCCGGACTGTCGATGTCGAGGACCCCGAGCAGCTGTCCGTCCCGGACCAGCGGGACGACGATCTCTGACCGCGACGCGGCGTCGCAGGCGATATGTCCGGGAAAGGCATCCACGTCATCCACCACCTGCGTCTCACGGCTCTCCGCAGCCGTCCCGCAGACGCCGCGGCCGAGGGGAATTCGCACGCAGGCGGGGAGCCCCTGGAACGGGCCGACCACCAGCTCGGTGCCGTCGTAGAAGTAGAAGCCGGCCCAGTTGAGCCCGGGACTGCCGGCAAAGATCAGCGCCGCGAGGTTGGCAGCGTTGGCGATGGGGTCGCGCTCGTCCGCGAGCAGGGCCCGGGCCTGGTCGAGCAGTGACGCATAGCGCTCGGCGTCGGTGAGGGCGGGATCGACATCAACGGTGAAGCTCATGGGCGGACTCTCGCAGTCTCGAGGAGCGGTCAGGCATTGAGAAAATGGAGCTCGGGAGCGAGCGACTCAAGGCCCGACGCGGAACAACAGGAGCAGGTTGTTGGCCGGTAGGCGCTGCACTCCCGCCGGCGCCAGACCCGCATCGGCCGCGGCCGAGCCGACCGCCTCGAGGTTCCTCAGGCCGGCGCCGGGCCAGCGTTCGCGCGCCCAGGCGTCGAGCCGCGCGTTGCCGTCGCTCGTGAACGCCCCGTCTTCGTTGAACGGCCCGTAAAGCGCGAACCAGCCTTGCCGCCGCAGCACCCGCGCCACGCCCGCCAGCATCGCGAGGACCGACTCCCACGGCATGATGTGGGCGGTATTGGCCGAGAAGGCGCCGTCGTAGGGCCCCTCGGGCCAGCCGCCGGTGACGTCGAGCTCGAGCGCTGGCAGGACGGCGGCCGTCCCGGCCATGGCGCGCCAGGCCTCGATCGACTCCAGCTGTCCGGGCAGCTCCGTCGGTTGCCAGACGGCCTCGAGCGCCGGCGCCAGGTGGACAGCATGCTGTCCGGTGCCCGAGCCGATCTCGACGACGCGGTCCCCGGGTGCGGCGACGTCGCGCAGCGCATCGAGGATCGGTTCGCGGTTGCGGTCAGCCGCCTCGCTGAACGGCAGCTCTGACATCAGCCGTCGCCGGGTTGGGGGTAGCTCGCACCGAGGCACTCGCGGTTGTAGCGTTCCTGGTTGGTGGCCTGGAACAGCGGGCCGCCGCGGGCGTCGTCAATCTCCTCGCGCAGATCCTCGCAGTACTCCTGGAGCTCGAGGCGCGCCTCCTCGGCCTGGCGGATCTCGTCTTCGGTCGGCGGTGCACAGCCCGCTGCAAGGAGGAGCATGGCAAGGATTGGCAGGGTCCTGGTGGCTGGCATGGGTCGTCGTCTCGGGTCAGAAGGGGAGGGGTTCGCCGCTGGTCGCAGTGAGCTGACGGTAGGCGGATTGCAGGGTCCGCGTCCAGCGCCCGGCGGTCCCATCGCCAATGGTCCGGCCATCGACTGCGAGGACGGGCGCGAGCTCGCCCATGGTGCCGGTCGTGAAGCACTCATCCGCACCGTAGACCTCGGCTGGCGTCACGTTGCGTTCCTCGAGCGGCAGGCCGACCTCAGGCGCGAGCCCCATCACCGTCGCTCGGGTGATACCGGGCACGCAGGCGTCGGCGGTCGGCGTGATCAACCGGTCGTGGCGGACCAGGAACACGTTGGTGGCATTGGTTTCGGCCAGGAATCCGTTCACGTCGAGCATCAGAGCATCCTCGACGCCTGCGAGGTTTGCCTCGATCTTGGCGAGGATGTTGTTGAGCAGGTTGTTGTGGTGGATCTTCGAATCGAGGCACTGCGGATCGTTGCGGCGCACCGATGCGGTGATCAGCTGGATGCCGTCCGCGTCGTAGACCGGCGCCTTCCACTCGGCCAGCACGATGAGGGTCGAACCGAAGCGGTTGAAGCCGGGGCTCATGCCGGAGGTGACCTTTTCCCCGCGCGTGAGCGTCAGCCGGATGTGGGCCCCGTCTCGCATCCCATTCTTCTCCAGCGTCTCGAAGATCGCCCGCTTGACGTCCTCGCGGGCCGGAATGTCCGCAAACGCCAGCGCCTTTGCCGAGGCCTCCAGGCGATCAAGGTGGTGGTCGAGGTGGAAGATGCGACCGGCGTAGATTCGCAGACCCTCCCAGACCGCGTCGCCCCCCTGGACAACGGAGTCGAAGACGGACACTCGGGCTTCGGCGCGCGGGACGAGCCGGCCGCCGACGTGGACGAAAATGTCGGCGTTGCGGGGGTCCGGCAGGTGCGCGGCCAGTTCCTCAGGCGGCGGTGATGGCATGGGCCAGCAGTTCCTCGTAGTAGGGGCGGCAGGCCTCGAGGACCGGTTCCATCGCCGCCGGGAAAGGATCGGTCTTGGGCTTCCACGGATTGAAGCCCGTGGACTTGTGGACATTGTGGTACCAGTGCGGGGCCCAGACGCCGTCGTAGCGGCGCGGTCCGGCAGGCCACGAGAGCATCCCCGGATCAAAGGTCAAGCCGATCCGCTGGAGGAGTTCGCGCAGGACCCTCGGCGGGTCCAGCAGCAGTTCCCGGGCGTCGAGCACGAGCGGATCGCGGCCGCGGGCAAGTTCGCGCTCCAGGATCTTCGCCTGGGTGCCTTAGCCGGCGTCCCGCAGCGCGGCCTGGGGAATCTGAACGGTCAACGTGCGGAGCACCTCGCTCGGATCCCGGGTCAGGATGACGTTGACGGTCTCGTCCATGAAGTCCCAGTCGAGCTCGACCAGATGGTGGGCCATCATCTTGCAGAAGCGGACCGGCTTCGTCGCGGGCCCCAGGACCTCGTCCCGGATGACGCGGGGGCCATTCCGATCCTGGCCGGCCAGCACCGTCGCACGGCCGGGATGCTCGGCGCCGCTGACGCGTAGGTAGTGGGCGTAGAGCGGTTCGTCCATGACCTCGGTGTCCGCTCGCTCTGCGAAGGCGTACATCAACGCTGTCGACACGTTGCGGGGGCCGGACCAGAGACAGATCGTGCAGTCGGCGGGCATGCCGAGAGCTTAGCTTAGTTTTTCTCTGGAATCGGCCATCCCTGGCCGATCCGGAGCCGGGCCTCGAAAAGCGTGGTTTTCGAGGCCCTCACATTTTCGGCGATGGCGCCGAAAATGGCCGCACGTCCCTGTGCGGCCGTGGTGCCTTCGCTTGGTAATTCGGCCGATCGACGCCCCGCAATGGCAAAGGTCGGGGCGCCGGTCGCAGCAGCGGGTCGGGTGCCGGAAATGGGCCATCCCTGGCCGATCCGGAGCCGGGCTCCGAAAAGCGCGGTTTTCGAAGCCCTCACAGTTTCGGCGCCGGCGCCGAAAATGGCCGCACGTCGTTGTGCGGCCGCCGCGCCCGGTTCGGCAATTCGGCCTGTGGGCCGAAAGCTTGCTTGCGCTGGTGTTCCCGCGTCGAGGACAATGAAAGGTCCCAAATCCTCGATCCGACCGTTGCGACCCCGATGAGCAACCGCAGCCGCTTCCGCTCCGCCCGTTTCTTCTACGCGCTCTTCGGGCGTGTGGTGAAGCTGCTCGTGCGGGCGCAGATGCTGCCGCCGGAGCCGGAGTTCGATCGGGATGCTCCCGTCTGCTACATGCTCGACTCCGACGCGGTGTCGAACGTGATGATTCTGCAGCAGCTCTGCGAGGCCCGGGGATTGCCGATGCCGCTCGATGAGCTGCCGCTCGAGGGCGGGCCGGAGATGCGCTCGACGATTCAGCTGCAGCGCATCCGCGGCGTGTTCGTGCGCCGCACCGACCTGCGCGAGCACCTCGGGCAGCTGTCAGCCCTCATCGAGGCGGTCGAGTCCGGCTCGTGCAGTGACGTGCAGCTGGTCCCCGTGTCCGTGTTCCTCGGGCGGACCCCCGACAAGGAAACCGGACTCTGGCGGATCCTGTTCTCCGAGAACTGGCCCGTCGCCGGTCGATTCCGGCGATTCCTGAGCATGGTCATCCATGGCCGGGAGACCATCGTCCAGTTCTCGCGCCCGATCTCTCTGCAGGAGCAGATCGACGAGGGCATCGGCCGGCCGCGCACGGTCCGCAAGATCTCCCGCGTACTTCGCGTCCATTTCCGCCGCGTCCGGGCGTCCGTCATTGGCCCCGACCTCTCGCACCGCCGCACCCTTGTCGATGACATCCTGCGCGCGCCCCAGGTCCGCGAGGCGATCAAGACCGCAGCCAAGCGCGACGGCGTCTCCGTCGCGAAGGCCCGGCGTCGCGCGCGGGGCTACGCCATGGAGATTGCCGCCGACTATTCCTACCCGGTCGTGCGGGTCTTCGCGCGGGTGCTGAGCTGGTTCTGGAACCGCATCTACGACGGCGTCCGGGTCCATCACCTGAAACATCTCACGGACGTCAGCGCGGGTGCGGAAATCATCTATGTGCCGTGCCACCGCAGTCATATCGACTACCTGCTGCTGAGCTACATCGTCCACGATGTCGGTATCGTCATCCCGCACATTGCCGCGGGCGTGAATCTCAATCTCCCGGTCGTCGGACCGATCCTGCGCCGCGGCGGGGCCTTCTTCCTGCGGCGTAGCTTCCGGGCCAAGCCGCTCTATTCCGCCGTCTTCCACGAATACGTCGAGACGATCTTCCGCAAGGGCGTCCCGATGGAGTTTTTCATCGAGGGGACGCGGTCACGCACCGGTCGCGCGCTCGAGCCGCGGACCGGCATGCTGGCCATGACCGTCCGTAACTATCTGCGACACCCGCACCGCCCCACCGTGTTCGTGCCCGTCTACTTCGGCTACGAGCGGCTGGTCGAGGGCGGTGCGTATCTGGGTGAGCTCTCCGGCGGACAGAAGAAGCGCGAGACGCTGTCTGGCCTCTTCAGCTCCTACCAGGTCCTGCGCGAGCAGTACGGCGAGGTGAATCTGAGCT
>JBCCZC010000380.1:0-5829 GCA_039188505.1 Pseudomonadota bacterium | reverse complement strand
TTCGTCTACAGCGTGCCGCTCGCCCTCATCGCCATGGGCCTCACCGCCATCTTCGTGGCCTTTACCTTCGCGATGAACTTCGCGCAGATCCGGCTCCAGCGACAGCAGTTGCAGCTCAACGGCAAGATCGCCAGCCTCGTGCTCCAGCTCCTCAACGGCGTCTCGAAGCTCCGGACCAGCGGCGCGGAGAACCATGCTTTCTATACCTGGTCGATCGACTTCGCCAAGGTGCGACGGCTGTCGTTCCGGATCGGCACGATCCAGAACTTCGTGGTGACCTTCAACAGCGCGTTCCCGGTCCTGGCGTCCATGGCCATCTTCTCGGGCCTCGTCTTCCTGACGGGCGGCAAGGAAGCGACCACGCCGGGCATGACGACCGGTGAATTCATCGCCTTCAACGCTGCCTTCGGGGCCTTCATGGCGGCCTCCCTGGCACTCAGCGACGCCTCCCTGAATCTGCTTCGCGCGCTGCCGCTTTACGAGCGCCTCAAGCCGATCATCACCACACCGGCGGAGGTCGACGAGAACAAGGACGACCCGGGCGAGCTCACCGGTGAGATCGAGCTTTCACACGTCCACTTCCGCTACGACCCGGACGGCCCCTGGATCATCAAGGACGTGTCGCTGAAGATCCGGCCGGGCGAATTCGTGGCCTTCGTTGGCGGCTCGGGCTGCGGCAAGTCGACGCTCATGCGCCTCACCGTTGGCTTCGAGACGCCCGAGAAGGGCAGTGTCTACTTCGACGGCAAGGAGCTCTCGACGCTCGACATCCGCGGCGTACGGCAACAGATGGGCGTGGTGCTCCAGGACAGCCAGGTGCTGCCCGTCGACATCTTCCGCAATATCGTCGGCACCTCCTCGCTCACCGAAGAGGACGCCTGGGAGGCCGCGCGCAAGGTCGGTCTCGACAAGGACATCAAGATGATGCCCATGGGCATGCACACCTACGTCATGGAAGGCGGCGGGGGCTTCTCCGGCGGCCAGATCCAGCGGCTGTTGCTCGCTCGCGCGGTGGTCCACAACCCGCGGATCATGCTGCTCGACGAGGCCACTAGTGCGCTGGACAACAAGACCCAGGCCATCGTGACCGAGAGCATGAACCGGATGCAGGCGACGCGGATCGCGATCGCGCACCGGCTCAGCACCATCGTCGATGCGGATACGATCTACGTGCTCGACAAGGGCGAGGTCGCCGAGGCGGGATCCTACGACGAGCTGATGGAGCTGGACGGCCTGTTCGCCTCCCTCGCCAAACGGCAGATCGCCTGACGGGGCGGGCGCGATGAATCCGATCGTCGCCCGCATCCACCGACGGCTGAAGGCGGCCAAGGAACGCCATGGCAAGGACGCTCTCGCGCGGATGGACCACGCCTTCTGGCGCATGACCGGCTTCGAGAAGGGCGAGCCGCCGGAGCATCCGCTCCAGCGTCCGACGCGGTACTTCCCGGGTCTCACGGCCGATCCCTGGCCCGATCCCGCGCTGCTACCCGGTATCGCGGTCCTCGAGGCCAACGCCGATCGTATCCGCGGGGAACTCGCTGCCGCCCGGGAAACGCGCCGGTCCTTCGACGACGGGACGCCCCACAGCGGCAACTGGCAGGCCATCCATCTGCGCTATGGTTCCCGGCAAGTTCAGTCCGGTCTCGCGACCTGCCCGTTCACGAGCAACCTGATCGACGGACTCCCGGGCATCGGCGAGATGGCCATGGTGTCGCGGCTCGAACCCGGCGCCCACATCGAACCGCACTGCGGTGTGTCGAATACGCGCCTGACGGCCCACCTGGGCCTCCACGTGCCGGAGGGCGCCTGGTTCCGGGTCGCCGACGAGACCCGCCCGTGGATCGAAGGCCGCTGCCTCCTGTTCGACGACAGCTTCGAACACGAGGCGAACAACCCGACCGATGACTACCGCGAGGTGCTCCTCGTCGACTTCTGGCATCCGGAGCTCACGGCACCCGAGATCGAACTGCTCGACTATGTCGCGACGCTGCTCGCCAGCCAGCGCACGCGCGTGGAAGTCTAGCGCTCCGGACCGGGAAGCGCACGGTGCCGTGCTCGACAGGATCCCCGACGGGACCGTCGCGCGCGGATAACGGCAGGACCGGAGTCACACGCCTATAATGACGGCCAGCACGACGGCACCGATGACGGCAGGGGCTACCTCGACGTGAGCAGTTGATCGCGCCAAGACGGCTGCCGAATCGTGCTTTCGGTTGTAGGAGGACCCACTCCCATGCCACGCCCCCGAGAGCATGATCCCGATGCGGTCAAGGACGCACTCGCGCTGACCTTTCTTCGGTTCGGCTACGCCGGGACGTCCTTCTCGGAGCTCGAGGCAGCGACGCAGCTGAACCGGGCACAGCTCTCCCGGTCCTACGGCAGCAAGAAGCGTCTGTTCCTGAATGCGTTGAGCCGGACGATGGACTGGCGCTACGAAGAGCATCTGCGCCCGCTCGCAACGCACGGCGGCCTAGACGAGATTCGCAACCTGCTGCTGGCGATCGCAGGATCGGGCCAGTCCGAAGAGGGGAAGCTCGGGTGCCTCGTCTGCAACACCTGTCGGGAAGCCATCGCCATGACCGATCCCGATGTTCGGAAGCTGATCCAACTGCACTTTCGTCGGGTTGAAGACGCGTTCGCCGGCGCGCTTGGCAATGCCGTGGCAGCCGGAACACTGAATATGTCCGAAGACGACATCCGTCGATCGTCTCGCCTGCTCTATGGCATCAAGATCACCCTCCTCGTACTGACCCGGGCTGGCGAAACACCGTCCGTCCTGCGAGACATTGCGCTCCAGGCAGTTCACAGCATTTCCGAAAACGATTAATCAACGATCGTTGACTAACGACTGATCCTTGCATAACCTCTGGTTGTGGAGGCCGGGCTGGCGTTGTCACGCGCCGGTCAGCGCGCGTCGTGGACGCACAGAGGGTCGCAATGAAGATGACTGGAAAGCGCGTACTGGTGACCGGCGGGTCATCCGGGATCGGTCTGGAGGTTTCTCGTGCCCTGGCGGACGCGGGTGCGGACGTCGTGGTGACGGGCAGAGATGCCTCGCAGCTCAAACGGGTTGCCTTGCAGAACCCCGGACTGACGGCTCACGTATGTGATGTCACCAACGACTTCGCCGTCCGTGGCCTGGTCAAGGCCATGGAAGCCGAAGGGGGCCTGGACGTGCTGGTCAACAATGCAGGGGTGTCGCAGTTCCTTGATGTCGTCCAAGCCCCGCCCCTGGCCATCCAGCAGGACGACATCGACATCAACGTTGTGGGGCCAATACGATTGATCCATCGATTTCTGCCGCTCCTCCTCCAGCGGCCGTCGATCATCGTGAACGTCAGCTCCGGCACGGTCTTTGTGCCCTTCGCCGCCGCCCCGGTCTATTCCGCTAGCAAGGCGTTTGTCCACGCCTACTCGCGATGCCTCAGGACTCAGCTGGGTGAGACCTCGGTGCGCGTGGTGGAGCTTCTTCCGCCCATCGTCGACACGCCCATGAGCGAACGGATCAACGTCGAGGGGCTCGAGAAGTTGCCTGCACGTGAACTCGCCCGGGCACTGCTGCGTGGTCTGGAGAACGGCGTCGACGAGATTGCTCCGGGACTGAGCAGGCGCCTCAGAGTGATGAATCGGATCGCACCGGGCTTCATCTATCAACAACTCAACGGCCGGCCGCTTGTGACCGACGCGTGACCAGGAACGAACAGGCCATGACCCGCCTCGCGAATCGCCTGACTCAGACGCCGCGGGAAACGCCGAGTCGCACCGGTGCAGCCGCAACTCAGCTGCGCTCCGAGCTACCGCGCACTTGGGCGCGGGCTCGACTGCCCGGTGTGGAGTTCTCACGCCCGCTCCGCTGCATCCACTGCCCACGGGCACTTGCCTACAGCTCCAGGAGTAACCGCCGTTGAATCCGCGTATCAAGTTGTCGATTGCACTGCTGATGGCCGCGACCGTCTTTCGCGCCCAGACCGTCTTCTTCCTGCCGACGATCGAGTCGTTCGGCGGCATCTCTCCGGACGCCTGGTTCGGGCCATGGCTCGCTGATGCCGTGCTCGGGCTGCTCGTGCCGGTGATGCTCTATCTCTTCTGGTTTCGGCGCGGCCTCCAGCTCTGGGGCGTGCTCGTGGCCTACAACGCCATCGGCGTATTCGATTACTCGCAGGGCCTCATCACCCAGTTGTTCCACCCGATGCCAGCGGAATTGGCATCACCCATGCTTGTCTACGGCGGCATCGGTGTCTGCATGCTCGCGCAGTTCATCGCGCTGGGCCTGTTGACCCGCCGAGAGGTCGCCCGTTACTTCGCGGACGTGAGTTCCTGGGCCCGGACGAATGCCGCCTGACCCGGACGACCTTCTCGAG
The DNA here is from genome assembly GCA_039188505.1 of Pseudomonadota bacterium. Lineage (GTDB taxonomy): Bacteria > Pseudomonadota > Gammaproteobacteria > Xanthomonadales > SZUA-38 > JBCCZC01. Next base: position 1,468 of record JBCCZC010000380.1, on the reverse strand, counting down.
AACGGACGACGACGCGGCCCGTGCGAGCGCGGGTAGCAACCGATTGCCCGTCGTCGCACACATGGAAGCCCTCCGGGGCCATCAGAAATGGAAATGAAACAGATGAAATCACCCATCAATCTGCGCGCTACGCAATTCGCCATGGCCATTCTTTGCCTCAGCGGCTGCACGCTGTCCTGGGCGCAAGACGAGACAGCGCTTGCCCTTGAACTATTCGTATCGGCGCCGACTGAGATCAACGTGACCTCGGTATTGATCTCCGGTCCAAGCGAGATGATGGTCGTTTGCGCTCAGGGCACAAGGTCCTCGGCCAATCGGCTCGCGGATCGCATCGAGGAGACCGGGCGCGAACTGAAATACATCTTTCTGACCCACGCCCACTTCGATCATCACCAGGGCGCTGCCATCCTGAAACAGCGTTTCCCGGACGCCCGGTTCATCGCGTCACCCGAGGTGGGTCGTCTGCAGCGGGTTCGGGCGCCCTATGACGACCAGTTTGCAGCCCAGAATCTCGGCGACAATGCGGCCGTGCCGAGCATTCCTGTCGAGGACTACGCCGACGGGACGATCACCATCGACGGCGAGACCGTCGAAATCTGGAAGGGCATCGTCGGTGACGTGGGCTTCGGCTACCCCGATGAGCCCCACGTCGCACTGTTCATTCCGAGCCTGAATACGCTCTTGCCCAGCGACGCCGTCTACTTCGACGCGCATGTCTTCATGGGTGGCAGTTCCACCGAGAGCCGGGCCCTGTGGGTGAAGCAGCTGGAATCCTGGCTCGAACGTGGATTCGATCGTGTAATTCCAGGGCACATGCCCGAGAGCAGCCTGCCCGAGCTCGGTCCAGATGATGCGCTCGAGCACACGCGCGACTATATCCTTGCCTATGACAAGGCGGTCGCTGAAGCGCCGTCATCGGATGCGCTGATCGCGGCAATGCTGGAAGCCTACCCGGACCTGAAACATCGCCAGGGCCTGTATCTGAGCGCGTTTTTCGACTTCTATGAGTTCCGATCCATTACCTATGACAGCAACGGTGTGCCCGTTGCGGGTCCAGGACCCAAGAGCGCTGAGGAAGCGCAGGCTCAGCGCGACCAATATGATGCTCTGCGGAAAGCCTACAACCCCGAACCCGCGACCCGATGAAGCACCGGGTCACGCGGCTTGCATGGGCTGATGAACACGGTAGAGCAAGGCATAGAGAACCGGCACGACCCCCAGCGTTAGGATGGTCCCCACGGCCAGGCCGAAGGCCATGGCGTTGGACATGCCGTAGAACAGGGGGTCCTTCGACAGGATCAGGGGCAGCAGCCCGAGCACGGTCGTGATCGTCGTCATCACGATGGGGCGCAGGCGCATGACGCAGGCCTTGATCACCGCGTCGTACGGTGAGAGGCCGGACGCCTCCTCGATCTCGATTCGGTCGATCAGAACGATGGCATTGTTGACGATGATTCCGGCGAGCGAG
>JBCCZC010000379.1:0-5865 GCA_039188505.1 Pseudomonadota bacterium | reverse complement strand
CGGCGATCGACCTCGAGGAAATAGGCGGCGCCACCCCAGTACATGCGGACGTACGCGCGGCTTTGGCGGATGTTCCGCGGCATCTCGGCGACCGGCGTATTGCCGACGCGGCTGGTGCGCTCGGCGCGGTCGAAGCGATCCGCATAGCGCCGGATGGCCTGTTCCCAGCTGAGCACGCCATTCGCGTACATGGCCTGGTATTGAATGTAGCTGGCGATCCCCTCGGCGAACCACATGCCGTCGCGGCCGACGTAGGGAAACAGCAGGTGGCTGATCTCGTGGGATGCCGTCCAGTCGGCGATGAAGTCCTCCTGGCTGTGGCGCACGTCGACGTGGAAGTTCACGGCGCGGCCGTTGTAGCGCTTGGACGTGTTGGCCCAGGGAACGGGCTCTCCGCGGTTGTCGAGGCGGTGGAAGTGAACGTCGTAGGCGAAGGGCAGATCACCGAAGAGGGCTTCGATACCCCGGTCGGCATGCTCGATCCAGGCGACGAGCCGAGCCTGCTCCCGCCGGCTGAAATCATCTTCCCAGTGCCAGCGCGGGACCGCCGACGCGGCGCTGGCTGCAAGCAGGAGGACCAGGGAAAGGGACCGGATTCTCATCTTCATCATCAAACGATAGTGCGCCATGCCGAATGGTCAACGGGTGAACGGACCGCCGGGGTCCCTCCACGTGCCGTTGCCGGTCCGAACGCGAACGCGGCGCAACAGGAGCGACGGCTCGCGACGATTCCTTCGGTCCGGCAGGCTGCTAGCGCGGGCTGACGAAGGCGAGATGCCGGCCGTCGCGGCTGACCGTGCAGCGGCCTCCGGTCTCAAAACCCGGTGCTGCGAGGGAGCCGACCTCCTGCCAGCCGTTTTCGCCGCTCGGGTCGAAGCTCAGCAGGGTGGCGCCCCGGGCCATGAGGATCTGATCGTCGGGTGTCCAGCAGTAGTCCTCGTTCGCGTTCGAGATCGGGGCCAGCGGCGTAATGGCGCCCGTGGCCGGGTCGAGCCGCTTGATGACCCACTGCCAGTCGAGCTGCTTGTGCACGAAGGAGAAGTCCATGCTGTCGGGAATCGCATGGATGCTGCGGCCCGCCTGGTCGATGACGCGCAGCGACTCACCGGCGCCGGGTCCGACGTCAGCGTCCGCGGCCTCGTGGAACAGCGCGTAGGCATAGCGCCCCCAGAACAGCGTGCCGCCCTCGTTGCGGGCGTAGTAGCCGACGGGCACATAGGAGGTCAGCGCGCGTTCCCGTTCGCCGCCGTCCCAGGCGCGGCGCCACAGGTGCTGGTACGGCACGCCTTCCTGGAGAACGAACATGAGCGCCTCGCCGCGCCAGTCCTGGGGCGAGAACTCGTTCTCGTCCGGCGTGTTCGTGAGGTTTTCGATCTCGCCGGTCGCAATGACGAAACGGAACAGGTCGATCTGCTCGCCCGCCCGGTCGGAGCTGAACAGCAGCGCCTTGCCGTCGTGCGTGAACGCCGGCTGGTTGTCGTAGCCCTCGCGGTCGGTGACGCGCGTGACCAGCTTCAGCTCGGCCGACCGGTCGAACAGCCAGATGTCCATGCCCTGTGCGAGGGCGGAGACGGGTAGAGCGAGGAGGAGCAGCAGCGCGCGCATGGTGTCGTTCTCCGGGTCCGGATCCGCCATGGTAGCGGGCTTCGCGTGACCTTTGGGGCTCGCAGCATCCGAGCGCAGGATCTACACTCAGCCGCGGTCCGAATGCGGGCCCGTGGGGTCGGCCAGGCGCCGACGGGGATCGAGGGGAGAAGCGCGCTTTTTCGAGCGCGGTCGATCGTGGGGGTCAAATGAATACTCAGAACTACACCGTCATCAATGCGTTGACCGACATCATCGCGGCGCCCGTTCGTGCGCTGACCGAGGTGAAGGAACGCACCAGCTGGCTCTGGTGGCCGCTGCTGATTTCGATCGCGCTGCCGATTGTCGGCAATCTCTATTACGTCAACTGGGTCGACTTCGAGTGGCTCGTCAACGAGACGATCCGCACGCTGCCGCCCGATTCGCCGCCCGAGTCCGCGCAGGCCGTGCGTGATTTCATGTCGCCGCAGCAGAGCATGATCTTCGGGGTCATCGGCATCGTGGTCATCGTTTTCCTGGTCTACGTGATCCAGGCGGCCTACCTCCACCTGGCCAACAAGGTGTCCACCGGCGCGGAGATCCGCTTCGGGCAGTGGTTCGCCTTCTCCGCGTGGACCGCATTTCCGGGCATCTTCAACGCGATCGCCATGTTCGTGGTGATCTTCACGGCGGCCTCGAACCAGCTCGGTCAGGACAGCCTGATACCGCTGTCGATCAATTCGCTCATCATCGGCGCCGAGCCCGGCGAGCCCTGGTTCACCTGGGGCAACTCGCTAACGGTGGTCAACTTCTGGATGCTGGGGCTCATGAGTATCGGTTATCGCATCTGGACCGGCGCGTCCATGGTGGCCTCAACGATCATCGCGTGCCTGCCCTGGGCGCTGATCTTCGGGATCTGGGCGGCGCTGATCTGATGCGGAAGCTCCTCGTATTCGCGGCCATCGCGGCCGCGCTGGTTGCTGCTGTCCTGTGGTCCCGGTCGACCCGCGGCACCAGCGAGAAGGAAGTCGAGGTCGCGACGGTCGAGCGAGGCATCATCCAGAGCTCGATCCTGGCGTCCGGCACGCTCGCCTACCGGGAGCAGGTCCAGCTGCGCTCCGAGGTGATTGCACGGGTCACCGAGCTGAACGTCGAGGAAGCCGATCGCGTCCAGGCCGGTGACCTGATCATCCGCCTCGACCCCGAGGCCTTCGAGGCGGCGGTCGAGCAGCAAGAGGCCAACGTCCGGCTGCAGGAGATCGCGATCGAGCGCCAGCGTGTCGCGATCCGGAACATCGAGCGGCGCTTCGAGCGCCAGCAGGGCATGTTCGCTCGCAACCTGATCGATGAGGACACCTACGACCTCGTCGAGAACGAGCTGGCCCTGGCGCGGGTGGATCTCCGGTCACGCGAGGAGTCGCTGTCGCAGGCGCGGGCCGCCCTCGCCCAGGCTCGCGAGCGCCTCGACCGGACCGAGATCCGCTCCCCGATCGACGGCATCGTCATTCAGGTCGACGTCAAGGTCGGCGAAACGGTGATCGCCGGCACGACCAACATCCCCGGATCGACCCTCGTGATCATCGCCGATCCCTCGGAGATGCTGGTCGAGGTGCAGGTCGACGAGGCCGACATCGCCCAGGTCATCGAGGGCCAGCGGGCCGACGTCTTCGCGGCGGCCTACCCGGACGACGCGCTGCCCGGCGGCGTCGAGTCGATCGCCACCATGGCGCGGCGGGCCACCGGTCAGCAGGGGCTGTCCTTCGAGGTGAAGATCAAGCTCGACGACCCCGAGTCGCTGGGCGTACGCCCCGGCATGAGCGCGCGCGTCGACATCTACACGGAGTCGAGCGACAACGCGGTGTCGGTCCCCGTGCAGGCCGTGCTTTACGAAGAGCCGGAGATCGATCTCGACGCCGAGGACGTGGCGGGCCTCGAGGAGAAGACCTACGTGTTCCTGATGGTGGACGGGCAAGCCCAGCGGCGCGACGTCGAGCTCGGCATCTCCAGCGACAGCGCCCAGGAGATCACGGCCGGTCTCGACGAGGGGCAGCAGGTGATCTCCGGCCCCTATCGGACCCTGCGCGACCTGCGGGAGGGCGATCCGGTCACCGTCGAGGAGCAGCAGGACGACGATGACGCGTGATGACGACACGCTGATCCGGATCCGTGGCGTGCGTCGCACCTACACGATGGGCGACCAGGTGCTGCACGCCCTCGACGGCGTTGATGTGGATGTCCAGCGGAACGAGTACATGGCCATCACCGGCCCGTCGGGCTCGGGCAAGTCGACGCTGATGAACATCCTCGGCTGCCTCGACAAGCCGAGCGAGGGCGACTACGAGCTCAACGGATCCCGGGTCGGGGACATGTCCGAGCAGGAGCTCGCGCAGGTCCGCAACCGCGAGATCGGTTTCATTTTCCAGAGCTTCAACCTGTTGCCGCGGGCGAGTGCGCAGAAGAACGTCATGCAGCCGCTCGTCTACCGCGGCATCAAGATCAAGGAGCGCCGCGAGCTTGCCGCGCGGGCGCTCGATCGCGTGGGACTCGGCAACCGCCTCGACTCGCTGCCGAACCAGCTCTCCGGCGGCCAGCGCCAGCGCGTGGCCATCGCCCGAGCGCTCGTCGGTCACCCCGCGATCCTGCTCGCCGATGAACCCACCGGTAACCTCGACAGCGCGACGACGCGTGAGATCATGGGGCTCTTCGACGAGCTGCACGACGAGGGGCAGACGATTCTCATGGTGACGCACGAGCCCGAGATCGCGGATCACTGCCTGCGCGAGCTCAAGCTGATCGACGGCAAGATCGTCATGGACAAGCAGCGCGAGAGGGACGTGGTCTGATGTCGATGCTGGTCGAAAGCCTCCGCTCCGCCGGCGACTCGATCCGTGCCCACGGCTTCCGATCCCTGCTGACCGCGCTGGGCATCATCATCGGCGTGGCCTCGGTCATCGCCGTGGTGTCGATTGTCCAGGGCCTCTCCTACACGGTGAACGCCCAGTTCGAGGGGCTCGGCGGCAATTCGCTGACCATCCGATCATTCACGCCCTTCAAGCAGCAGCTCCAGGGGCGCTTCGCGAAGCTGCGCCACGAGGACCTGGAGGCCATCGAGCGACGCATTGACGGCATCTCCCACATCGCGCCGGTGCTGTTCACCCAGACCGGTGGCCAGGGGCAGGTCAGCTACCGCACGCAGACATCGTTCACGCGCGTGATCGGTATCGGCTCGGCCTACGCGGAGGTGAATCAGCTCTACCCGGAGGGCGGCCGATTCTTCAGCCGCTCGGACGACGAGCGCCGGCGACTGGTCTGCACGGTCGGCGCCGATGTCGTCGAGAACCTCGAGCTGCCGGACGATCCCATCGGGACCTTCTTCCGGGTCGGGGAGCAGTGGTGCAAGATCATCGGCGTGATGGAAACCCGGGGCGATCTGCTCGGCTTCTCCCAGGACGACTACGTGCTGATGCCCTACGGCACTGCGCGGCGCCTCATGGGCACCTCGCGCGACCTCGATATCCAGATCCAGCTCCTGATCGACGACATCGATCGGATCGACGAGATCCGGGACCGCATCCGCCGGCTCCTGCGCCAGCAGCACGGGCTCAAGGCCGGCGAGCCGGACGACTTCCGCATCCAGAGCGCCGAGCAGCTGACCGAGTCGTTCAACTCGATCATCGACACGATCACCCTGGTGTCCGGCGGCATCGTGGGCATCTCGCTGCTCGTCGGCGGCATCGGCATCATGAACATCATGCTGGTGTCGGTCACGGAGCGAACCCGCGAGATCGGTATCCTCAAAGCGCTCGGCGCCACGCGCCAGGACATCCTGCTCCAGTTCCTGGTCGAAGCGCTCGCGATCTGCATGGCGGGTGGCCTCGTGGGTGTGGCGATCGGCTATGGCATCGGCCTCGCGGTCGCTTCCGCGCTACCGGGCTTCCCGGACGCCTTCGTGCCCCTGTGGGCCATCGGTCTGAGCTTCGGTTTCAGCGCGGCTGTCGGCATCATCTTCGGCATCGTCCCGGCCGCGAAGGCGGCGGGGCTCGATCCCATAGACGCTCTCCGCTACGAATAAACGGAGTCGCCTCCTCGCTGCTCAACCCTTGCGGCAAGCCGCAAGGCTCAAGACGCTCGTCGGTCGACCCTTTGTTCTCAGAAGCGTAGAAGCGGAGCGCTGCTTCGGGCGCCGCGAGAGTCGCCTCCTCGCTGCTCAACCCTTGCGGCAAGCCGCAAGGCTCAAGACGCTCGTCGGTCGACCCTTTGTTCTCAGAAGCGTAGAAGCGGAGCGCTGCTTCGGGCGCCGCG
>JBCCZC010000378.1:0-5870 GCA_039188505.1 Pseudomonadota bacterium | reverse complement strand
GTTCCGTTGCCGTCGCCGTAGGACTGCGTGTCGCTGAAGTCGATGTCGGCGCACTGCATCTGCATGAGCAGGACGAGATCATCGGGCGCCAGCGTCGCCCCACCCGGGCGCGGGCTGGAAATCGGAATCGCGGTGCTGGCGTCGTTGTAGGTGCCGTCGGCCGGTCGCCAATAGCTATTGAACGTGCCGCTGACGCTCGCGTTGCCTTCGTCCGCGGGGAGCGCACACTGGGCGGCCGTTGCCTGGGACGGAAACCAGGCCAGCGCCGCGGTCAGCAGAGGCGCGAGCGCGCCGGTCAGTGGGTGTCTTGTTGTTCCGTCGACGGCCATCCCTTGCCTCGTTCGGAGGTTAACCTGATACCTGTAAGGCAAGCCGCGTCTCGAGACCAGCAAAATGCCCTTCGGGTTAATCCAGCGGGTGAATTTACGCGACGGGTGGCCGCGCCAGGGGCGCCTCTCTACACGCCAGGATGCCCGAGGAACGCCGAACGGAGGATCATCATGCCGCGGCGCCTTGGCCTACTGCTCCTCGCGCGAGGACGGTGACCGCTCGCGAGGAGCGGATCGACCGCCACGATCCGGCAAGGGGCGCGTTTCTCGGAACCGAGACCACCAGATAGGCGCTGATGGTCGGCGGCCCCGGTCGTCACCGTCGAGCTCCGGCTGGCCGCGCCCGACAGCTCGCAGCGAAAGCGCGATCGGGTGCCCTGCGGCTGGGGCGGGCAGCCGGTACCGTCGCTGGGCGTGCTCGTGTTCGCCAACGGCGAGGACCTCCTGTCGGTGCCGCTCCGAACCGTTCTCCCAGAACCGGCAGGTCGCCGCAAGAAGCCCCCCGACCCACGCGGCGCGGTCGGGCTGAAACTACTCGTTCCGATCGCTCGCCGGCGCCCTGACCACGCCGCCCGGAACCGCGAGCTCCAGCGCCGGACCCGCGGCGCAGGTTTCCGCGGCGAACCAGGCGACCCGGGCGCGCTGAGGCACGCGCCGAAGCGTCTCACCGGTGCCGCGGTCGGTCCAGGCCGCATCGAACGACCCGTCCGTACCCAGCATGCCGCGCCAGAGAACACCGGGATCATCGAAACGCGACGACGCCGCGTCCCAGTAGCTGGCCTGGGCGATGTGTTCCGGGAGCTGGGCAAAGAGCTCGCTGCCTCCGGTGATCGTGACGAAGTCAGGCACCGCGACGTGCTCCACGGAGCGCGTGGCGTCGCTTCGGCCCCGACCGCCCCAGGCAAGCCTGATCGGAAGCCCGCGGCGTACGGCGTCGAACAAGCGGTGCTTGCTGCCCATCAGCACCGCGCCGTCCGTGTCCGTCTGCACCATGAGCTGCCAGCCAGACCGGCACGCCGGCGGCGTGACACGGCACCACTGGGTCGGCACGTTGCGCTCGCCCAGGCGGTCGTCGTCGTGCATGCGGCTGCGCAGCTCGCCGTTGCTACCGATGATGGCGAACCACTCCTGGTGCGTTTCCGTGATGTGGATCGCCGGACGATCGCGCTGCGGGCGCTGACGATGGATCACCGGGAGCTGGGCAAAGATCTCGCCGCGATATTCGGACAGGAAACGGGCTGGCGCCCAGTGCGTGACGTCGGTCTCGCCATCGTCGTTCCAGTCGAGGGACCAGCCAACCCGGATCTCCGCCCCCGATCGATAGGCCTCGACGAGCGCGTCCTTCGAGCCGGTCACGACCGCACCGCCCGGATCAAGGCTCACCAGGGGGTAGTCGCAGGGCAGGAAATCGGCCCGGGCAAGCAACGGCACGGCGGCCGCGAGAAACAGGAATCGACGCATGGGGATTGCCTCGTAGGAATGAGCACTCGAGGCTGCCACCGACGGCACGGGCCGTGGGTGAGATTACGGGTAGAATCCGGTGAGCCATGGGTAAGCCATCGGACATTGCCGCGCAGACCCAGACGTCGGAACCGCCGGGGCGAGCCGACGCCTACCGAATCGGCGAGTTCGAGATCGATCTCGGCCGCCGCCGCGTCACCAGCCAGGGCCGGGAGATCGAACTCAGCCGCATGTCCTTCGACGTGCTCGCGCTCCTGGTGACCCGCCATCCCGAGCCCGTCTCGACGGCCGAACTGCTCGACACGGTCTGGGCCGGGAAGGTCGTGACGCGGGACACCGTCAAGCAGCGCCTGAAGGTTCTGCGCGATCAGATGCCGTCCGATCACCCTGGAGGACTCATCCGCAACGTGCGCGGTTTCGGCTATCGCCTTGCCGAGGCCCAACCGCTCGGCGCCCCCGTTCCAACGCCGAGAACGGGGCGACGGAGCTGGCTCATCGGCGGCGCGCTGCTGGTGCTGGCCGCCGCCGCTGGCCTCGCTCTGCGCCCCGGGCCGACGGTGGAGCTGCCGCTCGTGATCGCCGTCCTGCCGTTCGAGGATCTGACGGGAGCCAACCCGGCCTTCATCGCGCAGCTCCAGGACAAGCTGATCTCCGACCTCGCCGAGGCGACTCCCAACGACGGCGCCCGCGTCCTGTCCCGCTCCATGATCGGCCACGCGGTCGCCGCCGGCTGGGAGCCCCGTAGCTACCGCGACGAGCTGGACGTCGACTTTCTGTTCGAGGGCTCGCTGGTCGAGACCGATAAGGGCCACGAGGTGCGGACACGGTTCATCTTCACGCGGGAGGCGATGACCGCCTGGCAGGAGGACTACCCGGTCCCCGACCCGGGCGCTTACGCGGCCCAGGAGCAGGTGAGCGCCGAACTGGTTGCCTTCGTCAACCGGAAGATCGAATGGGTGCGAGCGCGGCAGTGAGCTGGGCGATCGCGCTATCCGTGCTCACTGTCGTCGTCGGGGCCGTCGGGATGACCCGCTTCGTCCGAGGTGCGACGCTCATCGGGTCCGACGTCATCCAGCTTCGAGCCAGCGTCCTGCATTCGATCAGCGTGCCGAGTGCCCTCTTCCACGGGGCCGAGATGATTTCCATGGATGCGCCGGGGGCACCGCGCTTCCGCGTTCGGACCAATGGGGTCGCGTGGCCCGGGTATGCCGGCGGCTGGTTCCGGACCATGCAGTGGGAGAGAGCCTTCGCGCTCATTACCGATGGCAAGCGGGTCGTCCACGTTCCGCCCGAGGGTGAACGCGACTACCACGTGTTTGTGTCCGCTAAGTTCCTCGAGGCCATCGACGACGGCTGATCGGCACGGAGCGCACGAGGCGACCGAGTTTCGCGCCGAACCACGAATCCACTGAAGAAAGGTGGCATTATCCCGCCGCCGCTGCTCCAGCGAAGCGATAGATCGAGGAACCGATGACGGCAACGCGAAGGACGATGAAACGCACCGCGGCACGTGGGCCAGCACCGTGGCTTCTCGCCTTGGCGGCGTTCGGCACCAGCCACGCGCAGACGGACTTCGACACGGTGGACACGTCCGATCCAGCGGCCCTGCGGGCGTCGCTCCATGCGCTGATCGAGGACCACACCCGGATTCCCTATACGGCCGGTGAAACGGACACGTGGGACGTGCTCGAGGAGGCCGATCGGGACCTGGACGAACCGGAGCGCATCACCACCATCTATCGGAACACGAGCTACCCCCGGCAGGGCGGCGGCAATGACTTCTACAATCGCGAACACGCCTGGCCGGTGTCCTACGGTTTCCCGGACCGGGACGACGAGACGAGCATGCCGTTCACGGACATGCACGCGATGTTCCTCGCCGACATCGACTACAACGCCGCGCGCGAGAACAAACCCTACGAGGACTGCCCGGGCGGCTGCACCCGCTTCGCTACCGACGCCAATGACGGCCGCGGCGGAGCCGGGGACGACAACCTGTCCCTCGGCGCCTTCACCGACGGTAGCTGGGAGGTCTGGAGCGAACGACGCGGGGACGTTGCCCGCGCCCTCTTCTATCTGGATGTGCGCTATGAGGGCGGCAACCACGGCGTGACCGGCGTCAGCGAGCCGGATCTTATCCTGACCGATGATCGCTCCCGCATCGCGGCATCGCAGACCGGGAGAAACGAGGCGGTGGCCTACATGGGCTTCCTCGCAACGCTGCTTCGGTGGCACGCCGAGGATCCCGTCGACGACATCGAGCGGCAGCATCACGCGGCGGTCGCCAACGCCCAGGGCAACCGGAATCCATTCGTCGACCGGCCCGAGCTGGCGCAGTGCCTGTTCGCGGGCCAGTGCGACGGGCTGCCGCCGCCGGGAATCTGCGCTCCGGCGCCGGAGCTGGTGCCGAGCCTCCCGATCGACCTCGGGAGTGCCTGTCCCGGCTTCTACAGCGGCGTCGTCACCGACACGGGGCTCGGTGGGCGCTGGGGCCTGGAGATCGCGCTTTCCGCGGGAGAGCGCCTCCTGCAGGGCGGGCTCAACATGGGGGCGGGATTCGCGGGCGCCGAGCTTCCGGGCTTCGCCGCCTTCACGATCGCGAATCCCGACAACGAAGAGCAGCTCGTCAACCTGGAGATCACCTATGCGGAGGCCAATCCGGCGGGCCACCTGCTCCAGCTTACGCAGCGCCTCGGGGATACCGTGGGGGACGTCCTGCTCGAGACGATCACGTCGACGACGGCCAGCTACGAATTCGTCCTGGCGCCCGGCTTCTACGTCCTGACCACCTATGCCCTGGACGCCCGGCTCGGATCGGCGCTCATCGCGCTCGAAACGAGCTACCCCAACCGGCGCGGCGGCGCGTTTCAGGGCGGCGTCGTGGTTGGGGGTTTCCTCGCCGAACCGGGAAGCCAGGGCTTTGCAGCCGTGTGCATCAGCGAGGCACAGCCGGTGCGATTCACCACCTTCGCGCGGGCGGAATATGGACCGGGCGGCTCCGAGTCGCTCGCGCTCCGGATCCTTGACGATGCGAGCGTGCCGGTGGCCCTGAGCTGCGACGACCCGCCCCCCAACGCGCCGGTCGGACTGACCGCCACGGTGCAGGAGGACTCGGTCATCCTGGAATGGCTGGCCAACATCGAGACGGACTTCTTCGGCTACGAGGTCTTCCGGGCCAGCGGCGAGACGACCGCCCTGCAGATCAGTCCCCGGCTGGCGAGTCCGCGCTTCGTCGACGACAGCGCGCAGGCCGGCCTCACCTACCGCTACGACGTGCGGGCGGTCGACCAGGCCGGCAGCCGCTCCGCGCCGAGTGCGGTCGTCGAAGCCCGCATCGAGCCACAGCCAAGCGCCGAGGCGGTCTGGATCAACGAATTCCATTACGACAATGGCGGCCAGGACGAGAACGAGTTCATCGAGCTCGCCGGCACCGCCGGGGTGGACCTGAGCGGTTGGGAGATCGTTGCCTACAACGGTAACGGCGGCGCGGTCTACGACTCGACCTTTCTCGGCGGTCGCACGATTCCCGACCAGGCCAGCGGCTTCGGGACAATCGTGATCGATTTCCCGGGGCTGCAGAATGGGGCGCCGGACGGGATCGCGCTGATCGACCCGGATCGCAACGTGCGCGAGTTCCTCTCCTACGAGGGTAACTTCGTTGCGGTCAACGGCCCCGCCGCGGGACTGCGCTCCGTTGACGTCGGCCGCCAGGAGAGTCCTGGCACGGGTCCTAACGACGCGCTGCAGCGCACCGGCTCGGGCACCACGGGCAGCGATTTCAGCTGGACCGGACCGGCCACGGCGAGTCCCGGAGCACCCAACGCCGGGCAGCGATTCGAATGACCGGGGTAACGGGTGTGGTGTTCCGGAGGATCCGCTACGCTCAATCCTCGAAGATGGGAGACCGCCCCACAATGACGATGCAGCTCGATTTCCAGGGCCGGCTGCTGGCCTGCGGCGCTACGCTCCTGCTCCTCTGGGGCGGTGCGGCGCCAGCCGAGGAGCACACGGTGCACGCCATCGCGGTGCGCGGCTTCGAAACGATGTTCTTCGAGCCCGATTTCGTCCGGGCCCAGCCCG
>JBCCZC010000377.1:0-5892 GCA_039188505.1 Pseudomonadota bacterium | reverse complement strand
TCCTTCGAGCGCCCCTACGGGCTTGCCTGGCTGCTACAGCTGACGGCGGAGCTACGGGAGTGGCCGGATCGCCGCGCCGCCCGGTGGGCGGCCACGCTGGCGCCGCTGGAAGAGGTCGTGGTGGAGCGGCTCAACGATTGGCTGCCCAAGCTCTCGTATCCGATCAGGACCGGGGAACACTCGCAGACGGCGTTTGCCTTCGGACTGTTCCTCGACTGGGCCGAGATCTCAGGAGATCAACGGATGGCCACGCTCGTTGGTGCCCGGGTCGCACGCTTCTACGCGCGAGATTCCGACTGCCCCCTGGCCTACGAGCCCTCGGGGCAGGATTTCCTTTCCCCGTGCATCGCCGAGGCCGACCTCATGCGCCGGGTGCTCGAGCCCGACGAGTATGCCGGCTGGTTGAGCCGCTTCATGCCGGGAATCCCCGAGGACGGCAGCGGTGACTGGCTGGAGGCGGCGGTGGTGACGGACAAGACCGACGGCAAGCTCGCTCACCTCGACGGTCTGAACCTGTCGCGGGCGTGGATGCTGGAAGGGATCGCCAGTGGCCTTCCCGAGGGGGATTCGCGGCAGCGCGCCCTGGTCGCCGCAGCGTCGGCGCAGGCGACTGCCGGGCTTGCAGCAGTCACCGGCGAAGACTACGCCGGGGGACACTGGCTCGCGAGCTTCGCGACGTATCTGGTGACCCGTCGGGGCATCGCGCCGCCCGAGGACACGTCGCCTCCCTAGCTCTACCGCCTCAAGGCCGGCGAATTGGCGGGGAAGGTGGTGCCCTAAGCTGTCGAGCGGATCAGGGCTATCGCTCCCTGTTTATCCTCGCCACGAGGTAAGCGGCGGCAATCGAAGCGGCACCGGCAACGTAGAGGACCAGCATGCTGCCGTTGGTCGCGACACTCCGCCACGTCTCGCAGCCCGGTGCGGATGAATTGACGCAGCCCTGCGCCTCCGTGAGGACCCGGTCTCCAGCGATCCCGCCCGCGGTGACGAGGATGAAGAAGGTTGAAAGACTGGCCACCAAAGAGGCGCCCAGGCAAGACCACGGGTGGCGGGGGCGCGGCTTTGACGAGAACGAGAACATCGCCGGTGCCCAGATCGGCGCGGAAACTGCGATGAGCAGCGCTCCGATCTGAATGAGAAACACAAATGAGAATATCCCCATACGCTCCCTTTCTTGGCGAAAGCCGTCGTCATTGATCGTGCCGCATTTCCAGGGCTGGATGGTGACTGAACATCAGCATTCACCGGATTGCGTTGCGCTGAGCGACTCAGCCGGACGGAGCCCGACGGTGCAATTGAAATTCTCCGGGGTGGCCCGCACGAGCGGATGAATTCGGCCGCTACGGCTGAACTCGAGGATGTGTCATAGTCCTCGCCCATGACACGACTCCGATCGATGACGCTGGCCTTGTTCGCGCTCCTGCTCGCCGATACCGCCCTGGGCCAGGCGCCTGTCAACGTAGCGACACCGGAAGCGAGAACCGCCGTGAGAACGCTCCAGTTGACTGGATCCTTCGTGGCCCAGCGTTCCGCAGGACTGTCGCCAAGGATTTCCGGCCTCGTGGCCGAGACCCCGGTGGACGCGGGTGACCGCGTCGCCGCGGGTGACGTCCTGGTCCAGCTCGACGGACGCCTGGCCGAGCTGGGCGTCGCTGAAGCGCTGGCCGCAGCAACGGCCGCGGCGGCGGAGCTCGCTGAAGCACAGCGCCTGGCGACCGAAACCCGGCGCCTGGCCGCCGACCGATTTGTTGCTGAGACCCAGATTGCCGCGCGGGACGCCGCGATCGAAGTCGCGCGCGCCAATCTGTCGGTGGTCGAAGCAGCCCTCGCAACGGCTCGGGAGCGGCTGGCTCGGCACGCTGTGGTGGCCCCCTTCGACGGCGTCATCGCTCAGCGTGTGGCGGAGGCCGGTGAATGGGTTCAGACCGGGACGCCGGTCCTCGAACTCGTCGCAACCGACGCGCTTTGGCTCGATGTTCGTGCGCCGCAGCAGTACTTCAATGAGCTGGCGGCGCCAGTGGCCGCCAGTGTCCGGGTGGAAGCGCTCGATCAACGATTCCGAGCAGCGATTCACGCCCGAGTCCCCGTGAGCGACCCGGACGCCAGGACCTTCCTGCTGCGACTCGCGCTCGAGGAGGCGCCCGTGGAGCAGATCGTCCCGGGCATGTCGGCGACCGTGGACCTGGAATGGTCCCTCGGTGAGCAGGTGCTCTATGTCCACCGGGACGCCATCCAGCGCTTTCCGGACGGGTCGACGACCGTCTGGACCGTGGCAGCCGAGGGCACCGCCATGGTCGCCCGGGAGCGCGCGGTGACCGTGCGCCGCTACGAGGGCGATCACGCGGAGATCAGCGAGGGCATCGAACACGACGCCCGGGTGGTCGTTCGCGGCAACGAGGTGCTCGCCGAGGGCGAGGCCGTCCGGGTCATCGAGGCGGATTCATGAGCGGCCGCAACTGATGTTTGCCGGAATCCTGCGCCACGGGACAATCGTTGCCGTCGTGGTGCTCATCATCTGCGTTCTGGGAATCCTCGCCGCCCTGCGGATCCCGGTGCAGATGATCCCCGACCTTGAAGTCCGGGTAATCAGCGTGGAGACCCGTTGGCCGGGCGCCACGCCGCAGGACGTGGAGCAGGAGATCCTCGTCGAGCAGGAAGAGTTCCTGCGCACGCTGCCGAGTCTCGAGCGAATGATCTCTTCGGCGTCCGGTGGCTCTGCCCAGATTGACCTCGAATTTCCCTTCGGCGTCGACATCAACGAGGCGCTGATCCGCGTGAACAACGCGTTGAGTCAGGTGCCGGCATATCCCGAGAACGTCGACGAGCCGCGGCTCGAGGCCAGTTCCTTCTCCCAGAATGCCTTCATGTTCTTCCGGGTCGAGCCGCTCGATGGCAACCCGTTCGAGCTCGACATGACGCTGATGCAGGACTTCATCGACGACAACGTCCGCACGCGTCTCGAGCGCGTGCCCGGCGTTTCCCGCGTGAATATTCGCGGCGGGGCCGAACGACAGGTCCAGGTCCTTGTCGATCCTGCAGCGCTGGCAAGGCGAAGCATCACCATTGCCGAACTCCGGACTGCGATCCGGGAGCGCAACCGCGATCGCTCGGGCGGAGATCTGGAAGCGGGCAAGCGCCGCTATCTGCTTCGGACGGTCGGCCGCTTCGGTTCCGTCGAGGAGATGGAGCAGCTGATCGTGGCGCGGCGAGGGGACAGCCTTATCCGCCTGGGTGACGTGGCTCAAGTCGAATTGGGCCACTACGAATTGTCGAATCAGGCCTACGTCAACGGGAAACCGATTCTCTTTGTCTCCGTGAATCGCGAGCCGGGTTCGAACGTCATCGCCATCAAGGACGCCTTCCTGCCGGCGGTCGAGGCGGTCAATCGCGAGGTGCTCGCCCCGGCGGGCATGCAGATGAAACGCATTGCCGATGATGTCACCTACGTGAGGGCTTCGGTCGCCAACGTTTGGAAAAATCTCGCGATTGGAGCACTTCTGGCGACACTGGTGATGTTTGCGTTTCTCCGGTCGGGGCGAGCGACGCTGGTCGGCGTCATCGGCATTCCCATCTGTACCATTGCCGCATTCCTCGGACTGCTCGCGACAGGACGAACGATCAACGTGATCTCGCTCGCCGGCGTGGCCTTCGCCATCGGAATGACGCTGGACAACAGCATCGTCGTGCTCGAGGTCATCGAGCGAAAACGACGCGAGGGGCTCGAACGCGCCGCGGCGGCCCTGGCTGGCGTGCAGGAAGTCTGGCCGGCCGTGCTTGCATCGACCGCGACGACGCTGTTGGTCTTCGCTCCGATCTTCTTCATCGAACAGGAAGCGGGCCAGCTCTATTCCGACGTCGCGATCGCGGTGTCCGGCGCAATCCTGGCGAGCATGCTGGTGGCGATCACCATCGTCCCTTCCTTGTCGGCGCGGATGGCCTTCGGCATCCAGGGGGCAGGCCGGCCGGCCGGCGCCGCGTTCCGGGATCGCATCACGGCGTCGGTGGGATGGCTGGTCGCCACGTCCCCGCGGCGCGGTGCCACGATCGTCGGAACGCTCGCGATCGTGGCCGCCATCATCGTGGCGCTGACGCCACCCGCGGAATACCTGCCCGAGGGTGAGGAGGCAAAGCTCTTTGCGGTCATGATCGCGCCACCGGGCTACAACCTCGAGGACATGGCAACGATCAACCGTGACATCGAAGCCTACTTCCTGCCGTTCGTCGACGATGACCCCAAGCGCTTCGCCCGCGGGGAAACGCCGGTACCAGCACTCAAATACCTCAACACGTCCTTTGGTCCGGAGAGCCTTCGGATCATTGCCGAGACCGTCGACCCCGGTCAGATCGATGATTTCGCGACCGTCGTGACCACGCACTATCGCAGCTATCCCGGGATGCGCGCTTTTGCGACGCGAGGGTCGATCATCTCGAGTAACGACGGCGGAACGCGCAGCGTCAATCTGGACATCACGGGGGCCGACCTCGCCGCGATCTACGAGGTTGCCCAGAGCGCCTATCGTCGCGCCGAGGCCGTGTTCGACAACCCCCAGATCGGGTCCTCACCGGGATCGCTGTCCCTTGATCAACCGCTGGTCGAAGTTCGGCCACGCTGGGAGCGCGCCGCCGAGCTCGGCTTCACTGCGGACTCCCTGGGGTTCGCCATCGCGGCACTCTCGGATGGCGCGTTTGTCGATGAGTATTTCCGCGGCGATGACAAGATCGACGTGTTTCTCTTCTCGAACGCCGGCTCGGAGCAGGAGCTGAGTCGGATCGGCGAGCTCCCCGTGTTCGCGCCGAATGGCGCGGTCGTGCCGCTTTCTGCCGTCGCGGAAATCGTCGAGACCGTCGATACCGACTCGATCCGCCGGGTCAACGGACGCCGAGCAGTCACGCTCAACATCATCCCCGAACGTGGCGTGGCGCTCGAGACGGCGGTGGAGCGGGTTCGCAGCGAGGTCATCGACTGGATGCGGGCCAATGATGAGCTGCCACAGGACGTCGCGGTCGACATCTCCGGCGCTTCTGATCAGCTCACCGCCACCCGCGAGTCCCTCGCTGACAACTACGTGGTCGCGCTGCTGCTCTGCTACCTCGTGCTCGTGGCTATCCTGACGCACTGGGGCTGGCCCCTGGTCATCATGACCGCGGTGCCACTGGGCATCGCTGGCGGCATTGCCGGGCTGGCGTTGTTCAACGGTGCCGGCGCGCTGCTCGGCAGCCTGGGCGTCGGCATGACGAATCAGCCCTTCGACATGATCACGATGCTCGGCTTTCTGATCCTCATGGGTGTCGTGGTCAACAACCCGATCCTCATCGTCGATCGGACCCTGGCCAATGTCCGCGGGGGAATCGGCGATCCCGTGATCGCGGTCCGGAATGCTGTTGCCACACGCATCCGCCCGATTCTCATGTCTCTCATCACAACCCTGTTCGGGCTGGCACCCCTGGTGTTCATCCCGGGCGCGGGGACGGAACTCTACCGGGGAGTGGGGGCGGTCGTGCTTTTCGGTTTGCTGTTCGCGACGGTCGTCACCCTCACATTCCTGCCCGCGCTGCTGGTCACCCTGCTGAACCTCGCACGGCGCCGTCAGGGAGCGCTGAAGACCTCGTCTCCCGCCGCTGGCTGACGTTCGCCGCCGGGTGTAGGACACGAGCTCTGCGGTGACCGAGGCCGTCGACCTGCGGGCGCGGATCGCGAGCCTGCCGATCCCTGACCGACATGCCCGGCACGCGTGCCTGTCCTCGGCAGCCCTTGACCACCGCGTGTCCGGGTCAAAGGGCCAGTAGCTTGAACCTCGATCAACGGAGTCCGGAGCCCATGGATATCGAAAGAAGTGTAGCGGTCGTGGTGGATAGAACCGTGCGGCCAGGGAAGACCGAGGAGTTCGAACG
>JBCCZC010000376.1:0-5907 GCA_039188505.1 Pseudomonadota bacterium | reverse complement strand
GCCGCCGCATTTGCCTTCACCGCATTTGCCTTCGTCGCCCTTGTCGCCGCCGCATTTGCCTTCACCGCATTTGCCTTCGTCGCCCTTGTCGCCGCCGCACTTGCCTTCGCCGCACTTACCTTCTTCGCCCTTGTCGCCGCCGCATTTGCCTTCGCCGCACTTGCCTTCTTCGCCCTTATCGCCGCCGCACTTGCCTTCGCCACACTTGCCTTCTTCACCGTGCTTGTCGCCACCGGCCACCATGTAGCCCGTGTCGAGATCGCTCAGCTCGAAGGGATTGTCGGCTGCAGCGGCAGAACCCACCGCGATGCTGGAAACAAAAGCGGCACCGACAGCAGCGGTCAGCGGGTTGATACGCGTGTTCTTGGTCGACATGTGAGAAATCCTCTCCATTGATTCAGCGGCCTAGCGCCGCGCGATTGACTGACACATCGGAAGGTAATGTGAAAATTTAGCCCTTCCTTAGCGCCAAACGTTAAAGCCAACATCACACCCGGCACAAGTACCGGCGTTCGGGGGCAGGTGCCGCCCTTCACAGACAAAAGACCCGGAGGTGTCCAAGGATCTTTCAAATCCGATCGCGCTAACGTGCGATGGGTCTCATCGGGGTCGGCTCGCGCGTTGCCGAAATTGCGGTCTGTTGCGATCCCTACCGCGAACGTCGGGAGCAGTAGACGCGAAAGCCGCGCGCCTGGGCAAGGATCTCGCAGTTGCCGAAGGCATCGCGCATGCGCCGGCCGTAATCGAGGAAATCGTTGGCGACGATGAGCAGCTGCCCGCCGCGGAAAAGGCGCTCCGGCGCCGAAGCGATGAGGCCTTCGGCCACGTCATAGTCGGTGTCGGCCCCCTGGTGGAAGGGCGGGTTCGAAATGATGGCGTCGAAGCTGCCCTCGACATCCATCAGGCCGTCGGAGGGCACGACACGCCCCTGGAGAGCGTTGGCCGCGAGCGTCGCCCTGCTCGCCGCGACGGCAAAGATCGAATCATCAAGCAGGGTCACGTCCGTTTGCGGATTCCCGGCGGCGACAACGGCGCCGATCACGCCACAGCCGCAGCCGAAATCGAGGATCCGGCCGTCGAGAGGCGGCAGGTGCTCGAGCAGGAGCGCGGTTGCAGTGTCGAGCCGGCCGGCGCTGAACACGCCAGGCAGGGTGCAGAGCGTGAGCTCGCGCCCGCCGATCGAAATCTCGAACTGCTCCGGTGTGAACGCCGGCGCTGACGCGGCGTGAGGTCCCGTCGCTTCGAACAGGCTGGAACGACGCGCGGCGTCGACCTTCCGAACGGTACCGAAGCGCGCTCCGAGAAGACGGTCGGCCGATTTGCCGCCCGCCCGGTTGTCGCCGACGACCCAGAGCGTGCCTGCGCGCTGCAGGCGGGTGGCGAGCAAGCCGACCATGGCGCTCGCCAGTGCCTTCTCCCGCGGAATGTAGAGCAGAGCGCCCGCCGCCTCGCCCGCCGCTGGCGTCAGGTCGAGCGTCACCTCGGCGGACGTCGTGCGGATGGACCGCTCGGCGGAGCGGCGCCACACGTTGACCTGCATGTCGACGGCGCCGGCCTCTTCGAGAGCGGGAACGACCCCATCGGCCGGCGGGTTCACGAGCAACAGCCCGGGCTTCGCAATGCGCCCGGCATGCCGGAGGGCGAGTTCGCTGGGGCCCGACAGCCCGCCGCGACTCATGGCACCGGGATGGCGGTCAGGTCGTAGGCGTCGCTATCGATGATCCGAACCTTGAGGAACTCGCCAGGGGCGGCGTCTACCGTGCCCTCGAGGAGCACGACCCCGTCGATGTCGGGCGCATCCCAGGGTGCCCGGGCAACCAGGCGCCCCTCCTCGTCCTCGCCGTCCACGATCACGACCGTCTCCGTACCGATGCGGCTCGCGAGGCGTGCCTCGCTGATCCCGGCCTGGTGTTCCATGAACCGATGCCAGCGCTCCTCGGCAACTCCCTCGGGCACGGGATCGGGCAGACCGTTCGCGGCCGCCCCTTCGACCGGCGAGTACTGGAAGCAGCCCACGCGGTCGAGCTGGGCCTCGTCGAGAAAGTCGAGCAGGCGCTCGAAGTCGTCGTCCGTTTCGCCGGGAAAACCGACGATGAAGGTGCTGCGGATCGCAAGATCCGGGCAGATGCCGCGCCAGGCGTGGATCCGCTCCAGCGTGTTGCCCGATGCCGCCGGGCGCCGCATGGCCTTCAGAACGGTCGGGCTGCCGTGCTGGAAGGGAACGTCGAGGTAGGGCAGGAGCCCGCCCTCGAGCATCAGCGGGATCACCTCGTCCACGTGCGGGTAGGGATAGACATAGTGCAGCCGCACCCACGCGTCGAGCTCTCCGAGCGCCTGGCAGAGATCCCGGAAGCGGGTTTGCCAGGTGCGGCCCCGGAACATGCCTTCCTGGTAGCGCAGGTCTGAACCGTAGGCGCTCGTGTCCTGGGAGATGACGAGCAGTTCGCGGACGCCAGCGCGGACCAGACGATGGGCTTCGGCCAGCACCTCCTCGATGGGTCGGCTCGCGAGCCGTCCTCGCATCGAGGGGATGATGCAGAAGCTGCACTTGTGATTGCATCCCTCGGAGATCTTCAGATAGGCGTAATGCCGGGGCGTCAGCTTGATGCCCTGGGGCGGCACGAGATCCACGAAGGGATCGTGCTCCTGCGTCGTCGGGACGTGCTCATGGACGGCGCCAACGACCTCCTCGTACTGCTGCGGTCCCGTAACGCTGAGCACCTTGGGATGGATGGACGTGATGTCCTCCGGATCCGCGCCCATGCAGCCGGTGACGATTACCCGGCCGTTCTCCTCGAGCGCCTCTCCGATCGCCTCGAGCGACTCCGCCTTGGCGCTGTCGATGAAACCGCAGGTATTCACGACGACGACGTCGGCGTCGTCGTAGCTGGGCACGAGGTCGTAGCCATCCATCCGCAACTGCGTGAGGATGCGTTCGGAATCGACGAGGGCCTTCGGACAGCCGAGGCTAACGAAGCCAACTTTCGGGGCGGCGTTGCTCAAGGGATATCTCCGGTTGGAACGTCGCGATTATAGCGACCGCCGCACGTGCCACGCAGTTTCCGGGCAGCAGGCTTCGACCGCAGCACCTGGACGCGCCGCCGAATTCGACGATGTCTGCCAGTGGAAGATTCAAGGAACCGGACGGCTGGGGTTGGCCGATGCCGGAAATCGACTCAGAAGTCCCCGACGAGCTGCACGCTGAAGACCTCGGAGGTGTAATCGGCGCTCGGCAGATTCGAGTCGTGGACGTCATAGGTGACCCGCGTCTCGATGGCCACGCGGTCCGTCAGCGGCAGCACGGCGCCGAGCCGGATGCGCGAGCGGGAATCGTCCCGGGCCGCGCCGATCGATGGCGTGAGGCCACCGTAGGCGCGATCCTCGTAGCGCCACTCGAGGGACAGGCGTGCGTCCCGTCCGCGGAACTGGATCCGCTGGTTCGCCTTCAGCTTGAGGATGTGGGCGTCGTAATCGAACTGCTGGCCGACGGCGTCGGATTCGCGATAGTCAAAGCTTGCCAGGAAGTACCGGCGGACTCCGTTGGCGAAGTAGTACCAGTCGACGCCGATCGTTTGGTCGTCCGAATCGCGTCGCCCGCGATCCTCGAAGGTGGTCTCCGCGTGGGTGATCGCGCCTCGGAGGAGGTGGCCCTTGGCGACGAAGCGGCTGAGGCTCACCTCGTAGCGATCCATGTCGAAGAGGCCCTCGTCGTCGAGACGGGCGTGGATGCGGTAGTAAGAGACGTCCCCGTCGAAGCTGCCAAATTCGTGGTCGAGGCGAAGCTTGGCCGTGTGCGTCGCCCGGTCGAACGTGTCGAGCTCCTGGTAGGCCGTCGACGAGTAGGCATAGCCGACATCCATGCTCGTCGCCGTACCCAGCTGGCGCTCGTAGTCGAGGGCGAGCTCCCCCAGCGTTGCCCAGTCGCCCAGCCTCGAATTCTGGTCGATCTCGCTGATTGCGACGTTGCTGTCGTACTCCGCACCCGCCGAGACAGAGAGCGCGAACGGCGAGTCCTGCGCGGTTGCGGCCCCCGCGAGGCAGGTCAGTAGTGTGGCGATTCGAATCTTCATTGGCCGCCTCCGGCGGTGGGCATGATCAGTCCGTGTCCGTAGACCGGGTCGAAGCCGTCGGCGCCGAGATCGACGGCGGTTGCGGCGAGTTCCTCGAGGGCCGAGGGCCAGTCTTGTCCCGCTTCCGCCGATGCCGCAAGGGCCGCGGCGACGAAGGGGGTGGCGAGCGACGTGCCCGATGACGTGGCGCGCGACCGGCCGGCTCCAGCGTGGAGCACGTCGACGCCCGGGGCCGCGAAGTCGACGTGGTTGCCGCGATTAGCCAGACGATAAATACGGCGCGATCCGTTGACCGCGGTGACGGCCACGACCTCTTCGTACGCTGCGGGGTAGAGCGGTGCCGCGGCCGGTCCGGCGTTCCCTACGGCGGCGACGACGATGGCGCCGCGGGCGCGAGCGCGCAGGATACCGCGGCGAAGCACGGCGTTCGGGGGGCCGGTCAGACTCATGTTCACGACCCGGGCGCCTTCCTCGATCGTCCAGTTGAGGGCCTCGAGCAGGCTCTCCGTGGTGGCGTAGTGGGTGCCGGTCGGCATCTGGACAAAGACAGAAGCGGCGAGCAGTCGGGCCCGCGGCAGCAGTCCCCGATAGTCGTCGGCCCGGCCCGCCAGGATCGAAGCGACCATCGTGCCGTGCGCCGTCGGGCGAGGCATTTCGTAACCGGTGAAGGCCGCGGTCTTGAGGTTCGCCTGGTCGAGGAGCGGGTGGGCGACGTCCACATCGGTGTCGATCATGCCGATCGGAACCGCAGCGTCGCCCGAAGTCGCAGGCAGGGTCATGAGTGTGGCTGGCGCTGGCGCCCCTGCCGGCTGGCTCACTGGCTGGTAGAGGTGGTTGCGGTCCACAGCGCCACCTGCGGCGACGGCTTGGAGCGTCGCGCGCTCGCGTTCGAGGTTGAAACCCGGTGGCGCCTCGAAGGTCACGAGAACGAGATCCAGCTCGGCCAGCGGGCGCGAACGTACCGGGGAGTAGCCCGCCGCCAGGAGCGTATCGAACTCCGTCGGTGAGACGGCCACCAGCCATTCCCGTGCGGCGTAGGCGAAGCCTTGATCGTCGATTTCCTCGAGCAGCCGGTTCGTGCCCCGGGCTACGCGGCCGTCTGCCATTGCCGCCTGTCCGTCGTCGCCGGAAGGCGTCGTCGTCGCCGGAGTCTGGCCGCCTCCGGGAGACGGCGACGGCGGCGCGGCGACGACCGGTGTACTCGAAGCGGCCGGAGGGCTTACCGCGGGCGGCACTGAAGCCTGGTTGTCCGGTTCGCCGTCAGCCGGGACAGCTTCATCCGGGTCCGCGACGCTTTCCGGCTCTTCCCCGGGAGGTTCTTCAGGCTCTGCGGCATCCTCGAGTGCCGCTTCAGCGGCTTCCGCGGCCGCGGCGGCCGATTCCTCGGCAAGCTGTGCTGCGGTTTCCTCGAGAGTTGCTTCGAGGGTCGACTCGATCGCCGCGCCTGTCTCGGCTTCGGCAATCTCTTCGAGCCGGTCTGCGATGGTGGATTCGACCTCGTCAGCTGCGTCCTGCTCGAGGTCGTCCTCCAGGTCGGATTCCACAACGTCGCCGACGTCGTCCTCGACGTCGTCCTCGACGTCGTCCTCTACGTCGTCTTCTACGTCGTCTTCTACGTCGTCCTCAACGTCGTCCTCGACGTCGTCCTCGACGTCGTCTTCTACGTCGTCCTCGACGTCGTCTTCCACGTCGTCCTCGACGTCGTCCTCAACGTCGTCCTCAACGTCGTCCTCAACGTCGTCCTCAACGTCATCCTCAACGTCGTCCTCAACGTCGTCCTCGACGTCGTCCTCGACGTCGTCTTCTACGTCGTCCTCGACGTCGTCTTCCACGTCGT
>JBCCZC010000375.1:0-5920 GCA_039188505.1 Pseudomonadota bacterium | reverse complement strand
GGTGGCGGTGACACCGATCCCGGCCAGTGCGATGCCGGGCCCGACGTGACGCTGCTCGTCGACGATGTTCCGGTCACGGGTCTCTCGGCAGGCCAGGGGCAGTACCTCGACTTCGCCGTGGACGTCCCGGCGGGCCTGAGCCGTGTCCGGTTCGATACCTGGAAGGGCAGCGGTGACGCTGATCTCTACGTTGCCCACGAGCGGCAGCCGACCACCGAGGATTACGACTACGCTCCGTTCCTCGTCGGCAATACCGAACGGGTCATCGTGAGGCGTCCCGCAACCGGTCGCTGGTATATCCGCGTGAATGCGTACGAGGCATTCAACGGCCTGAAGGTCCGAGTCCGCTTCTACGACTGATCGGCAGGGACGTGGGTGAGGGTCACGCCGGCAGCGATGCCGGCGTGACCTTTCTTGCGCACGCCTGTAACTCTCGGGCGCCGTCGACCGTATGGGCTTCAGATCCCGGGAGACCAAAGCCATGCGTCCGCTCACTCGCCTCGTCGTCCTCATTGCCGTACTCGCGCTCACCGGCTGCGGCATCAGCGGTAACCTGCGCCACCACGCCGGTTATGCGCCCTTCGATTCGCCCAAGTCCTGGGAGGCGGACGACGTGATGGCCGTCTCGCTAGGCCCGCTGCCGCTGCGGATCGCCCGCGTGTTCGTCGACGAAGACGAAGAGGGCATGGAGGTGCTGCGCGCCCTCGATGCCGTACGCGTCTACATCTACGAGCTCGACGGCGACAACCAGCGCATCAACGCCCGCCTCGACGCCACCGCGAAGGATCTCGAGGCGGCGGGCTGGAGTCCGATGGTCGCCGTTCGCGAGGATGACGGCTTCGTCCGCGTCCTCGTCGCCATGGAATCCGGAGATCAGATCGACGGCATGGTCGTCATGGTCTCCGAACCCGACGAGGTGGTCCTCGTCAACCTCATGGGCGACATCCGCCCGGAACTCTTCAGCGACTACATGGCCGGCATGGACGTTGACGTCCCGCCGGTCACCATCGACGAGTCGGGCTGACCGGCGACTGCCTCAGCCAGCTCCGGGCTGTTCCACGAGTGCGCCTCGACGGGTGCCCGTGCCGTACCAGCCCGCGAGGCACGCGGCGAGGCCGAGGACCAGGCCAGCTTTCGCTGCCACCCACGCGGGCGTGTCGGTAATCGGAATCACGGCGGCGCTCCAGGCGCTCGTTTGACCCAGGGTCATAAACAGGGCGTAGCACCCGATCGTGATGCCTGCGGCCAGGAGCCACGGCCATCCGTCCTTCCGATTGCGCGCGTAGAGCCAGAGTGCGGCAACCACCGTGGTCGCCATGCTGGCGTACAGGCAGTACTCGAAGCGGTAGAGCGTGTCCGGCCCGCGCACCGTCATGCCGGGCATGAAGCCGGCATAGAGGCGCGAGAGCATCGGCGGCATCAGACCGACGAGCGTTGACAGCATCAGGGCGCTGTGGACACGGACCTGCCGCCGGAAACGGAAGGCAAGGAACAGGACCAGCGGCGTGGTGAAAAGCAGCCAGACGTCGGCGGTCAGCAGCGCCTTGCCGAACATCTCGTAGAACGGATGCTGGCTCGCCGCTTTCACGGCCCCTGCCTGAGTCGCCATGCCGAAGCCGGCGACGAGCAGGGGCGCAAGCACGAAGGCGCTCATGCCGAGCTGTCGGTGCAGCTGGCGTCGTCGGTTGTGAATCGACCAGGACTGGCCGGCAACCAGCAGCAGCCACGCGGTACCTGTCAGACCGTGCAGGTGATGGGCAACCTACGCCTCCCCGAGCTGGCCGAAGTAGCTGGGCCAGAAGGCGATCACGGTCAGCGGCAGCAGCGCGAGGACGTACCAGTGGGCGTGACGGTAGGGCATGGTGATGAGCTCCTGAGGATGGCGATACCTGTTTCAATGCCGCCAGCGGGAAAAGTGCACAGCTCGATCGGGAAGTCTGCGTTCAGTCCGAGCGATTCGACCCGAGTAGGCGGGCGCCAAGCCCAAGGAGCAGGACCACCGCAAGTCCCACGGCGCCGACGAGCTGGACGTACCCGGTCGCCCGAGCTCGCGGGTCCTGCGATGCGGCGTCGGGCGGCGCGTGTTCTGCGCCGATTTCCTGCCTCGCAGCGCGGCGGTGCCCTCGACCGAGATCGATCATTCGGAAGTCCGACCGGTCGACTGGATCTCGTGCTGGGGGGCGGCGCGAAAGCGAGTCCGCGAACGCCGCTTGTGCGGCGACTTCGCCCTGGTCGAGCACAAGCCTCGTCCACTGGATCGGGTCTTCTCGGATGTAGCAGCCGAGGAGGTCGGCGTCCGGATCTACGCGGTAGGACCATTCGTTATCGCGCGCATCCGCGTAGGCAGAATCCAACCGCGCTCGTACCTCGACCGGGATCTCGTGCCCGGCATCGGTCATTTCGCGGGCCAGAAGCTGTGCCTCTCCGGTGCCTGCGACCGTGGCACGATCCTCCGCGAGGGTGATCGCGACATCCAGGCAGGCTGACGCGAGCGTGTCGCCGGAGGGTGCCTCGGCGCAAAGGGGAAGCAGGAATAGCTTGCCAGTTACCGTTCCCGCCTCGAATCCCATTGCGCTGACCAGCATCCCGGTCAACCAGCCGTTGTCCACGGTTCCACCGTGGGCGACGAACGCGTTTATGAAGACGGCGCCTAACTCCCCCCACGCTCTGTCGTTCCGCGCATGCCTTCCGGCGATGAGGGCGCCTGCTGCGGCATCGCGATCGCCGGCATCAACGTATTCGTCGGCCAGCGCCAGCCACGCGTTGAGGTTGTTTGGATCAGCGGCTACCCAGCGTTCGGTCAGGTCGTCGGGACAGTCGTTGAGGAATCGGCACAGGGATTGCGTCCAGCGCAGCACTATGGGGTCATCGGGATAGTCCGACACTAGCGAGGCCACCTGGGTGCGAGTCAGTTCCCGACCCGCATCAGCTTGCATGTCGATAAAGACCAAGGCCAGACGGTCCTCCGGATGATCACTGGCCCGCAGGCGTTCGAGAAAGGCCTGCATGACCGGGTGGTCCATGTACTGGCCGTCGGTCGGATCGCCGAGGCAATCCGTAACGTCCGCCTGAACGGGCGTGATCAGCAAGATCGAAACCACCGCGAGGACGAGCTGGCGTACCGGATGGATCATCGGCTGAGACGCCACAAGGCGAATCCGCCGATCGCCAGAACAAGCAACAGCATCGGCGTTCCGACCTTTTCCAGAATCCCGGCGCCCTCGGCCTCGAGTTGTACGGCTCCTTTGACCTCCGAGAGCGGTAACGTGCCCGCCTTGTTCCGAGGCTCATCTGCGCGCAACTCGATCATCTCGTGGACATCGCGGTCGGGTGGTCGATCAGCCGGCGGTCGGTCCACGGCTCGTCTCTCCTGGGCCCGCATCAAACGCGTCAGACCCTCGATCTCGCCATGTTCGAGCAGCGTGCGGACGGTGCCGATGGGGTCCTCGAGCATGCCGCAGCGGCGCGGGTCGTTGAACTGGGCTTCGTTGAGTGTTGCCTGCGCCTCCGCAAACGATGCTTCAACGAGCGCTTCGATGTCCGGGTCAATGGTCCGACCGGTTCGGCCGACGCGTCGGACGTACCCCACCGCGGTGACGCGCTCTACATAGGAGCCCTGGGGATGCTCTGCGAGGGTTTGCGCGATCGCCAGGCACGCCTCCCCGACCTCAAAGGGACCGAAACCGCAGAGGTCGTTGACGCCGGGGAAAGCCATCGCGGCCCCAATCCCGAGAAAATCGATCCACCATTGGTTGAGGAGGAGCGGATGAGGGAGGGCCTCGTGGGCGGCCATTGCGTTCATGGTGACGCCGAGGGGGGTGAAGTAGCTCTGAATCTCCGTCGCTTCCGCCGCGCCGAAGATGGCCTGGTAGGCCGCATCGGCGTTGCCCTCCCGGTCTGCGTCCCGGGCAACCCATAGCCAGGGTTCGATCTCGTTCGGAGCAGCGTCGCGCCACCGACGGGCCAGGTCGTCAACACACCACACGGGCCGGTCCCGGTGTGTCGTGTTCATGTTGCATCGTTCAGTTGCGAAGCGCAGAACGATCGGATCGCGAGGCCCCAACGCGAGTGCCTCGCCCATGGCGCGGTCAGCGAGCTCCGGCTCGTCAGCAATGATTCCAAGGAAAGCGAGAGCCAGTCGATCCTGGGCATGATCGCTGGCCATCAGCATGGCTTCGACATCGTCGGTCAACACATCGACGACGCCCCCAGTCGGCTGTTCTGTCAGCAACCAGTCCGCATGCGTCCGAAAAGCCCTCCGCTCACATTCGAGCATCACCTTGTCCGACTCGATCCAGGCCAGCAGATCTTCCCGGGTGCGCGGGTACTCCCCGCTATCCTGCGCAGGCAAGTGGAGAGGGAAAATCAGGAGAAGCGCCAGCAGCGGGCTTGGCTGTGGTCGCCCTCCGGGCCGTGATTGAGGGCAACGCATCCATGCGGCGGCTCGACTCATCCGCGTCGATTTCGCCAGAGCCAGAGGGCCGCGATGGCAAGAATGATCGGCAGGAGGATGGGGACGTCCGGTAGCGCACCATTCGTCTCCGATTCGGCGACCCGGTCGGCCGGTGTTTCGGAGGCGTCATCGCCAGCGTCCCGCGCGACCGCGCCCGACTGTCGGGAATCGTCGGCAGAGATTTCGAGCAGCGGATCGATTGGGGACTCGAAGGCCTCGCCGGAGCGGTCGGCCGCAGCCCTTCTCGAAGCGAGCAGCATGCCGATTTCGCCGTAGTCGCGCATGGCGTGGACGGTCGCGATGGGGTCCCGGAGGATGCCGCAGTTCAGGGATTCCATGTCGCCTCGAGCGATCTCCGATTGCTCGGCTGAGGCTCTTACTCGCGCGAGCGTCTCGGCCGGGACAGGGACGCCGCGGCGATCCAGGTCGTCGAGCACGCCCCGGGCCATCAATGCGTCCATGATCGAGGCGCGCTCATCGGTCCCGGTCGCCTCGAAGTAATCGACGCATACGGAAGCCTGCTCCGGCGACGCGTTCCGGCAGGCCTCGACGATGGGCCGCCAGTACGGCATTCGGGCGAGATCGGCGGCGAAGCCGGCGTGGGTCGCGACCACGAGGTCGTCCTCGGTGGGCGCGCCGTGGGCGCTCACGGCATTGAGTACGATGGCCATGGCGGTGCCGAAACCCGTGGTCGTCGGGAGCGAACTGGCGCGGCCGAGGGCCTCGAAGCCTTCGGTGACGTCACCGCGGGTGAACGCCGACGCGGCTGCAACCTGCCACGCGTCGCGATTCATCGGGTCGGCCGCGAGCCAGCGCGGCGCAAGGTCTTCCGGACACCACTCGAAGGCGCGCTCGGGGCCGCAGAGGCTCGTGGCGTACGCCAGCACGATAGGGTCGTCCGGTGCGCCCTCGAGCACGCCGGCAAGGGCTGCGTAGTTCGCCCCCGGAACCGATTCCGTTTCACCATCAAGGCCCACGGCCGATTCGAGAAACGCGAGAGCGAGCCGGTCGGCGGGCTCGGAACTCGTTGCCATCCGCTGGACGAGCGCGAGGTCGAAGCCGGGATGTTCGGTGATGATCCGCTCCGCGGTTGCGATGCAGATCCGCTCGGCTTCAGACCATTCCTGGGCGAGCAGATCTGTCGCCAGGAAAACTCCGAGCAGGACAAAGCAGTTCCGTCTCATGTCTGGAGTCTAGCAGCGACACCTCCAGGGGCGACCAGTCCAGGTCATCGGTGCAAGGGGCGCCGCCCCGTCTGCGAGGAGGCCGCTGGGGCTTTCTAACCGTCCTTTTTCCTACGTTCTGCGTCGCCGCCCCAAGAGCATCGCTGCGACCAGTGTCAGCAGAAGCAGTGCAAGCGCCAGGCCTGAAGTCCGGCTCCCTGCATCGGCTTCTTCTTCCTGCGGGGTGATGCGTTGCCCGGAGAGTTCGACGAAGCGATGCCTGTCGACGGCGCCGACGTCGGTT
>JBCCZC010000374.1:0-5927 GCA_039188505.1 Pseudomonadota bacterium | reverse complement strand
CACGGGGCTGCGGCCCGGCGAGAAGCTGACCGAGGAGCTCTTCCATGAGCTCGAAGCCCAGGAAAGCTATGTCGCGACGGGACACGAGAAGATCTTTCGCGCCCGGCATCGCAGCCTGGACGCGCGCGTGACCGGGCAGCTGTTCGCGCGGCTCCAGGAGGCCGTGCGCGATTTCGATGAACCCGCAATCGACGACGCCCTGCGTCGGCTGCTGCCCGAGTACGGGGCCGAGGCGGCCGACGGCGGCGACGACGCCATCGTCAGTCTCACGCAACGCAGAGGAAACGTGCATTGAAACCCGTTCGCAAGGTGATGTTCCCCGTAGCCGGACTCGGCACCCGCTTCCTTCCCGCGACGAAGACGACGCCGAAGGAAATGCTGCCGATCGTCGACAAGCCGCTGATCCAATACGGCGTCGAGGAGGCCGTTGAGGCGGGCGCGAACAGCGCGGTGTTCATCACGAGCCGGCTGAAGAAGTCGATCGCCGACCATTTCGACATGGCGTTCGAACTCGAGACTCGTCTGGCCGAGAAGGGCAAGACCGATGCGCTGACGATCGTGCAGGGAACCATGCCCGAGTCGATGAGTCGCTGTTACGTACCCCAGGCGCAGGCCCTTGGGCTCGGCCACGCGGTGCTCTGTGGCCACGACGTGATCGGTGACGAGCCGTTCGGAGTCATCCTGCCCGACGATCTGATCGTCAACGATGGGCGCGGCGCCCTTGGGCAGATGGTCGATATCTACAACGAAACTGGCTGCAGCGTCATCGCGGTGCAGGAGGTCGATCCCGCAGAGACCTTCAAGTACGGCATCGTCTCCACACTCCCACACGGGGAGCGCACGGAGAAGATGACCGGTATCGTCGAGAAGCCAGATCCGGCAGATGCACCCTCGAATCTCGCGGTCGTTGGGCGCTACGTGCTCACGCCGCGGATCTTCGAGATGCTCCAGACCACGCGACGTGGCGCTGGCAATGAAATTCAGCTGACCGACGCGATCGCTGCGCTCCTCGAACACGAAACGGTGCTGTGCTATCGCTTCGAGGGGAAGCGTCACGACTGCGGTAGCAAGCTCGGGTTCGTGCAGGCGACGGTCGAGCTGGCCCTCGCAGAAGACGATCTCGGCGAGGAATTCGGCGACTTTCTTGCCAACCTCGTGGCGACCCGGGAGGGCGCTGCTTGAGCGGCGTCGACCTGTCGGCGGCCGAGCTCAGCCGAATCATCAATACGGAAGGGGAGGATGACCGTCGTGGCTCCCGCGGCGCCGTATCCCCACCGATCTACCAGAGCGCGATGTTCTGCTTCCCGACGGTCGCGGAGATGCGCGCGGGTCTGCGTGACGAGCTGCGCACGGCCTTCTATACCCGCGGTAACAACCCGACGGTCGAGCTGCTGCGCCGCAAGCTCGCGGCGCTCGAAAGCAGCGAGGATGCTCTGGCGTTCGCGAGCGGCAGTGCTGCCATTTCCTCGGCGATCATCGCTCATGTTGCTGCGGGCGATGAGGTGGTCTGTATCGATCGCCCTTACGGTTGGACGGGCAAGCTGCTCGGCAAGCTGCTGCCCCGTTTCGGGGTCACCGCGCGCTTTGTCGCCGAGGGCTCCGTCGAAGCCTTCGCCGCGGCGCTGTCCGAGCGTACGCGCATGATCGTTGTCGAGAGCCCGAACTCACTGACCTTCGAGACCCAGGATCTTGTCGGCATTGCGGCCCTCGCACGGGAGCGGGGCATCGTCACGCTCTGCGACAACAGCTACGCCACGCCACTCAAGCAGCGGCCGATCCAGCTGGGAATCGATCTGGTGGCTCATTCGGCCACCAAATATCTCAACGGCCACAGCGACGTCGTCGCCGGCATCCTCTGCGGCAGTCACGACGCGATTCGGCGCGTATTCGATGGTCCGTTCATGACGCTTGGCGCGGCCCTGAGCCCTCATGACGCCTGGCTGCTGCTGCGCGGCCTGCGGACCCTGCCGGTCCGCCTGCGACACATGAGCGAGTCGGCCGGGCGCATCGTGGAGAGGCTCCGCGAGGACCCGCGCATCGCGGCAGTTCACTATCCCGCTGAGGATCTCGCGACCGGGATGCTCTCGGTGCGGCTGGCAACCGACGGCGTCGCCGGCGTGGAGCGGTTCTGCGATGCGCTGGAGCATTTTCTGCTCACCTGCTCCTGGGGCGGCTACGAGGCGCTGGCGTACCCGATGTGCGCCTTGTCCGAGTCGCCGAACTATGCGGCGGACGATTGGCCGCCCTGGAACCTCGTCAGGCTGTCGGTCGGCCTCGAGGACTGTGACCTGCTCCTGGCAGATCTTGAGCAGGCCCTGGAGGCCATGGCGCCTCGCTGAGCTTCACGGGGCGTGCCAGCGGCGGTGCCCGGCGACGCGACTTGCCGGGTAGCCCCCCCGAACGTCGACATGATGGTCGCGTCTCCGGTGCTAGCCTGAACCTCTTTTGACTACCGGAGTTTCGACGCTTGCCCTGGCTCCTGCTCGTCATTCTGCTGCTTGCGGTCATGTTCCTGCCGTCCTGGTGGGTGCGGCACGTCATGCGCAAATATGCGCAGCCCGAGGATCGCTACGAGGGGACCGGCGCCCAGCTCGCGCGTAGCCTGCTCGATCGGCTAGGCATGGAGCACGTGGGCGTGGAGGAGACGGGGCAGGGAGACCACTACGATCCCACGGAGAAGATGGTCCGGCTGTCGCCAGACCATTTCAACGGGCACTCATTGACCGCCGTGACCGTCGCGGCCCACGAGGTCGGCCACGCCATCCAGGACTTCGACGGCTACCGTCCCCTCGACGTCCGGACGAAGCTGGCGGTGATGGGTAGCGGGCTCAGCCGGGTTGCGTCACTCATGGTGATCGCCGGGCCCCTGGCCGCATTGCTGCTCCGGCAGCCGGCACTGAGCTGGGTCGGGCTGGCCCTTGGTGCGGGCGGGATTCTCTTTGCGGCGCTGCTGCACCTGATCACGCTGCCGGTGGAATTCGACGCAAGCTTCGGCCGCGCCATGCCGCTGCTCGAAAAGGGCAAGCTACTCCACGAGAATGATTATCCGCACGCCCGCAAGATTCTACGGGCAGCTGCGATGACCTATGTTGCGCAGGCGCTTATCGGCATCGCCACGGCCTGGCGCTGGCTGCGTCTGCCGCGCTGAAGCGTCACCGCCAGGCTTCAGAAGTCGAAATACCAGTAGAGCGTGCCGCTGACGTAGTCGACGTCCACTTCGTCGGTCTCGTAAAGCGTGTAGTCGAGGGACACGCCCCAATCCTTGGCGAAGTCCCACCGGCCGCCGATGCCGTAGTAGAGGTCCTCACCATCGTCCTTGCCCTGCTCGACAGGGGTTCCGAGGATCGTGCCGTTGGTCTCGACGTCCCAGAGGAAGAAACCCAAGCGCCCCTGGAGATAGACGTGATCGCCGACCTCGAACTGGCCGCGGATGCCCACGACGGCGCCATCGATCTCCGTGCTGCCGCGGAACACGGGGCCACGCGCGTCGAAATCCCCCAGATCCACGTAGCCGCCTTCGATCGATACGCTCTCGAGGAGGTTGTAGCCGAGGAGGAACTGGAGGCCGGTATCGTCGTCATCGACGGCAATGCCCTGGATCGTGTCGTCGGCGTCGGCGCTGCCGACTCCCACCGCTGCGTAGAGTCCGCCCCCGCCGGCTGCGGTTGCCAGCATCGGCGCGGCGGCCAGCGCGACCGCGGCCAGTGTTGCTCTCGGATTCCCCATGGCTTTCTCCCTGCGTGAAAAAGGCCGCGCCGCTTGCGCGACGCGGCCGCTGCTAGCCTATCACTTCAAGCCGCCGATACGACCACCCGTGGCACGGGTCACGGCGATCAGGCTCGGGCGAGGCTGGGTCGGCACGGCATCGGGACTCTCCACGTCCGCCAGTTCACCGTCCGGCCAGTAGCTCGTCGGGTTCTTCGCGCCACCACCGTCTCCCGGATGCTGGATGGCGAAGAAGAGCGTCTGGTTGTTCGGCGTGAACTCGCAACCGCAGACCTCCGAGTCGCGGGCCGTGCTCATGAACTGACGAAGCCGTCCGCGATTGGGGCCCTGGGTCGGAACCGCGAAGCAGCCATCGTGAACGCCGGTCGGCTGGCTCCCGTCGGTCACGATCCAGAGATTCCCGAAGTTGTCGAAGTTGATGTTGTCGGGCGAACCGATCGGGGCCAGTTGATCCGGGTCCGTAAAGCCGGCGTAGTACGTGTCGTCCTGCCGAAGCGGACCGCTGACGAAGTCGAGGGTGGTCAGGAAGGTACCCTCGGTCGACTTGGGGTCCCCGCAGAGCATGAAGATCTCCCAGTCGAAGGTCGTGGCGGCATTGTTGTCGCCGGTTTCGATGATCTCCATGATGTGGCCGTAGCGATTCGGACCACGGGGGTTCTGCTTGTCCGGCACGGTCGAGAGTTCGCGCCCCTGGAAATTGCGAGAACCTTCGTCGAAAGTCCTGCGGGTGTTGTTCGTGCAGGCGACATAGACGCGATTGGTGACCGGATTGGCCTCGACGTCCTCTGGTCGATCCATGGGCGTGGCACCGAGGATGTCGCCTGCCCGACGGGTGTTGATGAGAACCTCCGCCTGGCTGTCGAACTCGGTCTGGAGAGCAGGCTGCGACGCCCAATCGATCGCGAGCCACTCGCCGGTACCGTCATCGTTGAACTTCGCTACGTAGAGCGTGCCCTTGTCGAGAAGATCTTCGTTCTCCCGACGGTTGGTGCTGACGGCGTCCGCGGTCACGAACTTGTAGACGTACTCCATCCGCGCATCGTCGCCCGAGTAGACCACGAGCTGGCCGGTCGAGGCCTGGATCGCGGTCGCACACTCGTGCTTGAAGCGGCCCATGGCCGTGCGCTTTTTCGGCGTGGCGAACGGCTGATACGGATCGATCTCGACGATCCAACCGAAGCGGAACGGCTCGGTCGGGTTCGCCCCGGCATCGAATCGTCCGTCACCGAACTCGAACCCACGGCGGCCGCGCCCACCGGGCAGGGGAATCCGGCGGTGAAACTCGACGATCTTCGGGTCGGCGTCCGGCGACTCGGCGTAGGCGGTGAAGTTGCCGAAGTACTGGTCGAAGTTCTCTTCCGCGGAGAGGTAGGTGCCCCAGGGCGTGCGGCCGCCAGCGCAGTTGTTGTAGGTGCCATTGACCACCGTGCCAGTCGAATCCGCAGCGGTCTGCAGGAACGGATGGCCAGCCGCCGGTCCGGTGATCTGGATCGGTGTGTCACCGGTGATGCGCCGGTTGAAGGGCGAGTCCTTGATGTATTCCCAGGTGCTACCGATCTTGCGCACCTCGACCACGGAGACGCCGTGGCATGCCTTCATCACACCAACCGCCTCCGGGTTCTGAGCGTGGAAGTCCGAGATGTCGAAGGACCCATCCGGCCCTGGGTGGGCCGCCTCGTCACCGAAGGTCGGGAAGAGCAGGGCGTCGTTCGTATATTCGTGGTTTACCGCGACGAGGCCGAAGTCGGAGTTCGAGGACGCCGCGGGCAGCGAGAAGAACTCGACCGCGTCGCAGTTGTAGCCGAACTGGGCGGCCTGCCGCTCGGCAGCGCCAGTGGTCGTCAGACCGCCGTCGATGATCGTCGACGTATCGAGGTCCGGCACGTTCGGTTCGAGGCTGTCTCCCCAGCGGATGATGACGGATTCGTCGTAGCCCCGGGGGAGTACGATGGCGTCGCGGGTCGAACCCTCGACGGATTCGAATGTCAGCGTGTCACTGATCTCGCCGCGACGCAGGTTCAGCGCCAGCAGGTTGAACGCGGATGCCGGTCCGGAGGCAGCGACTGCGCCGGCGCCCGCCATACCCTGGAGCATGGCTCGGCGGCTGAGCCGCTTTTTCAGCACGGCCTCGAAGGGCGTACCGGCGCGCTCACGATCCTCAAGGGCAACGTCGATCTCGTGGTTCAAATGATCTTCCCGAT
>JBCCZC010000373.1:0-5978 GCA_039188505.1 Pseudomonadota bacterium | reverse complement strand
GAGGGCCGCCTCGAGCTGAGCGACTTCGCTTTGCTCTTCGCCGCCTTCATCGCGGCCGAGGAGTGGACGTTCAACATGGAAAACGCCACCTTCGAGGACATGAAAAGCACCGGCGGGCTGGCCCTGCTCGACGACGTACAGCTGCGTCTCGCCATCTCCGACTACCATCGCCAGGCTGAGGTTCGGTCCGTCGTCTGGTCTCTGCCCCGCAGATACCGCGAGGTTGCCCGGGGCATCGTCCCGAACGACCTCCAGACCGCCATCCACGAGAATTGCGGCGACATGCCCGGCGACCTCGTGCAGCAGGCCATCACCGAAATCGTCGGTCAGCCAGGCGACAACTTCTCGGCCTCCGCGGTCGCCATCGAGACCCTCGCCGAGGGCTCCACCGACCTCTGCGGGCTTGATGCCGACGCCTTCGCCGTCGAGCGCGCCGCGAACCAGCTGCGCAGCAACACCGAGCTCGAGGGCCTGCTGCGCTTCCGCGTCTCCGAAACGCGCGTATCGATCAACCTGCTGCGCGGCCAGCAGGAGATGGCTCGCAGCCTGCTGGATCGGCTTGGCGCGGATTGACCCGTGGTAGCGACAGCGAATTTCGATGCGTATCGAACGGTCGCCGACTGCTCTGGTCCGGGGGCATTGCGGGGTATCTCTTCGCGATGATCCTGTTCGAAGCGTCAGCCGTCCACGAAGCCGGACCGACCGACGCGCAGCCTAAGCACGGCGGCCATTCAGGCCCCGAACGTCAGGATCCGCTCGCCCAGCAGCCGACCGAAGGTCAGCGCAGGCGTCACGAGCATCCCGTTGGTGTAGGCCGCACCGGACGTCGCACCGGCCCCGATGACCTCACCCACCGCGTAGAGATTCGGGATGGGCCGCTGTTCGCCCGTCACGACCCGGAGCTGGTCGTCCACCGCGATCCCTGCGAAGGAAATGACCGTCCAGCCCCGCATCTCGATGGCGTAGTACGGCGGCTTTACGATTGGCAGCGGGCGATGCCCTCGGGCGAACGGATCCGGGCGGCCCGACTGGCGCGCGTCGTTGTAGCGCTCGACGGAGCCGATCAGCCCATCGGGATCGATGCCTGCGGCGCCCCCGAGGGCACC
Organism: Pseudomonadota bacterium; assembly: GCA_039188505.1. Taxonomy (GTDB): domain Bacteria; phylum Pseudomonadota; class Gammaproteobacteria; order Xanthomonadales; family SZUA-38; genus JBCCZC01. The sequence goes on along the minus strand of JBCCZC010000373.1, from coordinate 4,872 downwards.
CAGGCTTTCCGCCTCGTGGAACATCGGGTGCTCACCACAGGACGCGATGATCTTGTCGGCGCTCCAACCCTCGAGGAGCGGCGGCGCCTGCGCGAGGATCTCCGCATCGAAGATCACGAAGTGGCGATGATCCTCCTGGGCCGCAACCGCGTGTTCGATGTGATCAATGCTCGGATGGTCTTCCTGGACGAACCGCTCCCCGTCCGTGTTGACGAGGAGTTCCCAGGGCTGGCGCCGGGTTGCGTTCAGGGAGGAGTATGCGGTCATCGGCGCGGGGTGCCGGTCGTGGGCAAGGACTGCACCGACGAGTGACGCGTAGTGCTCGCCGCCGCGCACATAGCCACCGGCGGCCTGGCCGAGGGTGATGCCGACGCCCTGGCTGTTCGGATGGGCGATCTGGCAGTAAAGCGGCACGTCGTGCAGTTCGCGGAACAGAGTCGGGTTCGAGGCGCAGCCCCCGCTGGCCAGTACGACCCGGCTCGATCGGAGGTCCTGGCGCCGGCCATCGGCCGACTCGGCTACCACGCCGGCCACGGCGCCGCTGCCGTCGATGATCAGTTCCACCGCCGAGGTGTTCAGCATGACATCCAGGCGGCCCGTGTCGACGGCGGTGTTCACCAGCGGCGCCATCGCCTCGTAGATCGGCCAACCGCCCCGGGCGCTCCACTGGTAACGGGCCGTGCGGTAGTGCTCGTGCCCCTCACCGGTAACGGGGTGCTCGGCCTCCACCGCGTAGCCCAGGCCAGCGAGCCAGTTGAGGGTCGGCCCGGCATGCGTCACGAACAGGCGGGTCAGCGCCGGATCGGACGTTCCCCCGTTGATCCGCATGATGTCGTCGAAGTGGGCCTGCGGACTGTCCTCGATGCCCTTCTCGGCCTGGAAGACGGTCCCCGCGGCCGCGACCTGGCCGGTGCTGCGATCGAGCGTTCCGCCCAGGATCGGACCCTTCTCGAGAATCAGCACCCGTGCGCGGCGCGACGCGAAGAGGCCTGTCGGGATGCCTGCGGTTCCGCCGCCGACAACGATGAGATCCCAGCCGGGTGGGTTCTTCGCGAGCCCCGTGCGCAGCAGGCTCAGCCCGGCCACGGCGCCGGCCGCGCCAAGCAGCTGCCGGCGTCTCCGGGAGGGTGGTGGCTGGGTGGTCAGAGGCAAGTGGAAGGAAGCGGGGCTGGCCGGCACTCGGCCAGCCCCTGGAGGGATCAGAAGCGGTAGTTGTAGCGCAGGTACCAGGCCCCGCCCTCGTAGTTGGCGGCGCTCCGGCGCGGATACTGGAGGCCCACGCTCAGGCGGTTCGCGTTCGGCGGACCGATCTCGTCGATGAACTCGTCGAAGACGTTCACGGCGCCCAGCACGATCTGGTTGTTCTCGTTGATCTGGTAGCCGAGTTCCAGATCAACGTAGATCGTCGAACCGATCTCGGCAGAAGGATCGACTTCTGCGCCGATGCGGCCGCGCTCGTCGAAGTGGCTGCCGTAGTAGGTCGCCCGTGCCAGGAGGCTCCAACGATCGTTGAAGAACGTGTTCGTGTTCAGCACGAAGCGCTCGTTGGGATAGTTGTTCTCGATGTCCTCGATGATCGCCTCGCTCACCGGCAGCACGCCGCCGACGGGCGTCTGACCCGTCACGTCGATCTTGTTGTAGGAGAACGCGAACGAGATATCCGTCGAAGCCACATCGTTCCAATTCACACCGCTGGTCAGAACGATGTCCACACCCTCGTGCTCGACGTCGAGCGCGTTGGTGTAGAAGGAGATCGTCCGATCGGTGGTGCCGGGTACCGGGATATCGCCCGTCCGGTAGATCCGGTCGTCCACCTCGATGTTGTAGTAATCCACCGTCAGGGAGGTGTTTTCCCCGATGTCGGCTGCGAAGCCCACCGACACGTTGAAGGACTCTTCTTCCTTGAGCGCTGTGCCGCCAACCGCGGCGACCAGAGGACTCGTCGAAGGCACGAGGCCCTCTTCGACCTGCTGGCCCGTGGTGCCGTCGAAGGTCGTGATCGTCGTCCGCACGTTCGCCTGGCCCGGCGTCGGCGCGTGGAAGCCTGTGGAGATTGCGCCGCGGAGATTGAAGCGCTCAGTCACCGAGTAGCGGCTCGCGAGCTTGCCGTTCACCGTGCTGCCGAAATCCGAGAAGTCCTCGAAGCGCAGCGCGTACTGCATGAGCCAGCGGTCGTTGATGTCGTGCTCGAGATCGGCATAGACGGCGTAGTTGTCGCGGTCGAAATCACCAGCGTCACGCGGCCGGATGCCACCGAAACCGTTGGAACCTGCACCGAAGAAGGAGTTGGGCTCACCAGCGATTGCCGTGTAGGTCTCCTCGCGCCACTCCGCACCGAAGGCCAGGAAGAGATTGCTCGCCAGGTCCTTCGTGAAGTCGGCATTCAGGTTGACTTCTTCCTGCTCGTAGCCACCCACATCGAAGTCGCGCTGGGCGGGCTGACCGTTCACCAGGCCGAGGCTCTGGTTGATGGTGTTGTTGAGGAAGTAGTCCAGCTCGTTCTGACCGTAGCTGATGCTGAAGTCATAGCCGAAACCGTTGTCCCAGATTCCCTCGATACCACCGACGATGCTGAAGTCGGTCTGGTCGCCGTCGAGGAACGGCGTGTAGCCAGCCTGCAGGCCGGTGAAACCCATCTCCCGCAGCGGTATGAGGCTGGGGTGGTTCGGGTTGCGGTAGAAGAACCGATAGCGCCCTTCCGTATCGGCATAGTTGCCGAAGAAATAAGCGCGCGACGTGTCGCTGATGTCGAAGCCGGCGTTATAGACGAAGCGCGTTCCCGAAGTTTCCGGGCGGCCCCAGGTCTGCACGAGCGGCGTATCACCGAACGGCGCGTCAGCGCCCACACCCGGCACACCGGCATCGATGAGCGCCTGCGCATCCGGACGCTGGATGCCGCGCGAGTGCGCGTCATTGTCGATATGTTCCAGGGTGAGATTCATGAATCCGGTCTGCCCCAGCCGGAAACCGACGTTGGCGCCGAAGCGCAGGCTGTCTTCGTCGTCGAAATGCTGTCCGTACTGGAGCATCAGGTCGCCGCCCTCGTCGGCGTCCTTGAGCACGAAGTTGATCACGCCCGCGATGGCGTCCGACCCATACTGCGCGGCCGCCCCGTCGCGCAGAACTTCCACGCGCTTGAGCGCCATGCCCGGAATCATCCCGATGTCCACCCCGTGAGCGCCATTACCGGCCGCAGGGGCGAAGAACTGCACCAGCGCCGAGCGGTGGCGGCGCTTGCCGTTGACGAGCACCAGGGTCTGATCCGGCGCGAGGCCGCGCAGCGACGTCGGCCGCACGAAGGCGCTGCCATCACCGGTCGCCGGCGTCGCCGTGTAGGACGGCACGGCCGTGCTGAGATTGTCCGTGAGGTCGGCGGTTCCACCGATCGCGTTGAAGTCCTCGGCGCTGATGGCGTCGATGGGCACCGGCGAATCAGCAGCCGAACGGGGTCGCGAACTCCGCGTGCCGACCGTGACGACTTCCTCGATGATCTGTTCGTCGTTGCCGTCGCTCTGGGCAACGGCGGGCTGCCAAGCGGCGCCGGCCAGAACGGCGGCTATGGCGCTGCTGAGCAAGTACTTTTTGTTTCTTATGGACATGCGCTCTCCCTGAGTCTCGCTGTGAGCTGATGTCGTGGATCCGCCTCCCCAGCTGATCTCCACGACGGCGGCAGTATGGCCGCGTTCTCTGAACCTAGCGGACGAACGAACTGGGAGCAAACCGGATTGCATTCGTATGCGCACGCGGACCCGCAACGAGCACCTTCTGGAAAGCCGGGTCGGGCCTGGAATGCAGAACCACCGGAGCCGTCTGCCGGCGGGTAGTCGGCGCCATACGAGTCAGGCTGGCCGTCCCGTCAAACAGACGAACCAGGAGCAAGAATGCGGCGAGGGCCGTGGGCGCTTGGGCGGGCGATCGGGGAGGCAGCGCCCGGTCGAGAGAGTTAGAACCGCCGAGTGGCGACCACGAGGGCGGCCCCGGGGACCGCCGCCGTGGTGATCAGATCAATACCGGTTGTAGCGCCCGCCGTAGTAGCGACCACCGTAGGAGCGACCGGTGTAGTAACGGTTGCCGTAGTAGCGACTGCCGTAGTAGCCACGGCCGTAGCGGGAGCGACCGTAGTACCGGTTCCCGTAGCCGTAGTAGCCCTGGGAGTAGCGCCGCCCCCCGTGGCGATAGCCGTAGCGGCCGTGGCGATGGGCGTAGCGGCGGTAGTGCACCGGCGTGACCGTCAGGCGAGCTCCGTCGGCGTCGACGGTCTGCACGGCGCGCTGGATGGACGGATTCGTGGTGCTCGCGAAGCCTGCCATCGGTGCGGCCAGGGCCAAGAGGAACAGCAGGTGACGATGCTTCATGGATCGACTCCTTTTCCGTTGCGGGTACTGGAGCAGACCGGGCGAATCCGTTCCGCTTGCGAGCCCGCGCGGCGAACTGAGACCTGGAGCACGCTTTTCCTGCGCATTTGTCCCCCACGGAGCGGCAACGTAACGATCCGGGCGCGGGAACGTCCTAGGATCAGCACCTCAGAACCGGAGCAGAAGCCCCCATGCCCGACCGCAGAGGATTCCTGGCAGCCGTTGGCGCCGCAGGATCGCTGGCCGCGACGCGAGCGCTGGCGCTTGACGCGCTCGACGCCGCGGCGTTGAGCGATCTCGAAAAGCTCGAAGCCGAACTGACCGGCAGGCTGCTGCTGCCCTCTTCTGCGGAGTACGACCGGGCCCGGCGGGTCTTCAGCTTCAATCCGCGCACCGATCGCCGCCCTGCGCTGATCGTCCAGGCGGCGGGCGATGCGGACGTGGCTCGTGCGATCGCCTTCGCGCGCTCCCACGGCCTCCCGCTGGCCGTCCGCGCCGGCGGTCACGATGTCCTCGG
>JBCCZC010000372.1:0-5993 GCA_039188505.1 Pseudomonadota bacterium | reverse complement strand
GCCCGAAGTCGGGCGTGCGTGCGTGCAGGATGACGCTCGAGGTCGGCTTCCAGGAAGTTTCGATGGCGCTCCAGCTTCGCCGCCAGAGCCTCTTGCGCCACCTCCCGGGAATCGTTGTCCCTGCGTCCCTGCCGTTCATCATCACCGAGAACCTCGCCGCCCCCCTTACCCCGCAAGGCCGTGTACCCTGACGCCATTGTCTCCTGAAGGAGCCTGTTGAGCGCCCGGGCGTCGTCCAAGCCGGCAATCGTGGGATCCGCTTCGACCAGCCGACTCGCTGCCCCGATGGCCGCCGCACATTTGGCAAACTCATCCGCCTGCGCACTCCTGTCAACGATCGAACGGATCGGGCGTTCGGGATCCGCAAGATAAGAGCCTGCCGGGTCGGATACGTCGAAACGAGCGCTGGGGCCGTCGGCCATCTCGCAGCGCCGGTTCGCACATCTCGCGGACAGCAGGCACTGTCCCTGGTCGTCCACGACCGTCCGGGAGCAGTTGACGACGGTCCATTGGCCCGGATTGTCTTCGGCATACCGCGCCGCCCGCGCGTTGTAGGCCGCCCAGCAGCCGAGAACCACGCAATCAGAATCGACAGTGCACGCTTTTGGCGTCTCGACCCGTTCGTCGAGCCGCGGGGCGTGGATGCCGGGCGGGTCGAGGCAGACGCCTCGCGCAAGGGCCGCCCAGCAGGACGCAAGCAGGGCAAGCAGGAGCGGCGGCCACGCGATTCCTGGTCGGGATCTTCCGCTTTTCATAATTGGGTCCCCAACAGGTGGCTTTCGGATGAGGTTCGAGTTCGCAGCTTCGCCAGCACTTGTCCGACCTCGTCGGTGGCAGCGCGTTCGCCTGCCGCTCGAGACCGGCCCCTGAAGGCTGCCAACGATGACGCGCGAGCGACTGGGCGAGATCCGGCGCGCTTGAAATCACCGTCCGGGACTGGTGATCTCTCGCGGACGGTTCGAACGGGACAGCGCATGCGATGTGTCGACAATCCCTGGCGGGGTCATGGACTGCCAGAGCACGGCAGGTTGGCCGCGGGCGAGGTGTCCGAGACGCCGGAGATGGCTGACGCATTTCTGGCGCGAAGCCCCGACGCCCGGCCGACACCGCTGCTCGATCTCCCGAACCTCGCCCGGTCACTGGGCGTGGCATCTCTCATCATCAAGGACGAGCGCCGCCGCATGGGCCTCGGAAGCTTCAAGGCCCTTGGCGCCGCCTACGCGATCGCCAAGGTGGCGGGCCGGGCCATCGAGGCCGGAGAAGCAACGGACCTGAGTGGCGCCCTGGCCGGACACACGTTCGCCTGCGCCAGCGCTGGCAATCACGGTCTCTCCCTCGCGGCCGGCGCCCCGCGTTACGGCGCGCGTGCGGTCGTCTTCGTCTCGGCGACGGTCCCCGGAGCTTTCATCACCCGCCTCGAGCAGCTCGGGGCAACGGTGATCCGGGCAGGTGAAACCTACGAGGACTCCATGGCAATGGCTGAGCGGCAGGCGCGGGTGCGCGGTTGGCATCTCCTCCCGGACAGCACCTGGCCGGAGATGACCGAGCCCGGACGGGAAGTCATGGAGGGATACCTGATCATGGGCGAGGAGATCTCCCGGCAGATCCCCGCGCCACCGACGCACGTTTTCCTTCAGGCCGGCGTCGGCGGACTGGCCGCCGCATGCAGCGTCAGCGCCCGCGACACCTGGGGCCAGGAACCGAGGATCGTGGTGGTCGAACCGGAAGCCGCCCCTGCCCTGCTCGCGAGCATCGAGGCGGGCCGCCCCGTTTTCGCCCCTGGGCCCGTCTCCGACATGGGCCGCCTCGACTGCAAGGAACCCTCGCACCTCGCGCTGAAGTTCCTGGCAAGGGAGGCGGATTTCTTCGTCACAATTAGCGACGCCGAGGCCACCGAAACAGTCGCCTGGCTGGCCGGGCACGGGTTGGCCACCACACCTTCCGGCGCCGCCGGGATCGCCGCGCTTAATCATGCGACCAGCGATCCCGACGCGCTCGAGCTCGATTCGAACGCCCGTGTGCTTTGCTATCTCTCCGAAGGGCCTGAAGGCCGGTCGCCGTGATCGCGGATCAGCCCTCGCGGGCCACGGGTGCAATGGCCTTCAGACCGCGCGCGAGGGCATCGTAGACGACGCGGATTCGGCGGCTGGTCCGGAGCTCCCGGTGGGTCACCAGCCAGATGGGAAATTCGATCGAGGGCACGCCCGGAACCGCGCGTTCAACCGTCGGCTCGCCGTCGCCCAGCATGTCCGGCACCAGGCAGATTCCGAGCCCGGCTCGCGTCATTTCCCACATGGCCGCGCCGCTGCCCGTGTAGGCGACGAAGCTCTCGAGCCGCACGGGAATGCCGCGGGCCTGGAGGACCTCGACCATGCGTTCGACATTGGACGTGCCGACGAAGCGGTGCTCGGCAAGTTCCTGCAACGTTCGCGGCCGACCCGCCTTCTCCAGGTAGGCGCTCGCGGCATAGAAGTTCGCGCGGAAGTCCCCGAGGTGCCTGGCGATCAGGTCGGGCTGTTCAGGACGCACGTGACGGATGGCGATGTCGGCCTCCCGCTGGCTCAGATTGCTGAACTCACTCGATGCGACGATTTCGATGCGGATACCGGGCGCGGTCTTCTGCAGCTCAAGGAAGATCGGCGGCAGGACGGTCGCGGCCATGAGATCGCTGGACGTCACGGTGACCTGACCCGTCACCTCCTGCGATTTGCCGGAAGCCACGACCGATACCAGCGTGGCCGCTTCACCCATCGCCTGCGCGTGGGCAAGCAGATCCTGGCCCGCCTCGGTGAGCATCGGCCCCCGGACGGTCCGCTCGAAGAGCGTGACGCCGAGGGACTCTTCGAGCCCCGAGACCTGCCGGCCGACGGTCGGTTGCGTGGACCCCAGAGCGCGGGCGGCCCCGCTGAAGGACCCTTCCTCGGCGGTCGCCAGGAAGGCGCGGACCTGGTTCCAGTCGAAGGAGACAGCCTGCCAGTTCATCGATTCTCGTATAGCAATAGTGCGTTATTGGGGAATATTCACGATATCTGCGCATAGGTAAAGTCTCAGGCGTCACCACAACGCACGAGGCAACGTCATGCGTGATACCCGACTGATCCAGCGCGAGCCGCGCGCCTTCCTGTCCACCCTGTGGATCTTCTTCCTGCTGAACATCGTGTTTCGCGACATCCACCAGTTCCTGTCACCCGGCTACCTCGACTGGGTGATTGCCGGTGAGATGTTCGGGCAGAAGATCACGGACGAGCTCCTCCTCTTCGGCGGCGTCGCCGTCGAGGTCATGCTGCTCATGGTGATCCTTCCCTACGTACTGAGTGCCCGGCCCCTGCGGATCGCGAACAGCCTGGGTGTGGTGTTCACCTTCGGGCTGATCGTCTACGCGCCGCCCATCGATCCCGACGACAGGTTCTTCCTGGTGGTCTGCCTGATCACCCTGGTGGCCATCGCTCTGGTCGGCTGGAAGACCGTTCCCGCATACGGCTCAGCAACGCCGTCTCTTGAACCGACACACCCGCGGCGCGCCTGAGCGTCCCGGTCATCGCAAAATCGGAGCGCTCACGATGAGAACCAGGATGAAAAACCCGCCGGCGACGATTCTGCTCGCCTTCAGCCTTACCGGCTGCACCTCGACCCAGATCTTCATGCTGCCGGAGGACGGCCCGGCCTTCACCCATGAGGTGGCGCTTGGAACAGACCTGCAGCTGGTCACGACGCGCGGAGAATCCCATGACTTTGCGCTGGCCGAAATCGGCACGGGCGGCGTCTGTGGCCCCGCGGCCTGCTTCGACTATCCGGATGTCGCGACGATCGAGGTCAAGCAGTTCAGCGCCGCAAAGACCGGCGGTCTTGCCGTCGGTACCCTGGTCGCCCTGGTGTTGGCCGCAGCGGCGGCGGTCGGCTCGATTCTGTAAGCTCCCGCGCCAGCGCGCCTGCCACCGGAGACCCATGCCAACGCAGCCAGAAGTGTCGGTCCGCGGCGTTTCGTTTCGCTACGAAACAGCCGCGGACCCGCTGATCACCGACCTGACGGCGAGCTTTCCCGCTGGCTTTACGGGAATCGTTGGTGCCAACGGTTCCGGCAAGACGACATTGCTGGGGCTGCTCACGGGCCAGCTCGAGGCGGACTCGGGTGAGATCGCTGGCATCGGCAACGCGGTCCGCTGCGAGCAGCGCACGGACGCGGCGCCGCCGGATCTTGCCGGGTTCCTCGACGACTGGGACCACGAGGCGATCGAGCTGCGCCGGCGGCTAGCCGTGGAGCCCGATTTCCTGGTGCGCTGGGACACCCTGAGCCACGGCGAGCGGAAGCGGGCGCAGCTCGCCCACGCCCTGTGGCAGAAGCCCGATGTGCTGGCGATCGACGAACCCACCAATCACATCGACCGGACCGCCCGGGACCTGCTCCTGGACAGCCTGCGCCGGTTCCGGGGCGTGGGCCTCCTCGTCAGCCACGACCGTGCCCTGCTCGATGAACTGTGCGTGCAGTGCCTCTGGCTCTCCCCGCCGGTCGTCAAGGTATTCCCCGGCGGCTACACCGAGACCCGCGAGCAGCTGCGCGTCGATCGTGACGTCGCGGTCCGCGAGCGTCAGAAAGCTCAACGAGAGCAGAAGAAGCTTGGGCGGGAAGCAGCGAGGCGACGTCAGACCGCGGCGAACGAACATCGCGCGCGATCGAAGCGGGGACTCGGAGCCAACGACAGCGATGCCCGGGACCGGATCAATCGCGCCCGCGTCAGCGACGGCAAGGCGGGAAAGCCCCTGCGCCAGCTGGACGGTCGAATGGCGCAGGCCGCCGCGAGGGTCGCAGCCGCTCGGGTCAAGAAGCAACATGAAACCAGCTTCTGGTTGCCCGGGTCGCGGTCGCAGCGCAGACTGCTGCTCGATCTCCCGCCATCGCGGATTGGCCTCGCGCCGGGTCGCACGCTGACGACGCCCGCGCTGCAGCTGCGGCCGGACGATCGCATCGCCATCACCGGCGCCAACGGCCTCGGTAAGTCCACCCTCATCCGGCACGTGCTACCGGCGCTCAATGCCCCCGAGGAGAGAGTGATCCTTCTACCTCAGGAGCTTTCCGCTGACGATGCCGGAGTTGTTCTGGCCGGGGCCCGCAAGCTCCCGCAGGACGAGCTCGGCCTGGTCATGCAGATCTTCAGCCGTCTCGGATCACGCCCCGGCCGCCTGCTCGAAAGCCGATTGCCAAGCCCCGGGGAGGTACGCAAGCTGCTGCTGGCGCTCGGCGTGGCGCGCGCCCCGCACCTGCTCGTCATGGACGAGCCCACCAATCATCTGGACCTACCGTCGATCGAGGCCCTCGAGGACGCACTCGACGCCTGCCCGTGCGCGATGCTGCTGGTGAGCCATGACGAACGGTTTCTCGCCCGCCTCGGCGTGCGTCAATGGGTGATCACAGCCGGGGGCGCCGGTAACGCCACGCTGTCGATTCCCTGAGGGTCGCCGGGCCTCAGCTGCGGTCGAACTTCGCCCGCATGTCGGCCGCCCACTGCATGCCCTCTTCCCGGGACTTGCCGGCGATGGCGGCCATGATGTCCGCGTGGTCCGCCATGTAGTGGGTCTTCATCTGATCGAACTAGCAGCCTGTCGGACTTATGGAATCGTAGCGAGCTGGTGCGTCATGCGGTGGCAGCTGGTGATCCCGAGAGGAGAATAGCGCCGCCAAAGTGGCCTGGTGCGGTTTTCGCGCAGCGAAAGAAGCGCCAGGTCCGTGGCGAAAAGCGCGTGCCGCCAAAGTGGCCTGGTGCGGTTTTCGCGCAGCGAAAGGTGAACCCGGAGAAAGGCGACGCATCGCGTCGGCCCGGGTGAACGACCGCGCGCCTGCGTGCGCGTGAGCCGTTTCGCGCCAGGTCCGTGGCGAAAATCGCGTGCCGCCAAAGTGGCCTGGTGCGTTTTTCGCGCAGCGAAAGGTGAACCCGGAGAAAGGCGACGCATCGCGTCGGCCCGGGTGAACGACCGCGCGCCTGCGTGCGCGTGAGCCG
>JBCCZC010000371.1:0-6002 GCA_039188505.1 Pseudomonadota bacterium | reverse complement strand
GACGCATTGGGGACGTCGCGCACCGTGATCGCGACCGCGGACGACTCGGTCAGCGCACCCAGTTCGTCGAGCGCGACGGCGACCAGTCGATGACTTCCCGGCGCCAGATCGGCCAGCTCCCAGCGGTAGGGCGCGTTGCTGATCGCACCACGGGATTCGTCATCGACGAACAGCTCGACGCTGTCGACCGTCCCGTCGGCGTCGGCGGCCTCGACCCGCACCAGCACCGTGGCGTCGTGGGCAAAGGTGTCGCCCGGAATCGGCTGCGCGATGGCAACGGTCGGCGGGATGTTGTCGATGGCCTCCGCGAGCGAGAAGGCGATGACAGTCTGCTCACCCGCATCTCCACCACGATTTCCGCCACTGTACGGAGTCACCGACAGATCGTAGGTACCCGGCGCGGCGGTCCAGATGTTGTAGTCGCCCGATGAATCGCCCGCCATGGCGTAAGGCGCGACGTTCTCCGTCTGGTCGTAGAGCAAGCCCCCAGGGCCGCGGAGCTCGAATGCGACAGAGCCCACCGTACCGGACACCTCGGCGCGGATGTTCAGCGCGCTGCCGGTCGTCGAGAGATCAATGACCGCGCCGTCGCTGATTGCCGGGAGGTCCGAGTCGACCTGCGCGTCCACGAGCACGAATCCGACCACGGCGGGCCCGCTGCCGTCAGGCGTCGCGACCGTGAGGGTCCGGCTCGCCGAACCCGTTGCGTCGTCGTCATCGACGGCGACGGCGGTCAGCAGGTAGGTGCCCGCCGCAACGTCCGTCAGCGTCGCCTCGTAGGGCGCCGTCGTGTCGACGCCCACGCTGCTGCCATCGATGAAGAACTCGACCTCCGCGATGGATCCGTCGCTGTCGCTGGCCGTCGCGGCGGCGACGATCGTGGCCGGTTCGTCGAAGGCCGCTCCAGCAACCGGCGCCGTGATTGTGACCGCCGGTGGCGCGTTCCCGTCGCCGGAGACGCGACGGACGCGCACGGCCCAATCATCTCCCCGGCTGTTCGGCGACTCGCCGAGGGATACGGACGATCCGCCGGCGACCTGCGGGACGGTGCCGTCAAGCAGCGCCCCACCGTTCCGGGGATCGAACCATTTCACCTCGTACTGACCGGCCGGCAGGTCGAGTACGAGCTCGCCACCATTGCGGTCGTTGTAGACCGCGTAGACCTCGCCCGGCTTGATCAACGCATAGCTGTTGCCGCCCCGGCTGGAGCTCGCCAGCGAATCGGAGCTGCTCATCTCCCGCAGCGGCAGCATTGCCAGAAAGTCCAGCGCGTGGCCGGTCCAGGCCAGCGCCTCTCCCATGAGGCCGAAGTCGTCGATCTGCTGGTCGAAGCTATGGCCGCCGCCATCCTGCTGTACGTACCACTCGAAGCCCGCGCCGCCGGCCATGTAGACGGGCCAGAGCTTGTCGCGGCGGCCGTGCGGATAGCCGCTGGCGTCGTCGTCGACGTCATTCTCGATCTTCTGCGGCTCGTCGAAGCTGATGGCCCATGGCACACCGGCGTCGATAGATCGGCTGCGCCAGGTCTGGATCAGATCGAACATCGAGGTGCGCGAGTTGCCACCCTGGAACGACGTCATGTCGAAGTCGCCGTTGCCCAGCAGCGGGTTGTAGAAGTTGTCGTACTGGCCCGACTTGGTATGCGTGGTCACCGGATGATCGTAGGGGTCGACGGCCTTGATGAAGGCCGCGAATGACCGATGCCTCGCAGCGCCGTAATCGTTCTCTTCCCCGATATTGAACTGGAGTCCGTTGTGGTGGCCGAAGCGCGCGATCAGCATCCGGTAGTAGAGCTTGCGCTCCGGCCCGAGATTGCCCCCATCGTGATAGTTCTCGTTGGCCGCCTCGGTTTCCGCCAGGACGAAGTGCAGAAAGATCCCGAGCGACTGCGCATGGGCCAGCACGATCTCCCACTGGGCGAGCTTCGAGAGGTCGTAACGCGTTTTCTCCTGGGGGGCGATCGTCGGAAACGTGTCCTTGCCGTCCCCGCCGATGTTCATGGGCAGGAAGTAGATCACGTTGGCGCCGCGGCTCGCGATGTAGTTCAGCGCACCGATGATCCGGCGGCCCTCGCCCCCGTTGAAATCCGGATCGCCGGCACGCCAGTCTCCGGCGTGAGCGGCGTAGCTGTGGCCCGCGTTCGGCGTGTTGTCGAAGCCGTCGTAGCCGAGGAAGTTCTCGGGAACATCCGGACCGCCTTTCACCCATGTCGCGCCGCTCGCGTAGGTCAGGTAGAGACCGCCCCGATTGGCGATCAGACCGCCGTCGGGTGCCCGGAAATCCGGAAGGCTCCGCGTTGATGCCGACACCTCGAAGCTGCCGGAGGCGCCGTCGAAGGCAATAGCCGTCCCGGCAGCGGGATCATCGTCGACGGCGACGTTGCTGCCGCTGCGAAACGAGGTCACGTAGGTCCACGTTCCCATCGCCGGCGGCGCGAAATGGACCCGCCACCGATCGCCGGCCGCCCCGCCGTCACCGTCACCGGCGAAGTAGCCCGGGACCGTGAGGGATCTCCCGCCCTGCGAGAACGTGACGTCCAGGCGGTAGTCGAGAAACGGGTTCGGGCTCGCCGTCTCCGAGCTCTCCGGGCCCTCGAACGTCAAGGAGACCTTGTGCCACTGACGTCGGTCCCCGGTGATCGTCGCGCCGGCCGGTGCGGGATCGTCGTCCTGGGCAGACTCCGGAAGGGCCAGGTTCGTCGCGTTGCCCTCGAACATGGCGCTGTCGAGAACGATGCGATCGATGACGTGGGAGGACGATCGCGCCGCTAGGCGAACGCGATAGACGCCCGGGCTGTCGAAACGCGCAAAGATGTCGTGCGCGTCATTGTCCGAGGTGCGGGTCGAGAAGCTCCAGCTGTTCGCGCCGGACGAATACACCTTGAACCAGCCACCCGTCCCGGACCCTTCGGGAACGCCGCCGGTGCAGTCGTTCGCGGCTGGATCGAACCCCCTGGGGCAGACGACGCTGCCGTTGCCCTTGCGGCCAAAGTATGCATCGGCCTCGACCTTCAGCCAGGTGTCATTGTGCTCGGTGGTGTTGCTGCCCCGGCCGACCTGATTGCGCCAGCGGAAGCGGTACTCGCCAGGGTTTTGGATCCGCACATCGTATGCAAACTCGCCGGTGCCAGGACTACCCAGGCTCTGGCTGCCTTCCCAGACAATAAAGCCACTCCCCGTCGCACTGGCTGCGGCGTCAATATCGGGGGACGTCACGCCGCCGCCGGGTCCGCGGCGCCAGGCGCCGGGAAGACTGCTTGCGGACTCGGCCTCGATGACCACGAGGCCGCCTTCCTCGACGAAAGCGGCCTGGGCGATCGACACGAGGCCGGTGATCATCGTGGCGACCCACGCAAACGCGCGCCAGCCGCCGGTCACGCTCCGATTCTCCCTCACGACGTTCCGCGCTCCCTCGCTTCGGCGACGTGGCTTCCGAAGCTACTCCTCGAGTAGTGCCGCTTGTGAGAGCTTCGTCACAGTATCCCTGCACCGTCACGTTCGCCTATGCTGGCCACCGAAACGACGCACAACGCAAGGAAGCAATCGCATGTTGAAGCATTGGCTCCGGATCACCTGGATCGCGACGGCGCTGGCTGCCGGCACGGCATCGGGCGCAACCTGGTTCGTCGAACAGGCCACCGGTAGCGACGCGAACGACGGCATGCAGCCCGAAACCGCCTTCGCCACGATCACCCGGGCCCTGGAGGTCGCAGGCGACACGGATACGATCATCGTCGGCATCGGCGTCTACGCTCCCACGAGCGGCGAGGTGCTGCCCCTGGAGTCCTTCGAGCAATCGCTGACCATCGAGGGCGCGGGCGAGCGCCTCACGGTGATCGACGGGGAAGCCACCGCGCAGGTCCTGAACCTGAATATTGGCGACGGCAACACGGTTCGGCTGGCGAACCTGGCCATCATCAACGGCGCGTCCGCCATCGGCGCCGGACTCTTCGTCGGCGAACCCGGGCGCCTGGAGGTCGAACGCGTCCGCTTCGCCGGTAACGACGGCAGCATCGGCGGTGCACTCCACCTGCAGATCAACCAGGACCAGAACGCGGACGTGTCCGTTCTCGACTGCACCTTCGAGGACAACAGTGCGGCGATCGGTCCCGGACTGCACGTCCAGCAGAACGGCGCCGGAGAACACGCGGTGCTCGTCGAGCGATCCGTCTTCCGCCGCCACGATGACGAAGCCGTCGTGGTCTCCCGCAACGACGGCGGTGGGCTGGTCACGCTTCGCAGCAGCATCATCGACGCGGCGGACCAGGGCGGGGTCCGCTCCTCCCAAACGGGCGTTGCCATCATCAACAGCACGCTGGTCGGCACCCGGGAGCTGGTCAACGCGAACGCTGACCTCGAGATCATCAACAGCATCCTCGTTGTCGAGGAGGAATCCGGTGATGGGGGTGGCGACGGCGGCGGCCGTCCCGACGACAAGGGCGGCACCCGGGTCGTCGGCGGCAGTGGCGGCCTCGTGCGCGATTCGATCGTTCGGCCCCTCGACGTGGGCAGCCACACGGTCGGCGACAACGTGATCGACGACGATCCCCTGCTGACGGCGAGCCTCCGCCTGACGGTGGCCTCGCCAGCCCTCGACCGCGGCGATGACACGGTCGTGGGCAGCGACGCCCGCGATGTCGACGGCGACGCGCGCATCCTTGGCACGGCCAGCGCTGGCGGCGCGGGTGGTCTGGTGGACCTGGGCGCCGACGAGTTCGATGCCGCAACCATCTTCCACGACGGCTTCGAGGAAGAATGACGCCCCATGCGCAAGACGACGCTACTGCTCCTGACCCTGCTGCTCGCGCCGATGGCGAGCGCTGAACCGGTCCGCATCGGCGTTGCCGGGCTGACCCACACGCACGTTCACTGGATCTTCGAGAGCGCGAAGGAGCGCGACGATTTCGTCATCGTCGGCATCGCGGAGGCGAACCGCGACCTGGCCGAGCGCTACGCCGCCCAGCACGGCTTCAGCATGGACCTCGTCCATCCCACGCTCGAAGCGATGCTCGAGGCCACGAGCCCCGACGGCGTGACGGCCTTCGGTACGATTCGCGAGCACCTCGAGGTTGTCGAGGTCGCGGCGCCGCGGGGCGTCCACGTCATGGTGGAGAAACCGCTGGCGATCTCCAACGAACACGCGCAGGCGATGGCGACGCTCGCGCGGGAGCACGGCATCGAGCTGCTCACCAACTACGAGACAACGTGGTATCCGTCGAACCACTTCGTCCACGACGTACTCACCAGCGGTCGCATCGGCGAGGCGCGGAAGATCGTCGTGCACGACGGCCACAAGGGCCCGACGAAGCTGGGCATCAATCGGGAATTTCTCGACTGGCTCACCGACTCCGAGGAGAACGGTGGCGGCGCCCTGCCGGACTTCGGCTGCTATGGCGCCAATCTCGCGACCTGGCTGCTCGACGGCAGGCGGCCCCGGACCGTTACGGCCGTGACGCAGCAGTTCCAGCCGGAGAACAACCCGAAGGTCGAGGACGAGGCGACGGTGATCCTGACCTACCCGTCGACCCAGGTGATCATCCAGGCATCGTGGAACTGGCCGTTCTCGCGCAAGGACATCGAGGTCTACGGCCTGACCGGCACCGTCCACGCCGACGACCGCCAGCGGGTCCGCCTGCGCGAGTCGGAGGAACACCCGGAAAGCCTGCAGCAGCTGCCGGACCGATTGCCGCCGCACGACGATCCCTTCTCGCTCTTCGCCGCCGTGATCCGGGGCGAGGTGACGCTTGACGAAGCCGACCCGAGCGCGCTCGAGAACAACCTCGTGGTCGTGGAGATCCTCGATGCCGCACGGCGAAGCGCGGCGGAGGGTCGCACGATCAGCCTCGATTGAGCTACCGCAGGTGCCGGTCGAAGAACTCGATCATCTTGTCGAAGGAAAAGCGGCGCACCTCGGGCGCCTCCGCGTCCCAGCCGTGGCCGACACCCGGCAGCGTCACCAGCTCGAAGGGCTGCTCGCGCTCAATGAGATCCTCGACCACGGCG
>JBCCZC010000370.1:0-6025 GCA_039188505.1 Pseudomonadota bacterium | reverse complement strand
GTTCACGATCTTCCTGCTGCAGGCCGTGCTCGCCTGGGTCGTTGCCGCGCCGATCGCCGGCTTCCTCGTGGCGGAGCCGAACGCCAGCCTCGGCGTGCTGCAGTGGGTGGGCATCGGCCTCTTCGTCTTCGGCTTCGTCTTCGAGACCGTCGCGGACTGGCAGCTCACGCGCTTCAAGGGCAACCCCGACAACAAGGGGAAGGTGCTCGACAGCGGCCTTTGGGGGCTCTCGCGCCACCCGAACTACTTTGGTGAAGCCGTGCTCTGGTGGGGCATCTACCTGTTCACGGTCGGCCTCGGCGGCGAGCTGTTCATTGTCGGGCCAGTGCTGATCACCTGGATGCTCATGAAGGTTTCCGGCGTCACCATGCTGGAGAAGGGCCTCGAGAAGCGTCGTCCGGCGTACCGCGAGTACGTCGAGAACACGCCGACGTTCTTCCCCCGCTGGCCGGCCGCGAAGCGAGGTGCTGCATGAACATCAATCGCACCTGGGCCAACGTCATCAATGCGATCGCGCTCAACCTTGTCTGGATGTGCGCGGTGGTCGGCGCGGCCGTCGGCCAGGCCTGGTTCGGGCCGGTCGCCATGTCGATCTTCGTGCTCGGCCATCTGCCGTACGCCGATCGCCACGATCTGCGCATCGTGCTGGTGCTGCTGCCGCTTGGCATCATCATCGACTCGATCTACGCGGCGACGGGGATGATCACCTACGCGAGCCCCTGGCCGTCGACGCAGTTCGCGCCGGTCTGGATCATCTCGCTGTGGATCGCCTTCGCGCTGACGATCCGTCACTCCATGCGGCTCATCACGGAGAAGCTGCCGTTTGCGCTCCTCCTCGGCGGGGTCTTCGGGCCGGTGTCGTACTGGTTCGCCGGCAACGTCTGGGGTGCGGCCCAGTTCAACTGGTCCACGCCCGCCTGGTTCGCTGTCATCGGCGTGAGCTGGGCCGGCGTCATGGCGCTTTGCCACTGGCTGCTGAAGCTGGAGGCCGCCGAGTCTGCCGCATCGCTGGCCCCTGTCGCTGCCGCTGAATCGTAGTCTTGCACAAGGCTGACGAAGCCGGAGTGGTCTGCCCGCAGTGCGGGGGGCCACTTCGCATGCTGGGGCCATCGTTCCGCGGCACCCTCGCAGGAGGGCTCGTTGGCGAGCTGGTCTTCTGGGGTCTGTTCGTCGGGCTTGGTGCGGTGTCCATGGCCGCGGGCGGGCCGGTCCTCGCCCTGTTGGCACTGATCGGCGCCGGCGCCGCATTCACGGCTGTGAGCCGTCGCTTTCGCTACGCCGATTGTAGGGATTGCGGGCGCCGGTTCAGTGTCCGCAAGTTCCGAGCGGCGAGGACCAGGGCCGGCCAAGGGGTCGCCCCTTGACTGAATCGTCTGGCCGCCGGGCCCTCAGGCCTGGCGGCGCTTCAGCGCGCGCATCAGGAACCGCGCAGGCGCCAGCGCCAGGGCGACGCTCCGCGGCACGGGCCACGGCTCGCCCACGCACTGGCTGACCAGCAGCTCCGCGCAGAGCGGCGCGACGGTGAAGCCGCGCGCCCCGAGTCCGGTGAGCGCGAGGTAGTCGCAGACCTCGGCCATGGGCGGCGCCTCCTGCCCCCTTCGCAACCCGGCGAAGTGCGCCTTGAATGCCGCCGCGTCCGGCGCGAAACCCACGGCCGGAAGCCGGTCGGGGAGCGCCGCACGGATGCCGGCCCAGCCGTCCTGGACGTCGAACAGGCGCGGATCGAGGGCGAGCGCATCGGCGATGCTCGTCACGTTGCGCCCGTGCACGGCGTCCTCGACCGCGGGCTCGCCAGATGCCGGCTCGACCGGATCGTAGGTCGATCCGATCATGTGCAGTCCGTCGACGGCCGGGGTGAGGTAGTCGCCCGCGAAGACCGTGCTCCGCTGCTCGCGGAGGATCCCGTTCGATCTCACCAGGGACACCTGGCCCCGATAGCCCTCAATGGGCAGCAGGTCGGCCAGCGGGCCCGCCGCCGTGCCGCCGCCCATCGCGATGATCGCCGCGCCCTCTGCGGCATCGGCGGTTGCGGTCGATCGTCCTCGCAGACCGGCGAGCAGGCTCGCGGGCCTGACGAAGCCGGCGGTCTCGATCAGGAGTCCGGCGTGTTCCAGCGGCAGCCCGGCATGGGTCGCCGCCTCGTCGGCGGATACGAAGCGCGCCGCGGCCCAGCGTTCTCCGATACGCCGGAAGCGCTCCTCGGTCGCGCTGTCGGCGGCGACCTGGACGGCGCCGCACTCGTTCCAGCCATCGAGCTGCCGATAGAAGTCGCGGGCGTACCCGAAGGCCTGGTGGAAGAACCGGCCCGGCACGCTGTCGTCTGCCGTAAGCCGGGGCATGACCATTGCGAGCGGGACCCGGGACGCCGAGGCGTGGCCGTTGTCGTCCAGCGCGTGGGGGATGCCGCGCCGCGCAAGGGCCGCCGAGAGCGACAGGCCCGCGATGCCCGCGCCATGGATCGTCGGCGGGCCTTCGCGGCACGCCAGCCGAGCCCAGGCAGGGATCTCGCTGGCGCGCGTGGGCCCGTCGAAGCGCGCGACGATGCGTTCGCGCTTCTGGCCGAAGCCGGTAGTGCGGTGAACGGCGAAGCCGGCGCGCTCGAGGCCCCGGCGCACGTTCCCGGCAGCGGTGAAGGTTGCCAGCCGGGTCCCGATCTCGGACAGGCGCGCCAGCTCGTCGAGGACCTGGTGGCGCCACATCTCCGGGTTGCGGCTCGGCGCGAAGCCGTCGAGGAACCAGGCGTCGACCACGGCCTCGAGCTCTGCCAGCATCTCGCCCGCTTCGCCGACGAGGAGGTCGAGGGTCACGCCGTCGTCGTCGAAGTGCAGGCGATGAAAGCCGGGGCAGGGCGCCGCGGGATAACGGGCCTGGAGCGCTGCCGCGCAGGAGAAGAGTCCTTCGAAGCGCCCATGGGCGCGGACGAGCGCCTCGCGGGGCAGCGGTTGCCCCTCCACGGAGACGAAGTGGAGCCGCTGGCCGGGTTGCCGTGTGGCTCGCCACGCCTCGAGCGTAACCAGGAAATTCAGACCCGTGCCGAAGCCCGTCTCGCCAATGACGTAGAGCGGCTTCTCGCGCCAGCCGTCGGGCAGGCCACAGCCGGCCACGAAGTTGAAGCGGCTCTCCTCGTCACCGTGCTCGGCGTCGTAGTAGATGTCGTCGAAGCGGCGGGAACGCGGGACGTCACCGGTCGCCCATTCGAGATCGCTGCTCATCCCCGGATTGTACGCGCGACGGGCTTCAGGCGCGCCGGCGCGCCAGGTCGTCGGCGATCACGGTCGCCACGCCGGCGCACTCCCGCAGCGGGCCATAGTGGTGCTCGGTCGGACGCTCTGCCAGCGGCAGGATCATCCCGTCGTCGCGCAATCCGACCAGGAACTTCGCGGGCCGTCCCCGGACGCTGTCGGGAATTCCCGTATGAACCGGTCGACCGGTCCCCAGCGCCTCGCTCACCATGTTGACGCTGTCCGGTGTGACCACGAATCGATCGGCCCAGGCGAGAAAGCCGGCGTAGGGATTCTCGTCGAAGTCTTCGGCAAAGTGCGCTCGGGCGCCAAGGCGATCTCGCAGGGCGTGGGACACCTCCGGCGGCGTCCGCCGCGAGCTGGTGACGAGCAGCGAGCCCGAATCGCCCGCGAGGTCCCGGGCGGTCGCCGCATGCTGGAGGATCGTCTCCGTCGACAGCGGTACGTTTCGCGTTCCGGCCCCGACCAGCAGGACGACCCGAGGGCCCGGCAGATCGCCGAGCGTGCCCGACCACGCCGATCGCCAGGTCGCCAGCGATGCCTCGTTGACCGCATGCAGCGACCCGCGGGTCCGGGTCACATTGGGCCCGGAGCACGGATCGTGCCGGGGGCAGACGACACGATCGAAGTGGCGCGGATCGATGCGCGGATCGAGCAGGTGCACCCGGTAGACGTTCGATGCCAGGCGGCCGATGGTCGTCGAAGCCAGGACCGCGCGCCGGCCGGCCGTGAGCAGCAGCTCCGGCCACGGACCCCGGAGCCGCGGCGCCAGTTCTCCGGTGATGCCGAGCGTTCCCAGGGCGCGCCAGTAGGGCACCAGGCTGGCCCAGGGCTGGCGCAGCGTCAGGGTGAGCGCCTCGGCGTCGGCACCGAGAGCGTCGGCGAGGGCTTCGCACTGCTTGACGTTGCCGGCGGCGCCGTCGGTGACGATCCAGCAGGTCGGGGCGACATCCATCGCGCGAGCCTCGCCCACGCCCCTCAGCGGGTCAAGTACGCTGCGTCGTGCCGGCAACCCTGTCATAATGGCGCGCCCCGCGACCGGGGGCACAGCAAGAACGGAGCCTGACGGCCATGAGCCACTCTACCGACGCCGACAACGCCAACCTCGAGACCGCGAGCGCGCAGGATCGCTACGTCGTGAGCCGCGACGATCTCCCGCTGTGCTGTCCGATGCCGGGGATGCATCTGTGGAACAGCCACCCACGGGTCTACCTGCCTATCGAGAAAACGGGCTACGCGAAATGCCCTTACTGCGGGACGGAGTACGTCCTCGAGGGCTCGCAGGCGGCCTGATCGCCGCGTGGCAACGGACAGCACCGCACCGCTCACGGTGCTCCAGCTCCTGCCCGCGCTCGACGGCGGCGGGGTCGAGCGCGGCACCCTCGAAATCGCCGACGCCCTCGTTGCCGCGGGCCACGATTCCCACGTGTCTTCGGCCGGCGGCCGCCTCGTCGCCGCGCTCGAAGCCGGCGGCAGCACCCACCACGAGTTGCCCCTGGGCGAGAAGCATCCGCGCGTCGTGCGCCAGATCAGTGCCCTGCGCAAGCTGTGCGCCGAAGTCCGACCCACCGTCGTCCACGCGCGCTCGCGGCTACCGGCCTGGATTGCCTGGCGAGCGCTGCGCCGCCTGGAGCCCCGGCCGGCCTTCGTCACCACGCTTCACGGGCTTAACTCGGTGTCTCGCTACTCGAGGATCATGACCCGGGGCGACCGCGTCATTGCCGTCTCCGAGGCCGCACGCGACTACTGGCGCGAGCATTACCCGGATCTCGATCCGGACCGCCTGGAGCTGATTCCGCGCGGGATCGACCCTGCCGCTTTTCCCTTCGGCCACCGGCCCGATGCTCCCTGGGTCGAGCGTTTCCGGGAGGACACCGGCTTCGCACCGGAGCACCGCGTGGTCTGCCTGCCGGGCCGCGTGACCCAGAACAAGGGCGCCGGCTGTCTGGTCGAGGCTCTGGCCCGCCTCCCGGACGACGTGCGCGGACTGCTGGTCGGCGGCGGCAGCCAGCGGGAGATCGCCCGGGTCCTCGACCAGGCGCGGGCGGCCGGGCTGGGTGCGCGCCTCGTCTATCTGCCGGCGCGAGCGGACATCCGGGATGTCCTGGCGTTCTCCGATATCGTCCTGTCCCTGTCGCTGAAGCCCGAGTCCTTCGGTCGGACCGTTGCGGAAGCGCTGGCGCTCGGTCGACCGGTGACGGGTTTCGATCACGGTGGCGTCGGCGAGATCCTGGGTCGGCTCTACCCGGAAGGGCGTGTCGCCCCGGGCAACACGCGTGCGCTCGCCGCGACGCTGGATCGCCTGCTCGCAGATCCGCCCCCGGTCCCGAACGAGCAGCCCTGGCGGCTCGACGAGATGTGCGCGCGCACGCTGGCGCTCTACCGGTCCCTCGCCGGGCGCGGACGGAAATAGCGCTCGGGCATCGTCGCGCTACGGATCTGTGGCAGAATCTTCCTGGGGATTTGTCGGGGCGGGCCATGGGCCCCAACGACGGTGGTCGACGCAAGGACGTTCCAGCTGCTTCGGATCGAGCCGGCTGCACGGTCGCTCCCTCCCATTCTTTCAAGGACTTGAAGAGGTAACTCCGAATGAAGCTGTTCCGATTGATGGCGCTGGGTCTGCTGCCGCTGCTGCTCGTCGCCTGCGGCGGGGACGAGGCTGCCGACGCCGGCGAGCCGATGACGGCCAAGGAAGTCGAGAAGAAGACGGACAAGCCCGACGATGCGATCGACGCCGGCGTCGATGCGCTCAAGGACAACAACCTGCTCGTGTTCATGCAGAC
>JBCCZC010000369.1:0-6027 GCA_039188505.1 Pseudomonadota bacterium | reverse complement strand
TGGGTCTACGAGGTGACCCCCGAGGGGATCCGCAAGGAAAGCGAGATCGACCGGTCGGACAGCATCACGACGCAGACCGGGCACAAGCTCAATATCGCGTTGATCGTCGCCATCGCCCTCGGTATCGGCACGCTGCTTGCGGATCGAATCCTCTTCGAGCGCACCGAGGCCCCGGCGGCAAGCGCGGCGTCGACGCCCTCCGCAACGTCGGTTCCGCTCGAGGATTCCGGGCCAGGTGGCGAAGCGGAGGACCCCGAAGGCGACATCAACGCCATCGCGGTGCTGCCCTTCGAGGACTTCTCCCAGGCAAAGGATCAGGGACACTTGGCGACCGGGATCGCGGACACGATCCTCCACGCCCTGGCGCAGGTCGAGGGACTCAAGGTCGCTGCGCGCACCAGCTCATTCCGCCTGGCGGAGCAGAAGGCGGACATCGCGACGGTCGGCGATCGCCTCAAGGTCGGTGCGGTCCTCGAGGGCAGCGTCCAGAAGGCCGGCGACCAGCTCCGGATCATCGCGCAGCTCATCCGCGTGAGCGACGAGTCCCACCTCTGGTCGGAGACCTTCGATCGCTCCGCCGGCGACATTTTTGCCATCCAGGACGAGATTGCGGCTGCGGTCATCGGCGCGATCGGGAGTGACGCGACGGCCACTTCGACCGAGATCCGACGCACGTCTCCCGAGGTGTACGAGCAGTTCCTGCGCGCCCGCGAGCTCTGGGAGCAGCGCACGCTTTCCAGCTCCGAGGAAGCCGTCCGGCTGCTGCGCGAGGTCGTCAAGGCAGACCCGGACTTTGCCCCTGGCCATTCCGAGCTCGCCCAGGCGATTCTCGTCAACGCCACCAACGCCGGCAATCGCAACGCGGTCCGCGACCTGGTCCGACGAGAGGCGCGGCGGGCGCTGGAACTCGACCCGGAAGACGCGGCCGCCTATCGCGTCCTCGGCAACGTCGCCCAACTCGACGACGACCAGGACCAGGCCATCGAGATGTTCCGCAAGTCCCTCGAGCTCAACCCGAACGACCCGACGACCCATGCCGACCTCTCCGTCGTCCTCATCGACGGAGCGCTGTGGGACCAGGCCGGCACTCATCTGCGCGCCGCCGTCGAGCTGGATCCCCTCGATCTCTATGCCCGCGGCCGGCTCGCCGATTACCTGGTCGTCTTCGGAAACGACCCCGATCGGGCCGTGGCGGTCGTGGAGGAGACCATTGCGCTGGCCCCTGGCGATGCCCAGACCTGGGATGCCGCCGCGGACGTCTATCTCCGCCTCGGGCGAAATGCCGACGCCGTGGTCGCCGCCTTCCGACGCGTCGAGCTCGATCCGGAGTCACCAGCCACCCTGGCAGCGCTCGCCGAAATGCTCGCGCGTATCGGGGACGTGCCGGCGGCGGAACGGTGGATCGCGCTTGCAGCCACCATGGACCCATCCGCGGAGCCGCCCTGCAACTGGTATGCCGACGATGACCTCCAGCGCGCCCTGAGCTGCATCCTCGCCGAAGCGCCAGACGACGCATCGGAAGCGGAACGCTACGAGTACGCCGAGGCGCTCTGGGTGTCCGGGAGAGACGCGGAGGCGCTCGCTGCGTTCGATGCGCTGCTCGAGCGCTCGACGACTGACCGGGCACAGGGGTTTGTCCGCTATTCGGACCTGGTCGCACTCGTCGCACGCCTGGTCATCAGGCCGGTCCTCGACCTTCCGGTCACGGACGCCGACCGCCTTGCCCCTCGAAGGCTCAGGGATCAGATCACCGGACAGACCGTCGAGATCGACCGCTGGAGCGAAGCACATATCCTCGCGGCGGAGGGCAGACTGAACGAGGCGGCACAGCTCCTCGATGGCTACCGCTACTCGAACTATCACGCGCGGCGAATGGCCGCCCTGCCGCTCTTCGCCGAACTGCGCGAGCATCCGGTGATCGTCGAAGGCCTGGCAGCCTATCGCTCGAATCTGGAGGCCGAGTACGAACGACTGGTCGCCGAGGGCGACCCGGTCATCCTCGCTCCGCCGGCCACGGTCGACGACCTGATTGCGCGACTGGAGAATCGATGAGCTTCATCAGTGAACTCAAGCGCCGGAACGTCTTCCGGGTCGTCATTGCCTACCTGCTGGGCTCCTGGCTGCTCTTGCAGGTCGCGGACGTCCTGTTCGGCGTGCTCCAGCTTCCCGAGTGGAGCCTGACGCTCGTCGCGGCGATTCTCGCGCTCGGGTTCGTGCCCGCGGTGGTCGTATCCTGGATCTACGAGCTGACGCCCGACGGGCTCATGCGGGACCAGGGGCCTGACTTCGCGACGCCCATGCAGGCGCAGACCAGCCGCAAGCTCGACGTCGCCATCGTCGGGCTCTTCGTCGTCACGATCGGACTCCTGGGCTGGCAGCTTTTCGATCCCAAGGCGGTCGAGCCGGCGGAACCGTCGCCGGTCGCCGATACCGCTCCCGCCGCCGCGCAATCAGACGTCACAGCTGGCGGCGATGCGCCCGGCACCGAGCCGAGCGGCAGAGTCGTGAACGACCGGACTTCCGTGGCGGTGCTCCCCTTTCGGGACATGAGCGCCGCGGGCGACCAGGCCTACTTCGGCGAAGGCATCGCCGAGGAGCTGATCAACGCGCTGGTGAGCATCGAGGAACTGAAGGTCGCCTCGCGAACGTCGACCTTCAAGCTCGCCGGCGAGGACCTCGCGATCCCGGCGCTTGCCGAGCGCCTCAACGTCAACCACGTCCTCGAGGGCAGTATTCGCACGTCCGGTCAGCGGATCCGCATCACCGCCCAGCTCATCGACGTCTCCGACGACACGCACCTCTGGTCAGAGACCTACGACCGGGAGCTGACCGACATCTTCGCCGTCCAGGACGACATCGCAGCCAGGATCCTCGAGGCCCTCACGGAGCAACTCGGGTCCGCCCTGCGCCCGAGCGCCGTTGCTCTGACCGCCAGCACGGAGGCGTATCAGCGCTACCTCGAGGGGCGTCATCTCTGGCGGAAGCGCAGTCGAGAGAGCGTCGAGGCCGCGCAGGTCCATTTCGAGGCCGCTGTGGAACTGGATCCCGACTTTCACCAGGCCTGGTCCAGCCTTGCGTCGACCTACTTTCTGCTCGCCGTTCCGGACCCCGATCCCTTCGAGTCAGAGAACCTGCAGCGGGCCGCCGAACTGGCTCAGCGCGCGCTGGAGCTGGAACCCCGCTCCGGCGAGGCGCTGGCGATCCTTGGTGTCACCGAGCAGTTCCAGTGCCGCTCGCTCGAAGCCGCAGAGTTGCTGCGGCGCGCGACCGAGGTCGGAGACGGCGATCCAACGCCGCACCACTGGTACGCGCTCCTCCTGTCCCAGCTGGGACATCTCGATCGTGCCGCGGAGCAGGCCCGGCTCGGACTCGATCTCGATCCCCTGATCCCCGCTATCCGGACGGTGCTCGGCTACATCGAGGTGGTGCGGGGAAACGCCGAGATCGGCCTCGCCCACATCCGCGAGGCCAATGAGCAGGCCGGTACCGCCCCGGGCCTCGGGGAGCTGGTGATGGAGGCCCTGTTCGGGGGCGGAGACCCCAACGCGCGTGATGCCGAATACGGCCTCCCGGCAGGCGACGTCGAGGCGCTCAGGGCGATCGCAGTGGGGACTGCGGCCGAAGTCACGCTGGATCGCGTCGGACGAAACGATCTTGCAAACGCCCTGGCGCTGCATGATGTCACCGAGGCGATCGACCTCCTGTTGAGCGCGCCGTGCCCCAATGGCAGCTGGTTCCTCTGGGCACCGGGTTTCCAGCACCGCGACAACCCCGGATTCAGTGAACTCATGCGGCGCCTCAACGCGATCGAGTACTGGGCCACCTACGGCCCGCCGGACGACTGCGCATCGCTGGAGCCCGGCCTCGTGAACTGCGACACGCCCTAACGCACGCCTCTCGGAACCACCCAACGCGTCCCGGAGCGACTACACCGCCATTGAGACGCGATTCCGCCCGTCGGCCTTGGATCGATAGAGCTGGTCGTCGGCGGCCTTGAGCCACTCTTCTGCGCTCTGCCCCTCGGCGTACCCGGCCACGCCGAGACTTACGGTCACCCGCTGCTCGGGCAGCATGGGCGCCGCCTCGACAAGCGCACGAAGGTCTTCGGCGACGGTTATCGCCTGGTCGACCGGCGTGTCTCCCAGGAGAACGACGAACTCCTCGCCGCCCATGCGGAACAGCA
Source organism: Pseudomonadota bacterium (assembly GCA_039188505.1). Classification (GTDB taxonomy): domain Bacteria; phylum Pseudomonadota; class Gammaproteobacteria; order Xanthomonadales; family SZUA-38; genus JBCCZC01. The sequence continues at coordinate 1,844 of JBCCZC010000369.1, read as the reverse complement.
TGCCGTCAGTGCCGAGGCGCTCCTGCAGTAGCGCCACCAGCTGCTCGAGCACGCGATCGCCGGCGTCGTGCCCGTAGCTGTCGTTGATCCCCTTGAAGTGGTCGATGTCGAGCGCAACGAGGCTCGCAGCCCCCTCCCCCCGATTGGCCGCAGCCATGGATTTCGACAGGCATGACGACAGATGCCTGCGGTTGTACGCCCCCGTCAGCGAGTCTCTCAGAGACAGCTCCGCAAGCCGGCCCTGCAGATCGCCAATCAGCCTGATGAGGAGCCGGCCGAAATGGTCCACGAGGGCCAGGGTGATGATGAAGCGGAAGGCCTCCGGCGTGGGCAGGTAAAGAAACGCCAGCGGCGTCACGATCACCATGAAGAGCCGGCTCATCCACTGGGCGCTGCTTCGCGCGGTGGCGAAGTGGATCATCACCGGCACGGGATAGCACCAGTAGGTGGCCAGCGGCCCGATCACGACAAACGCCCGCAGCAGCGTGATGATCGAGAGTCCCAGCCAGATCGTCAGCGGAATCGGCGGCTTCCGGTGCCGTCGCATGGCCAGCCAATTCACCGCCCCGCAGATCACGAGCGCCGAGGTCAGAACGCCCATCAGCGGACGCCCCTGCAGATAGCTGTTGATGGAGAACGGCAACAGCACCACCGCGAGCGTGGCGCCGAGCGTGGTCAGCGTCCGATCCCGGGTCTGATCGAAGAGCTCCGTGTTGGCAACCTCGTCAGCGAAACTCGACATGCGAAATCCTGATTAACCGATCCGTGTGGGTACCGCGGGTGCGCCGGGAGAACTGGACGTTGGTCATGGCGCCCTGAACGCTGGCGGAAGCCGTCGCTATCGTCATACCTGCCACGCCGCTCGGCTACCCGGCGAAAACGACAACCTGATCGCGCCCGGCCTGCTTGGCGTCGTAGAGCGCGCGGTCCGCGTGCTGCAGCAGGGCCTCGATGTCCGCCTCGTCGCTGTAGTGGGCGACGCCGATGCTCACGGTGAAGCCGATCTCCTTGTCACCCGTGAGAATTGAAAGCTTCGAGATGACCCGCCGCAGCCGTTCCGCGGTCTGCTCGACGGCTTTGGGCGAGCCGACCATCATCAACGCGAATTCCTCACCGCCAACGCGGGCGAACACGTCGTCGTCCCGGATCTGCTGTTCGACCGCGGCGGCGAAGGCCTGCAGCGCCTGGTCGCCGACCGGGTGGCCGTGGGTGTCGTTGATCGCCTTGAAATGATCCAGATCGAGCATGAGCAGGCTGATCGGTGCGCCTCGGTCGCGGCTCCGGTCCAGCGCACTGCCGGCGAGGCGGAAAAAGCTGCGACGGTTCTTCGTCCGGGTGAGCGGATCAATCAGCGCTTCCTGTTCTGCCGCCGATCTCGCGATCTCCAGCCGCTTAAGGGTCATGCCCAGGGCGAAGAGGATCACGATCATCTCGATGAACGAGCCTAGGAGCGGTCCGTAGTAGTTGACGCCGTCGTGCGGCAGGAAGCCGAGGTCCCGTAGCGCCTGGGCGAACAGCGCGACCACAAGCGCGGCCCAGCCCGCGGCGAAAACGAGCGCCTCCTGGGAGCCCTGGCGCCAGCGCAGCAGCGCGGCGACCACGATCAGCGGGTACATGAGCAGCGCCAGCGTGATCGACAGGACCGCCAGCGTTGTGAGGCCTGCGACAGCAGCGAAGACCAGCACGGCGGCGTTCACTAGCATGACGATCAGGGCGTAGTCGAAGCGCGGCAGGTGCTTGCGCGACTGCAGGAAAGCCCGCGCGAACCACGTGCCCGCGATGATCGAGAACGCACCGGCGATCGACATGTAGTGCCAGTCGAAGTGGTCCCGCAGCAGGAACTG
>JBCCZC010000368.1:0-6046 GCA_039188505.1 Pseudomonadota bacterium | reverse complement strand
GGTTGCACATCGCTGGGCGGTAGCAATGGTTGCGCTGCGCTGGTGGGCAACAAGGCCGAGGGCTACGGCACAGGCTTCGTCGGCTGCATCCGGGAGGGTTTGATCGGCGGCGGCCGTGGGGGTGGCGCGAGGGTGGCTGACCTCGGAGAGCTCCGCCTCGACGGGGTCCTGATCGCGGGCAACGTTGCCGAGCGCAATACGGCCTGCCTCATCAATGCGGACGATGACGAGTCTGATCGGACGTACGGCGCGGCGTTCTACGTGGCCGAGTCCGGCGTCGCCGAGGTGGCCAACTCGATCATTCGCGGCAACGGCGGCGCCGGCGCCGAGGACGCGATCCACAGCAAGGGGACGCTCGACCTTGTCCACGTCACGATCACCGACAACGAGGCCGGCCTCGAGAGCGTCATCCAGATCAACGGCGAACGCCCGCGAACGCAGATCGTCGCGAGCATCATCCATGATGCCGGCGAGGATCCGCTAGACGTGCGGGAAACCACCGACCCCGAGCTCGTTGGCGCTTGCATCCTCACCAACAACAGCGCCGCGTTCTCGAGCGTTCCGGGCGACCTCCGCAACCTGGTCCACACGTCCTCCGTGGGCTTTACCAGCGGCTATGCGCTTGCCTCGGGCTCGGAGGCCGTCGACCTCTGCGAGACGTCCGACATTGCGGGCGCAGGCTTCTCGGATCTCGCGGTCCGGGACCTCGCCGGCAATCCCCGACCGATGACGGCGAATCGGCCGGCCTCGCCCTGGGATGCCGGTGCCCTCGAGCGACAGACGGGATCTCAGCCCCGCTTCGCGGACCTCGGGGTCACCCTCGATGACGGTGATCGAAGCTACGGTCCCGGCCAGTCGATGGGCTATACGATGAAGCTGCGGAACAACGGTCCCGATGCCGTCACCGGCGCGGGCTTCCGGCTGGAGCTGGACGGCGCCATCGGCAACTACTCGCTCATTCCCTTCGATTCGAACTGGACCTGTTCTCGCAGCGGTAACGTGGCGACGTGTACCCATGAAGGCACGCTTGCCGCCGGCCAGAAGGCGGCCGACGTCGCCACCCAGTTCAACGCGCCAGGCGGCCCGAGGCTCCTGCGCTCCTCGATCCTGGCGCTGCAGCCGGCAGGGGTCGTCGATACGCAGGATGCGAACAATCGAGCAACCGAGACGACGTCGATCGGGCTCGATGCGGATCTTGCCGTGCATGCGGGCATGACGCCGTCCTACGCCGCACCGGGCACGCTGATCCAGATGAGCTTCGATCTCGAGAATCTGGGGCCCGACGTTGCGAGCGCACCCCGGATCACCTTCACCTTCCACCCCGACGCGAGGGATATCGAGGTCGACCCCGAAGACAGTCGCTTCGACTGCGAGGCGGCACAGCAGCTGCCCAATGCGACCTGGACGGTCACCTGTCGAGCCAGCTCGATACCCGTGGGGCAATCTCGATTCGTGACTCGCTCGCGACTGCCATCCGCATACCTCGAGGAACGCTGGGAAGTCCGGGCTGAAGTCCTGTCCGGCTCGCAGGATCCTGCACCGGAGAACAACACCCTGGTCTCGGGATCCACCGTTGCCAACGCCGCATCGGACCTGCGACTGACGGGCGCCGCGCCCGAGACGGTTGCGGTCGGCGAGTTCGCCAGCTGGAGCTTCGAGCTCTACAACGCGGGCCCCGGCTCGGCGACCGGTGCCGTCGTGATCGGCGAATTCCTGGGCGGCGAGATGGGTGAGCTGTTCGTCGTCGGCTTCACCGGCTGGGACTGCTTCCGCGAAACCGCTGGTCCGTACCGGCGCTTCGAGTGCGTCGCCCGGGATGACCAGCTGGTCCAGACGGCGCAGACGATCACCGTGAACGCCCGGCCGTCCCGTCTGACCGGCTCGGAGCTTGCGCTCAAGGTGACCGCACTGAGCGCGAGCGAAGATCCGGACACCGGTCCGGGCAGCAACAGCGAGCTGATCCTGGTTACAACGGTGCCGGAAGGCGAGCAGGACCCGGATCCGGACCCTGCCCCCGATCCCGCGCCGGGTGGTGACCTGCTCTTCAGCAGCTCCTTCGAGGGCTGACCACCCGAGCCCGGCGCGGCGCCTTGGCGCGCCGGGCCCCCCCGATCGACTGGAGAATTCCCATGAATCCGATACAAATACTGTCTTGCTGGATCCATGCCCGGCTGGGCATCGGCCCATCGCCAACCCGACGCAGCAAGGGTGACGGGACCGGCAAGCACGGTGCAGCTGCAACGCCCGGGTCCGCGCGCGAGCGCGTCCTCACCATGCCATCCATCACGTCCGAAGAAGCGGAACAGGCCAGGAAGATGAGTCGGTCGGGCAGCACGTCGACCGGAATCCATCGCGCCCTGCGGCCTGACTCCTGTCACCGGAAGACCGGCGCCAATGCGGCAGCTGGTCCGCTCCAGCCTGGCGGCGTTCGCTACGTCGGTCGCGCGGACGCTTCGAACGAGCCGACGCGTCCGACGACCGATCGAAGCGAGGAGCGCTAGTCGATGGTCGGGCCGGCTTCAGAAGACGGTGAGGTCCAGCGCTGGATCACCCAGGGGTACGATTGCGACCGGACCGCGTTCGAAGCGACCGGACCCGGCGCCCACGTCGAGTTCGATCGAGGCCCTGCGCCGCTCGGATTCGGAGAACGCCAGGGAACCGCGGTCGATCGAGGCGATTGGCACGGCCTCGCAGGCGGGACAGAAGCCGGCGTAGGCCTCCAGCGTGAGGGTCTCGCCAGGTCCGACAGCGCCGGCGCCCAGGCTCCAGCGGGGCGCGCCGGTCTCGTCGTGGAAATAGGCGACGGCGATCCGGGTGGTGCCCTGGGTGTCGAGGCTGATGCCCCAGCCTGGATCCGCGGGATCGAACCAGATGCCCACCTGGTCGCGCACGTTGAGACCATCGGCGAAGGCGAAGCGCTGGACCGCCTCCGACCCCGACGCGCCGTCGATCGCCCAGCGGAACGTGCCCGCTGCGGGTCCGTCGAAGGCGAGGTCGACCGCTCCCACCGGTATCCCGATGAGCGCGCCTGCCTGGTCCCGGTCATAGCGCACGAGTTCGGCCGCCCAGGTGCGCCCCGTGCCGAGCTCGCCCACGGCCTGGTACCAGACCGGCGAGGTGTCCTCCAGGTACGTATACCAGGTGAATACCAGCGTACGCCCCACCCGCTGCAGATCGAAGCCGTGGCCCGCACGGTCTGGGTTCAACCACAGGCCGAGCGCCGGCGTGAAGGCGTTCGAAGCGGCGTCGACGGGGCTTGAGCCCTGGGCGAGCTCTACGTCGTCGACGACGCCATCCCGATCCCGATCGCGCGTGAGGCGCGTGGCCGTGGCCGCCGGGACGACCGTGGCGGTCAGCGGACCGGCGGTGGCCGCGAAGGCATCGATGGACGTCGCCCCGCTGCCGGCCTCGACGGAGGCGGTCGCCACGTTCCAGGTCCCCACGCGGCGGACACCGTCGCGACGGCCTTCGAGAACGACCGCGAGGCGCGGATCGCTCGCCCGTTCGAGCAGGGGCTGAAGCACCGGAGGGCCGCCCGTTGCCTGCCAGCCGACGGCGGCATGGGTGTCGAGGGAGGTCGGCGCGGGGACATCGTGATGGACGGATTCCGTCGGCAGATCCGAGCCCGCGAATGACAGCATGAACGCGGTCAGGTCCGCGAGGTCCTGGTCCGATTGCGGTGCGAACTCCTCGAGGGCCAGGAATCGAGCCAGCGTGTCGAGGCTGCCGTCGTGGATGAAGCCGAAGCCGGCGAGGCTGGCGCGGGAACTCATATCGAAGCCGACCTTCTCGTGGAGGGTCCGGAGCTGCGGCACCTTGAAGGTGCCCCCATTGACGGTGCTCCGGGAGACGATTCCGAGGTGATTCTCGCCGTTCGGCCCGTCGGCGATGATGCGACCGCCCAGGGTGAAGCCGGTGCGGTCACGGACGATGCCGTTCACGCCCATGCCGGTGGGTAGGGAATGGCAGGCGGCGCACTCGGTGATGACGCCGAGATCGGGTAGCGGCACGAGGCCGCCGGTGCGGAACAGGCTCATGCCGCGGAGGGCGTCGCCCGCGGGTAGCGGCGTTCCGGCAGGACTGAAGCGTCCCGTCGAGCTGAAACCCGGCAGCGCGAGGTCGCGCGGCAGGCTGTTGTCCTTCTCGCGGAGCGGGTTCGGCGGCAGTGCGATCGTTGCGAGAAAAGCCTTGAGGTCCGCCAGCTCCGCATCCGAGACCTCCTCGTCACGCGCCTGCAGGGCCACGAAGGTCGGGTTGAAGCCTTCGATGCCAGCCCGGTCACCGCGCCAGTGGAGCGGCTCGTGGCCGATGATGTCCTGGAGCGTCTGGGTGGTCATCGGGCCCTTCATGGGATGAAACGCAGCGCACGGCCCGGTGGCCCTGAGGGTCGTGCAGTTGCCCGTGAACCGTTCGGTCTCCCCACCAGGGTCGCCGAGATCCCAGGCCAGTCGGTCGTGCCGGGCATCGACGTGGCAGGTCGCGCAGGACAGGTGTCCCGTCCCCGAGGTCTCGTGCGTGTTGTAGAGGAGTCGCCGTCCCTCTCGGATTTCCGGCGGCTCGGGCGTGAAGACGGCCGTGCGCTCGAGCTGCGTCCAGGCCTCGATGCCGATGGTGGAGATGCTCGCCTCGAAGTGGTTCCAGACATAGGCGCGGTCCCGATCCTCGTCGAGTACGACGCCGATGGGGCCTTCGCCCAGCGCCAGCGCCTCGCCGACGCGGCCACCGCTCCGATCCATCCGGATCACGTTGTTCGAGCCCATGCCGACCACCAGGGCCTCCGCGCCGTCCGCGCGCCAGGCGACGCCCCGCGGATCGCCGATAGAAAGCGAGCGCGTCGCCGCGTTTACGGACGGCCCCGCGCCATCGAGGTGAGGATTCAGATTGGTCGGCACGCGGAAGTCGTCCTCGGCCGTAACCGTACCCTGGACCACGTCGCCGAACTGCCCGACGAGATTGGGTTCCCAGCGCACCTCGTTTTTGGCGTCGGTGCCGACGAGCGTCACGGCGCCGTCGTCGGGGCGCACGCCGATCGCCATGCCGATGTTCATGAGGCCACGGACGTAGCTGACGCCGAGCGTCGCGGTATCGATGCGGGCGATATCCCGGTCCGCGAGCCCCCAGCCGGCAATGCGGCCCGACGCCGCGGCGCGGTCTCCGGTCACCCAGCGGGTCCAGTCGCCCCCGTTGTCGTCGCGCCAGCGGCCCGCCGTGTCCTCGCGAACGATCAGGCCGGAGGGCGGGATTGCGCCAATGTCTCCAGCGATCGCAGGCTCGTACCCGCTGCCGCGGTTGGGCGGGGGATAGACGCCGTTCCAGGGCGTCGCTGGATCGAGGACGACGTTGGGCGGGAAATCACCGACGGTGGCGCCCGCGAGGATCGTGGTGCCGTTGCCCGACTCGAAGATGGCGGCATAGACCGTTCGGCCGTCGGGGCTGACCGCGAGCGCCCGGGGCTCCTCGGCCTCGATCCGGACACGGACCGGCGGCTGGTCGAGGCGCTGCGGGTCGAAGACCAGCACCGTGTTCGCCTGGGAGCAGCTGACGTACGCCCGGCCCCCGGCGAAGACGATGTCGTAGGGCTCGTCGTCGGTAGCCAGGGTTGCGATCACCCGGCGCGAGGTCAGGTCCACGATGCTGACGGTGTCGGAGACGTGATTGACGACCCAGGCTTCGGTGGACGTCCGGAAGCCGACCGCCACCGGATCGAGGCCGACGGGCACCTGGCCGGCGAGCACCGGCGAACCCGTCGTGACGTCGAACCACAGCAGATGCCGGTCCGCGCCGTGGGCCAGCGCCAGGGTGCGCCCGTCGGGACTCAGGGCGAGCGGGCGGACCGGATGATTCTCCCAATTGACATAGTCGGCTTCGGCCGAGAGCAGGGTGAGCAGGCCGAGAAGAAGTCCGAACGTGCGCATGGGGGTCGCTCCAGGTGGATGCATGCGATCGGATGCTGCGACCAGCCGTTATGATGTGCTTGATCAGGGCATGATCATTCGCTGATTTCGGCGATGGCCAGGGAGAGACGACGGATGCGGTACCGCTGTGG
>JBCCZC010000367.1:0-6057 GCA_039188505.1 Pseudomonadota bacterium | reverse complement strand
CTTCCCGTCCGCGGAAAGGGACGGCGCCTCGACGCGGTTGTCGGTGACCTGCGCGAGCGGCTCAGGGACCCCCCAGGCGGCGTCCACCCGCCGGCGCGTGCTCCTCAGGATGCGGAAGGAACCGTCGTTGAACGACGTGTAGAAGAGCTCCAGCCCGTCGTCCGACACGGCAGCCCCGTACGCGAGGCCCGGTAGAGCCGGATCAATCAGGTTCTGCAGCAGCGCGGAGCCCGTCTGGAGCCGGCGAAAGCTCGCACCGATCTGCCGTGCGGCGATGACGAGATTCCCGGTGTCCGGCAGGCGGCCGCCGTCGAAGCGGCCCTCGGCGAAATAGAGCGTTTCCCCGTCCGGCGTTACCGCCACATCGAAGCTGACCGCCGGGTCGTCGTCGGAGAGTGCGCCGATCCCCTCGACCGGCCGCACGTCCGTGGCAGCACCATCGGCAAAGCGCGCTACGAACAGCGTTCCGCGGGTCGAATCGAAGTCGCGTCCCGAGACGAAATAGAGATTGCCGGTCCGGTCGAGCGACGGCCTGACGTCCGGGACGCCGTCGACGTTCGCACCCTGAATGGGCCCGCGGAAGTCGAAGGTGACGTCGTCGACCCGTTCGGCGTAGAACAGGTCCGTGTTCTCGGGAATGCGGTTGGCGTTGTTGAACAGCAGGTACCGGCCGTCGGGTGAGAGCGCCGGATCCTGCGGCTGACCGAAGTAGTCGCGAATCGTGATGCGCTCCGGACTGCCGAACTCCTGCAGGCGGGTTTCGGCGAGCGACGAATCCGCGAGCCGTTCGAAGCTCAGCGTCTGCCGGCCGGTGCTCCCGTCCAGCGTGAGTTCGCCCCGATTGGCGCTGTCGAAGCGCAGCACGCCGGTGCCCCAAGGCGTGCGATTGACGTCTCGTGGGGGAAAGAAGCCGAAGTTGCCGCCGTCGACGAACAGCATCTGCGCGGTCACCGGTGCGCCGTCGGCGAGCGAGCCCTGGAAGTCCCCGATAAGCCACAGCTGCCGGCGGTCGTTGCCGAAGCCGTAAAACGTGAGGATCAGGCGATCCGGGGCGAGCGCCTGCGTGACGAAGCCCTGGCCGTCGGTAGCGGGATCGAAGAACAGCCCGGAGTAGTCGGTATCGAAAGCGGTGAGGGCGGCAACGAGGAGCAGCGGAAACATGGCAGTACCGGGTTGGGAAAGACGACCGCCGGGCCCGTTGACCGTGACGGCTCCTCAGCCGCAGGGCTGCTGGATGCCCTGCGAACGGCAAGGTAGCACAGGCCCACGAACAAGGCGCCCACCGCTCGGGATCGGTGGCTACTCCTGCTTCCGGGCCAGGTCGGCCAGGCTCTCGTTGAGTTCGCGCTGCTTGTCCGTGGCGATGATTTCCAGCGTCTCGATCCGCTCCTCGATCTTCCGGAGGCGCTCATCCAGTCCGCTGTCCGCGTCATGCTGCCGGCCCGCAGCGAGTTCGGCCTCCTTCAGCTTCCGCTGATGGTCCATGTGGGCCAGGTAGATGACCATGCCGATGCCCGCAACGGATACCAGGGACACCATGCTCCAAAATCCCATGAACGACCTCCCGATTCACTCTGTCTGACAGGAGTGTAGCAATACGCGTGCCAGTCGAATTTCGGCGGAATCGGGGCTTTTCGATGCCATGGCACCGGCGGATCGAGCCACGAATTGGCCAAATCGAGCAGGCGTCCGGTCGAACGGGCTCAGCGGATGCGTTCGAGGATCCCGTCGAGCTCGTCGAGGGTGTTGTAGTCGATGACCAGCTGACCCTTGCCCGAGTTCGAGTGTTTGACGCGCACCCGCGCGCAGAGGCGCTCGGTGAGCTCATCCTGCAGGCGGGCAAGATCGGGATCGACGCGGGCGGGCCGTGATGGCGGGCGCTCGGCTTCGGCGATCGCGCGCTTCACCAGCGCTTCAGTCTCACGGACCGAGAGGGCACGCTTCACCACGTCACGCGCGGCGTCGATCTGGGCGTGCCCCTTCAAGCCGAGCAGGGCGCGGGCATGCCCCATTTCGAGCTTGCGCTCGTCCACGAGGGTCTTGACTACCGCCTCGAGGTCCTGGAGCCGGAGAAGATTGCTGACCGCCGCTCGCGACCGTCCGACGGCCGTGGCGGCCTCGGCATGGGTCAGGTCGAACTCGTCGATGAGGCGGAGCAGGGCGCTCGATTCCTCCAGCGGATTCAGGTTCTCCCGCTGGATGTTCTCGATGAGCGCCATCGCGACGGTGACCTCGTCCGACACGTCGCGGACCACCGCGGGAATCGTGTCGAGCTCGGCCATCTGCGTGGCGCGCCAGCGCCGCTCGCCGGCGATCAGCTCGTAGCGGCCACTGCCGATCGCGCGCACGACGACGGGCTGAACGACGCCCTGGGCGCGGATCGAGTCGGACAGCTCCTGGAGCTTCTCCGGGTCCATCCCCGTTCGCGGCTGGTATTTGCCCGGCTGGATCTGATCGACCGGCAGCTGGCGCAGCTCGCCGTCGGCGGGCTTCATGGGAGCGACCGCGGGCGCGCTGCGCGAACCGGCGCCGCCGAGGAGCGCGTCGAGACCCTTGCCGAGACCTTTCTTCTTGGCCGCCATCAGTGCGTACTCTCCTGCATGCGTTCGCGTCGGAGCATCTCGCCCGCGAGGCCGAGGTAGGCGATCGCACCACGGGAGCCGCGGTCGTAGCGGATCACCGGCAGCCCGTGGCTCGGCGCCTCGGCAACGCGGACGTTGCGGGGGACGATCGTCCGGTAGACCTTGTCCCCGAAATGCTTGATCAGCTGATTCGAGACCTCGTTCGAGAGGTTGTTGCGCACGTCATACATGGTGCGCAGCAGGCCCTCGATCTCGAGGTCCGGATTCACGGCGGCCTGGATCTGTTCCACGGTATCGAGCAGCGAGGTCAGGCCTTCGAGGGCATAGTATTCGCACTGCATGGGAATCAGGACGCCGTGCGCCGCCGTGAGCGCGTTCACCGTCAGCATGTTCAGGGATGGCGGGCAGTCGATGAGCACCATGTGATAGTGCTCCGCGGCCTTCAATGCCTCCCGCAGCCGACCTTCCCGCGCGAGCATGTCCATCAGCCGCACCTCGGCGGCCGTCAGCGCCGTGTTCGACGGGACGAGGTCGATGCCCAGCTCTTCGATGGAGAGCGTCGCTTCCGCCAACGTCGCCTCGCCCAGCAGGACCTCGCCCGAGGTGAGCTCGGCCTCGCGGCTATCGACGCCGCAGCCCATCGTGGCGTTGCCCTGCGGATCGAGATCGATGAGCAGGACCCGTCGGTTCGCCTCCGCGAGGGCGCAGGCGAGGTTGACGCAGGTGGTCGTCTTGCCGACGCCCCCTTTCTGATTGGCTACTGCGATGACTCTGGGCATGTTCCGTAAATCAATATGTGTCGTTGGGCATCGAGCCCGGGCACCGCCAGGTCGATCGTATCAAGCAGCCGGAAGCCATCGACCTCCGGACGTTCGGCCCGCCGCCCCTGCATCGCGACGATGCGGGTCTCCGGCCCCGCGAGGTGACGCACGCCGGTCAGAAACGTCGCCGGTTCGGCGAAGGCCCGGGAGACGATCGTGGCGAAGGCGTCGCCCGCAAAGGCCTCGATCCGCGCCTGTTCCACGGCGACGTTGGCGAGGTCAAGGCGCCGCTTCACGTGCCGCAGGAACCGCGCTTTCTTGCCGTTGCTGTCGAGCAGCGTCACCGCCAATGCCGGATCCAGGATTGCCAACGGTACCCCGGGTAGACCGGCTCCGGAGCCGACGTCCAGAACCTCCGGACCACGGACCCATCGCAGCACCGAGGCGCTGTCGAGGAGGTGGCGCGTCACCATCTCGGCGGGCTCGCGCACCGCTGTCAGGTTGTACGCCCGGTTCCAGGTGGCGATCTCGCCGACGTAATCGACGAGTGCATCCAGCGCTTCCTCCCCGGCAGCAACACCGAGTTGCTCGAGGCCATCCCTGAGAGCCGGCTTCAGGCCCAGATTACGCAAGCCGGAGTTCCTTGCAGACCGGGGCGCAACAGTATTCGAGGAATGCCTGGTGGATGCAAGGCCGTCGGGCGGCTCCGGTAGCGAACCTCCGCCCGATTCCGTTGTCTGGGTCTGCAGCGGCGCGTTCGACGCCGCAGGGGCGCGCCGCCCGACTCCGGCGCCCGGAGAACACCTTGCTGCGCAAACTCCTTCTGCTGCTCGCCGTCGTGATCCTGCTGTTCGCTGGCCTGGCGCCGGGCGCCGTTGGCTGGGGCATCGCGAAGTACGCACCGGCCGCCATCGAACAACAGGGACCGGCCCTCGGACTGGACGATCTGCGCGTCGTCCATGAGGGCGGCTGGTTCACCAGTCGCCTGCGCTTGTCGGGCACCCGGGACGGACAGGCGCTCGAGATCGACGCCGAGCTGGACCACGGACCCTGGACCGGCATGCCGCCAGGGCTGCTGAAGGGCGACCTCGTGGCGACCCTCGGGGCCGAGCCGCTGGCGACCGGCTATCTTGCCGTCGGCCTGCGGGGCGGCGTGCACCTTCGCTTGCGGCCCGCCGGCGAGCGCGGCGGAGGCGACCTGGTCGTCAACGTCCGCGAGCTGGGCCGGACCGTCGACCTGCAGGCCGAGGCCCTCTCGGTCTCACCCTGGTTCGACACCCTCGATGGCGATGCCAGGCTGGAACAGGGCGAGACCACCGGTCGGATCACGGGGCGCTTCCAGGCGGCTGTGCTGCGCGCCGAAGCGATGCGGCTCCGGGGCGCGGCGTTCGATTTCACCGTCTTGCGTGAGGCCGAAAACCTGTCGCTGACGACCGACGGAACGGTCAAGACCGTCGTCGAGGACGGCGATCCGTGGCGAGGCATCGAATTCGGCGTCACCCTGGGGCGGCTTCACGCGCCGACGCTCGGGAGCCTCCTCCGCGGGCTGCGGGCGGTGAACGGCAGTGCGACGTCCGAGGAAGCGCGGAGCCGGGCGGCAACGGGGGTCGTGGTGACGGCGCTGCCCGCGTTGCTCTTCAATCAGCCGGCGATCGAGCGGTTCGAATTCCGCGGCAAGGCGCCGGTGGGTCCCTTCGATCTGGCCGCGAGCGCGAGGCTCACCGCGCCGCCACCGTCGGGATTCATCTCCGATTTCCTCCTGCTCCGGGACGTGCTTGCCGCGGAAGGTCAGGCGCAGCTCAGCCGCGAGTGGGTCGAGACCCTCATCGACCGGCGGCTGGTGCAGGCCTTCGGCGACCTCGAGCCGGAAGCGCTCGGGCGGATGCGTGAGCTGACGCTCGGCGAGTATTTGACCTCAGGCATGCTCGAGCGTCGGGAGAAGGGCTACTGTAGCGCCTTCGAGTTCAGCGAGGGGGCACTGACCATCAACGGCATCCCGGCACTGATGCCGGGAGGCTAGCTGGCAAGCCGCTTCGCTGAAGCCTGCGGCGCCGGGCGTTTCGGCCGATTGAACGCGCTGCAATCGCCAGCGACTGCGAGCATTGCGGCAACCGACGAGGTCGGCGACCCGGTGAAGGGTTCACGGCAGGTAGCGGTTCTTCAGGCGGACGTAGTGGTTCGCCGAGTAGTGGAGCCGTTCGACGTCCTCGTCGCTGAGCTCGCGGACCTGCCGCGCCGGGCTGCCCACCCAGAGCGTTCGCGGCGGGATCTGCTTTCCCGGCGTCACGAGTGCGCCCGCCCCGATCATCGATTCCGCGCCCACGACCACGTCGTCCATGACAATCGCACCCATGCCGACGAGGCAGTAGTCACCCACCGTACAGGCGTGGAGGATCACCTTGTGTCCGACCGTGACGCCCTCGCCAACGAACAGCCCGCGGCCGCCGGGCGTCCACGGGCCGTCGTGGGTTTCGTGGAGCACGCTGCCGTCCTGGATCGACGTTTTCGGGCCAATGACCACGCGCTCGACGTCGCCCCGGATGACCGCCGTGGGCCAGACGGACGCGTCCGCGCCGATCGTCACATCACCGACGATGACCGCGTCGGGGTCGATATAGGCCGAGGCGGCGATCTGCGGATGGCGATCTTCGAAGGGGCGGATGGACATCGTTGCTCCTGCTTGCGAAAAGGGGTCAGTGTGCTTTTTGCCGCAG
>JBCCZC010000366.1:0-6079 GCA_039188505.1 Pseudomonadota bacterium | reverse complement strand
CGGGCCCCTCCATGCCGGGGTCTTTCCGAACCTTGCGCTGGACGCGACCTTCAACCCCACCCGGCTCTTTCTGCATTCACCGCGCCGTGCCGCGGACGTCGACACCATCGATACCGCGCTGGGCTGGTTCAACTTCGGCTTCACCGAGGTGGACGCCAACGGGCGTCTCGACATGCGCGTCGTCGACGCGCGGGGGCTGACGGTCGCTCGGGTCGTTCTGGCGCCGCGCTGATCCGATCCGGGGCCGGCTCGGCGAGGCGGCCGCTCAGAGCAGCGCCGGTTCCGCCGCTTCCGCGATGAGCTCACGCAGGCCGTGGGCGCTCACCCGGCGCATCGCCCGCCCCGAATGCGGGTTCAGCGGCGGCTGCCGGAGTGCCTTCAGCGGCAGGCAGGTGATGACGTAGGGCAGGCCGCCCGCCTCGAACTCGTAGAACGGCACCTGCTCGCCTCGGTTGCGCTCCATGCGGATGATCCGCTCCTGCCGGTCGTACGGAATGCCCCGTTCCTCGAGGAACCAGGAGAACTGTTCCGGAAACTCCGCGAAGACGTGGAGCTGGATGCTCGAATGCCGGTCGGCCGTGCCCTCGAGCACGGGGCCGACGAGGCGCGGACGGAAGTCCTTGAGCTGCGCCATGGCCTCGAGTGCGCCGTCACGCAGCCGCCGGAGCAGAGTCAGCCGGTCGGCGCCACCGTAGACGTCCTGAACGTCGCGCAGCGCGTGCTCGACGTCGCGATTCGGTGGCAGATGGGTGTCGGGTTCGAGCCGGAGTCGCTCGACGGCCTTGCGTTTGGCGAGGTGAAAGTCCTCGAGGCCCTGGTCCACGATGATACGGGCGGCCTCGGCTGCGATCGCTCTGCGGATGCCATCTCTGGGAATCTTGCGTCGGGGCATGGTGTCCTCGCTGCTGGCGTCGTCTGGAAGTCCTGCCTACGGCCCGTTGGCCGGTCGGTCAGAAGATGTCGTAGGGGTTGGCTTCCTCCTCCTCGCCGTCGCTCGCGACGGTCGCGGCCTCGGGCAGTTCGCCGCGGCGGAACACCTCGACGATCGAATTGGGGTCACCCGCCGCGGCGAGCTGGCCGGTCTCCGGATCGATCCGGGCGAAAACGATGTCCTCGGGCGGCTCGAGCGGGGTTTCGGGGACGCCGTCGAGCGCCTCGCGCATGTAGTCGATCCAGATGGGAAGCGCCGCTCGTCCGCCGACCTCACCGCGCCCGAGCGTGCTGGGTACGTCGAAACCGACCCACGCCGTCGTGGCGACCGCGTCGTTGAAGCCGGAGAACCAGGCGTCACGCTGCTCGTTGGTGGTGCCGGTCTTGCCGGCCAGGTCGCTGCGGCCCAGCTCCAGGGCCTTGCGGCCGGTGCCTCGCCGGACCACGTCGCGGAGCATGGACGTGATCATGTAGTGCGTCGCCGCGTCCATGACCCGCGGCGCTGCCCGGTCGGGGGGCGCGCCCTCCTCGGTCACCGGCAGGTTCTCGTCGCCGGCCAGCGGGTCGATCGATGCGAGGCTGTTCTCGTTGACCTCGAGGTCGCAGGTCGGGCAGGCAACCAGCGGATCCGCCTCGTAGACCGGGCGGCCGCTGCCGTCCACGACACGGCGCACGAGGTAGGGTTCGACGGCGAAGCCGCCGTTGCCAAGCATCGCGTAAGCGCGCGCCATGGTGAGCGGGTAGACGCCGCCGCTGCCGAGCGCCATCGACAGGTCGCGCGGAATCTCGTCAGGCTCAAAGCCGAAGCGACGCACGTAGCTCCAGACCGTCTCGATGCCGACCGACTGGAGCACCCGGATAGACACGAGGTTGCGGGAATTCACCATGCCCTCGCGAAGGCGCGTGGGGCCGTAGAACTGCTGGCTGTAGTTCTCCGGTCGCCAGATGCCCTCGAGGGCATCGCTCTCGAAGACGACCGGCGCATCGTTCACCAGCGTTGCCGGCGAGAAGCCCTCGGTGAGCGCGGCGGCGTAGACGAAGGCCTTGAAGCTCGAGCCGGGTTGGCGGCGCGCCTGAACGGCGCGGTTGAACTTGCTCTTGCCGAAATCGAAGCCGCCGACGATGGCGAGCATGGCGCCATCGGCCGGTGCGATCGACACCAGGGCGCCCTCCACCTCCGGCACCTGGGTCATGCCCCAGCTGCCGTCGGCGCCGCGGGCCACCCGGATCACGTCGCCGACCGCGATGACGTCCGTGACGGCCTCGGGCCGCGCGCCGACGCGATTGACGTCAACATGGGGGCGGGCCCACTTCACGGCCTCGAGGTCGAGCGTGATCGTCTGACCGTCGGGCAGGTATGCCAGCGCCAGCACTTCATCGGCCTCGATGACGAGGGCCGGCTCCATGTTGCCCATGACCTCATAGCCGTCGAGGATCGCGTCGAAATCGGCGGTGCTGCCGCTCGCCGGCAGCTCGTGACGACCCGCTGGTCCGCGATAGCCGTGGCGGCGATCGTAGGCGGCCAGGCCCTCGCGAACGGCCTGGGCGGCCGCGAGCTGAAGACGCGATTCGAAGGTCGTATACACCTCGTAGCCGCCCGTATAGGCGTCGTCGCCCAGCATCTCGATGACCGCCTGGCGCGCCAGCTCGGCCGCGTAGGGGGCCTCCACTTCGACCTCGGGCTCGTGCGGGAAGGCGAAGTCTCGGGCGTCAACCGCTTCCCGGAACGTCGGCTCGTCGATGTAGTCGAGATCCCGCATGCGACCGAGCACGTAGTTGCGCCGCTCGAGCGCTCGCGGCGGGTTGTTGATCGGGTTGATGCGGGACGGCGCCTTGGGCAGAGCGGCGATCATCGCGCACTCGGCGACGGACAGCTCGTCCGGTCGCTTGCCGTAGTACGCATGGGAAGCGGCGCCGATGCCGTAGGCGCGATTGCCGAGGTAGATCTTGTTCAGATAGAGCTCGAAGATCTCGTCCTTGCTGAGCTCGGTCTCGATCTTCAGCGCGAGAAAGATCTCCTTGAGCTTGCGGGTGAAGAGCTTCTTGCGCGACACGAAGCCGAAGTCGCGGGCGAGCTGCTGCGTGATCGTACTGCCGCCGATCCCGCGGTCGCCGCCGGTCTTGACGAGGTGCCAGACCGCCCGGGCGATGCCCTGGTAGTCGAAGCCCGGATGCTCGTAGAAGCGCGCGTCCTCGCCCGCCAGGAAGGCGTGGCGCAGGCAGGCGGGAATCTCCTCGAGGTCGTAGGGCGTCCGGCGCTTCTCCCCGAAGACCTCCATCAGGCGGCCGTCAGCGGTGTAGATCCGCAGGGGCACCTGGAGCTGGACGTCCTTCAGCTGGTCGACATCGGGCAGGGTTGGGCGGATGAAGTAGTAGGTCGCCACGAGCGCGACCACGCCGAGGATGCCGCACATCAGGCCGCCTATCCCCAACACCTTCAGCAATTTCAAGGCAATGCGCATCGATCCTTCGAGGAATTGTGACCTTGGTCAACGTTGGGCCGGCAGGCGCAGTATACAAACCTCGCAGGGCACGACGTAATGCCGTGGGCAGTTGCCGGTGAAATGTCATGACGCCCGGAACCGTCGCCGGTTGGACGCCGTAACCCGCGGTCGGTTCCCCGGACAGGGTGTCTGGCGGCTAGCGGCTTCGGGACTTTAAAGTCCTTCAAAGAGTTAGGCGAAGTTGTTAAAGTCGAGACCGGGGATCGTCAAGTTGAACTCTTGACAGCTTTGATATTTAATGTCGTGGGCGAATTTGTTGCCGTAAAGGCGCGAAGCAAGGGCAAAAAGTGTGGCTTTGTTCAGTAATCGATTGCCACCTCTGGTAGGACTGGACATCAGTTCTACTGCAGTCAAGCTACTGCAGCTCAGCGGGGGGGGCGGAAAATACAAGGTCGAGCACTACTCGGTGGAACCGCTTCCACCGAATGCGGTGGTCGAAAAGAATATCGCCGAGGTCGAAGCCGTCGGGGAGGCGATCGAGCGTGCGCTCAAGCGGTCCGGCTCGAAGGCGACGCATTGCGCCGTCGCCGTGGCGGGATCGGCGGTGATCACCAAGGTGATCAACATGCCGGCCGACCTCAGCGAGTCGGACCTCGAGAGCCAGATCGCGCTCGAGGCAAACCAGTACATCCCCTACCCGCTCGACGAAGTCAGCCTCGATTTCGAGGTGCTGGGCCCTGCGCCCAACAGCGCCGACGTCATCCAGGTGCTGCTCGCGGCATCGCGGACGGAGAACGTCGACGTGCGGGTCGCGGCCGCCGAGCTTGGCGGGCTGACGGCGAAGATCGTCGACGTCGAGGCCTTCGCCATCGAGAACGCGTTCGCGCTGGTCGCCGAGCAGATCGGTATCGACCCGACGAGCCGCGTGGCCATCGTCGACGTCGGCGCGACGATGACGACCCTGATCGTCATCAACGGCGGCCGCACGATCTACACGCGCGAACAGGTGTTCGGCGGCAAGCAGCTGACCGACGAGGTCATGCGGCGCTACGGGCTGTCCTATGAAGAGGCCGGGCTCGCCAAGCGTCAGGGCGGACTGCCGGAGAGCTACGAGCAGGAGGTGCTCGAGCCCTTCAAGGACGCCATGGTGCAGCAGGTGAGCCGGTCGCTGCAGTTCTTCTTCTCTTCCAGCGAGTTCGACACGGTCGAGCACATCATTCTGGCCGGCGGCTGCGCCTCGATCACGGGCGTGTCGGAAATGGTCCAGCAGCAGCTCGATACCCCGTGCACCGTCGCCAATCCCGTGGCGAACATGGCGGTCGCCTCGCGCGTCCGGGCCCAGGCGCTCAGTGCTGATGCGCCCGCGCTCATGATCGCGTGCGGTCTTGCCATGAGGAGTCTCGACTGATGGCAAGAATTAACCTGCTTCCCTGGCGCGAGGAGCGCCGGAAACAACGGAACAACGAGTTCTACGTCATCCTCGGCCTGGCCTTCGTGCTGGGCATCGCCATCTGGTTCGGCACGCGCACGTTCATCGGCGGGCTGTCGGACCATCAGGACGAGGCCAACCAGATCCTCCGCAACGAGATCGCTATCCTCGATCGCCGCATCCGGGAGATCGAGGAGCTGGAGTCGAAGCGCGACCGCCTGCTCGCACGCAAGGAGGTCATCGAGGATCTGCAGAAGAACCGGTCCCAGATCGTGCACCTCTTCGATCAGATCGCCCGCACGGTGCCTGACGGTGTGCGGCTCGAGACGGTGACGCAGCGCGGTAACCAGCTGACGGTCGAGGGCCTGGCGGAGTCGAACGCCAAGGTCTCGGACTACATGCGGCGCCTCGATGCGTCGGCCTGGATGCGGCTGCCACAGTTGACCGTCACCGAAGAGGCGGACGCGGAGCCGAGCGAGCGCTACCGGTTCTCGGTATCGGTGACCATTGGTCGCGAGGACCGGGTCGACGAGGATGAGGACGGAGGAGTCGGCCAATGAACCTCGAAGAACTCCAATCACTCGATTTCGAGGATCCTGGCGGCTGGCCGATCGCGGCCAAGGCCATCGCTGCGGGCGCGGTCGCGCTAGCGGTGCTCGGCGTCAGCTATTTCCTGCAGATCAAGGATCAGCTCGCCTCGCTCGACCAGAAGCGTGCGCAGCAGGTGCAGCTCTTCCAGGAGTTTCGCGAGAAGCATCAGAAGTCGGCCAAGCTCGAGGAGTATCGGGAGCAGCTCGAAGACATGGAGGAGATTCTCCGGTCCCTGCTGCGGCAGCTCCCCTCGCGGACGGAAATGGCCAACCTGCTGCAGGACATTTCGCAGACCGCGATCGCGACGGGTATCGACATCCGCACCTTCCGGCCCCTGGCCGAGATCGGCAAGGATTTCTACGCCGAACAGCCGATCACGGTCCAGATGCGTGGGGGCTACCACCAGTTCGGTGGACTGGTCAGCCAGGTCGCATCGCTGTCGCGGGTGGTGATCCTGACCATGCACGACATCACGCTCAAGCCCGAAAGCGTGGGTTCCGAGACGCTGGTCCTCGAAGGCACCCTGAAGACGTACCGCTACGTCGATGAAGATGAGCAGATCATTGGAGGGACGCCATGAGCAGGCGTTTCCTACTGCTGCTCATGGCGCTCGGGCTGGCCGCCTGCGCGGGTGACCATGCGGAGCTGCGGCAGCAGATCGCCGCCGTCAAGCAATCCCCGGGCG
>JBCCZC010000365.1:0-6084 GCA_039188505.1 Pseudomonadota bacterium | reverse complement strand
CTACGACGAGCGCAACGTGCACTGGAATGCCGGACCCATGATGGAGCGGATCGAGGGACTGCCCGAGCGTAAGGCGACGCTCGATGCGCAGCTCGCGGAGATCGGCGCGAAGATCAACGACATGCAGGCCACGCTCGGCTTCGGCGCGCTGCTGAAAGCGTTCAACGACCCGGCGCTGGACCGGCAGAACAAGGCGATCTACCTCACCACCAACGACATTGGCGCTGGCGAGGGCTTCGAAGGTGCGGATGCGGCCGCGAGCTGGTGGCGGCGCAACTTCCGCATGTACGCGAATATCCAGCGGCACGCCCCGCGCGGGTCGCGGGTGGTCGTCGTCGGCGGCCAGGGCCACACGGCGATCCTGCGGGATTTCCTGCGCGACGATCCGGACCGGGTCGAGCAGGACGTCCGCCCGCTGTTCTAGCCCGGGCTGGGGTCACGTGCCGGGCGGCAGGCCATACCCGGCGGCCAGCACGTCTGCGAGCAGCGCGTCTGTTCTCTTCGTCCACCGCGCCTTCATCGCGATGAAGGCCTCGGTGCCGCGAAGCGGCTCGTAGTACAGGGCGGCCTCGAGGTACCCCGTCGCCCAGCAACCGTGATCGAGGGCCCGGCCCAGGCGCTCGATGGCCGCCTCGTGCCGCCCCCGGAGCATTTCCAGTTCGGCCCAGTCCGTGTAGTAGAAGCAAGGCGGAACGGATTCCGCGTCGGTCTGGACGAGGTACGTCTCGAGCCGGTCGAGGAGTGGCGACGCCTTCTCCGGCTGGTCGAGCTGGAGATAGGCCCAGGCTAGCCCCATCGCGATGCTGACCTGGCCCCCGGAGATCGGCTGATCGAGGCGATAACCCTGGGCCGCGAGGGCCTGCTCATACCTGTCCACGGCGCCGGGGATATCGCCGAGGTACAGCAATGCGCCGGCGAGTTGCTCGGCCGCAAAGCCGGAGGAGTCACCGGCCTCCACCATCGGGGTCCAGAGGTCTCGCGCCTCTTCCCAGCGACCGTCGACCCGGAGCTCGAAATCACGTGCGAGGAGCACGTACCGGGAGTCCGGCGCGGTCTCCTCCGCTAGCGCAAGCCAACGGTCGGCGTTGTCGTCGACACCCAGGGACTTCCAGATCATGTGGATGAAGCGATGCGCGAAGACGTCCCGGGGACGGAGTTCATGCAGGCGCTGGAGATGCTTCAGGCCCCGTACGGCGTCACCACTCCGGAGCGCCGCATTGATCGCGACGTCCTGCACGTTCGGGTCGTTCGGCCAGTCCCGCTCGAGCTCTGCCAGCCGCGCCCAGGCCCCGTCGAGATCGCCCCCGTGGTAGAGCAGTTCGACCGCATGGCTCTGGACCTGCACGTTGAGCGGATCGATCCTGGCGGCCTCCGCAATCCAGCGATCGTGTCGCTTGATCTGACCAAGCGACGCAGCGGCCTCGGCGGCCCGCACCAGGAGGTCCGAATTGTTCGGCTGCAGCTTCAGCACCTTCTCGAATTCGTCGAGCGCCTCGGTCAAGCGGCCGCCAAACGCCATGGTCGTCGCTCGGGCGGTGATCACCTCCGGCAGGCCGGGATCGAGCGCCTCGGCGCGCTCGATCGCTTCTTCCTGCAGCGTCCTCGATTCCTCCAGCGGCATCCCCGCATACTCCTCGACGATTCTGTAGGCGTCCGCCAGGCCAGCCCAGGCCGCCGCGTAGTCGGGGTCGATCTCGATGGCCCGCTGGAATTCCTGGACCGCGCGCTCGGCTGAACCCGCCGCCAGCTGCCTGAGATGGAAGCGTCCCGCGAGGTACCGGTCGAAGGCAGCGGGATCGGGGCCATTGGGCGAAGCAGCTTCACCCAGCAGTTCCACGCGCAGGGCATCCGCCACGTTGCTGGCGATCTCGTCCTGCAGCGCGAAGACGTCGTCGAGCTCCCGGTCGAAGGTCTCGGACCAGAGCTGGAATCCGTCCGTGGTCTGGATGAGCTGCGCCGAGACGCGGATGCGGTTTCCTGCTTTCCGCAAGCTGCCTTCGAGCACGTGACCCACCTGCAGCTCCCGACCGATCTCCTGCACCTTGACGTCCTTGCCCTTGAAGGAGAAAGCCGAGGTCCGGGCGGCCACGCGCAGCGACTCGATCCCCGCGAGCATGTTCATGAGCTCCTCGCTGAGGCCGTCGACGAAGTACTCGTTCTCGTCGTCACCCGAGATGTTGCGGAACGGCAGGACGGCGAGGGTCAGGTCATCGGGTGGCGCCCCGGCCGTGCGCGGTTCCGGCGCTGCGGGCTCCGGCTCCGAGGCAATGGTCGCCGGCGCGGGCGCCGGGGATGCGAGAAACTGCTGGTAGATCAGCAGCCCACCGACGATCAGCAGCAGGACGATCGTGCTGAGTTCGAGCTTGCGGCCGGTCTCCGTGGTGATGGACTGGCTGCGATCGACATCGCGTTCGCGCTTGATCCCATCGGGCGTGATCTCGAAGGCCCAGGCAAAGATCACCACGATGGGAAAGGCGAGGACCAGGACGCCAAGGACGATCCGCAGGCTCCAGTCGGGCAGGCCCATGAGATCGAAGAGGAGGTCGCCGACCTGCAGCACGAGCCACGACGCCACGACGTAGAAGATCGCGACCCGAAAGACGTTGCGTCGTTTCAGCTCCTCGAGAATCTGGCTCATCGTGGGTGCCTCGACGGACTGCGCGCCATCGTGGCCGGATTGGCCGGGGGAATCAACTGGCCATGGTCACGGCGGCGAGTCGATTAGAGCAGCGCCGAGACCAACATCAGCGCCGTTGCCGCAAAGCCGACCATCCAGATGAGCGACCGCAGCAGAAAGACGCCGGACATGTACGCCGGAATGAAGAGAACCCGCGCCACCAGGTAGACCCACGCGCAGGTCGCCGTGAACTCGCTGCCCTGGTCACCGAGGACGACCACGAGCACCGCGATCGTGAACAGGATGAGACCTTCGAAGTGGTTGTCGAGAGCGCGCAGGAGGCGTCCTGCCTGGCCCGTGAGCACGAACGGTTCGTCGCGGGGGCCGGCGGTGACGCGGGGACCCAGTTGGAGATTCACCGGAACCGCCATCAGCAGGTACTGCACCACCTGCAGCAGGGCCGCGTAGCCCAGCACTTTCAGTTCGATCGGCATGTTCGGATTCCTTCCTCGGACGACGGACGGGCAGCGTGGTCGGGGAACGCTCCGGAGTCAACCGTTCGCCGCCTCGTGCGTTGCCGGACGTGTGACCACCTGCTTGGAGGACTTCCCATGGCCGCACGCCTGACCCTCATCATCCTCGTTCTAGCGCTACTCGCAGCCTGCGCGCCCCGTCACGCCGTGACCTATCCCGGTCACGCGAATCGGACTGCCTGGCACGTGAAGACCGGGCGCGTCGTGTCCGTCGAGCTCGTGACCCTCGAAGGCGACTACGGCATCGTCGGCACGATTGGTGGCGCGGCCATCGGGCGCGAGGCGGGCCGCACCGTCGGCGGCGGCAGTGGCCGGGACGTTGCGGGCGCTGTCGGTGGTGTGGCCGGCGCGGTTGCGGGCCGGGCCATCGAGAAGGCGGTGACCGCCGAGGAGGGTCAGGAACTCATGATCGAACTCGACGGCGGGCGCGTCATCGCGGTGGTGCAGGACCTCGAGGAGCGCTTTGCCGTCGGCGAACGCGTCCGGGTCCTGAGCAGCGGTCGCTCGACGCGGGTCCGTCCGATCTAGCTCTAGCCTGCGACGTCAGACGGGGCCGCGCCGGCGCCAGCCGGACCACGGATCGAGCGCCTTGCGATAGGGCGCAATCGCCTCGACGTCGTACGCCTCGAGGTCCACTGGAATCATCCGCACGAAGCGAAAACCCTCAGGCGTCGGGTCGACCTGGGCTGCGCGGAACTTCACCCCCGCGGCGCCCGCGTCCACGGCTGCATCGGCGAAGGCCGGATCGTGGAGCCGGCTCGGTCGAAGCGCCCTGCCGTCGGTACGCTGGAGCACGAAGAGGACCGTCGCCCGGCGACCGGCCTCGACTTCCCGAATCAGCTCCCTGAGATGCTTGGCGGCGCGTTCCGACACCGAGTCCGGAAAGTAGGCGCAGCGATCGGGGTAGACGAGGTGGCAGTTCTTCACCTCGACAAGATGCTCCGAACGGGTGCCGCGCAGGAGCAGATCGATGCGGGAGTTATCGCCGTACTTGACCTCGCGCTGCACCGTCTGCCAGCGCTTCAGGCCCGGTACAAGGCGAGCCCTTACCAGCTCCTCGGCGATCCGATTGGGAACCACCGTGTTCGCACCGACATAGCGGCCGTCGAGCTCCATGAGCTCCAAGGTCCATCGCAGCTTGCGCTTGCTCTTCGGTGGCGCCGCGGACACCCAGACCCGGGCACCGGGGCGCACGAGGCCCTCCATGCGGCCCGGATTGACGCAATGGCTCTTCACGACCGTGCCGTCCTCGAACTCGACGTCGGCAATGAAGCGGTCGAAGCGGGCAACGAACCGGCACTCGTGGAGCGGCTGGAGATGGGGAATCAGCATGGCGCGGAAGCTAGTGCGCCTCGCGCATGGACGCAGTGAAGGTTGGCGGCTGAAGTAAAGCTAAGTTGACATTTTGAAAAGGAATGCATACTCTCTGTTGAAGTCAACTACCCTTAACATTTAGAACAGGCTGCTTTCCATGGCCAAGCGCTTCCTCTTTCTTTCCGGCGAATGCGGCGCCGTCAGCGAACGCGATCGACGCAACAGTCGCCGCTACCTGATGAGCCTCGGCGCATGGGCGCTGAGCTACGTGGGCTGCGCGTGGCTGGTTACCGGGGAGCGGTTGACGATCGGGCCGGTCGCCATCGCAGTCGCATTGCTCCCGTCGATCCTGGCCGTCATGGCGGTCCTGGCCTTCGTCCACTACCTGAAGCACGCCGATGAGATGCAGCGGCTCATCGAGCTTCAGGCGCTGGCGCTCGCCGTCCTTGCTGGCTTCGTCATCTGGCCCGGGCTGTCGCTGCTGGGCGCCCTCGGCGTCGACGTGGACCCGGTCAGCGAGTTCCAGCCGATGGTGATGATCGCGGCCTATGCGATCGGGTCCGCCTGGAGCCGGCGGCAGTTCCTATGAGAAACCGCCTGAAGGTGCTCCGCGCCGAGCGGGACTGGACCCAGGAGGATCTCGCGCGCCGGCTCGACGTGTCTCGGCAGACCGTTATCGCCTTGGAGAAGGGCAAGTACGACCCGAGCCTGCCGCTGGCGTTTCGCATCGCACGCCTGTTCGACCAGGCCATTGAAGACATCTTCTTCCCCGACGAACTTAGAGAAAACCCATGAAGAAATCACTGAGTGCCGGTGCCCTGGCGATCGTCAACGCGATCATCTGGGCCTCCCTGATGATCGCCGCGGCCACAATCGCAGAGGCCGACGCCTACGGCGCCTTGAATCCGCTGCTGGTGGCGGGCTGGTTCATGACCCATATGCTGCTGGACGGTGCCGCGATCAGCAGCAAGGCCGCGGGCGCCGAGTGGCGCTGTATCCAGCGCGGATTCCGGCGCCTGCGCGGCCGCGGATGATCGTCCGCCGCGGCGAGGCGCAGCCCGAGACGTGGTTCCGGGAAGGCTGCTGGATCACGGAGTGGTCGAACCTGCCGGAGGACCCGGCGGCTTCGATCGCGCGGGCTCGGGTGCCGGCCGGCGGGACGACCCGTTGGCATGCGCTCGACGGCATCACCGAGCGGTACGTCATCCTCGCGGGAACCGGACGCGTCGAGATCGGGCAAGCCGAGCCGGTGGACGTTGCGCCGGGCGATGTCATCGTCATCGCGCCGTTCGAACCGCAGCGCATCACGAGCACGGGTGAGGTCGACCTGATCTTCCTCGCGATCTGTACGCCCCGATTCCGACCCGAGGCCTACCGCGAGGTGCCACCGCCTGCTGCGGCGGGCTGATTGCCTCAGGCGATCTCGAGCAGGCGATCGTTGGGCCGCCCGACCACGGCTTTGCCGCCGTTGATGCCGATCGGACGCTGGATCAGGCGGGGATTCTCCGCCATCGCCGCAAACACCTCGTCGTCGGACGCGTTCTCGCCGAGGCCCGCCTTCTCGGCATCCTTCGCCCGCATGAATTCCCGGGGGCTCACGCCGCCCATCTGCGAAGCGAT
>JBCCZC010000364.1:0-6114 GCA_039188505.1 Pseudomonadota bacterium | reverse complement strand
GCCCGAAGCGGACCTGGAGTTCGAAGGGGAACTTGAAGCCGAGACCGAGCCTCATGCCGACGTCGAGATCGACGGTGAGCTGGAAGCTACAGCGGCGCCGGAAAGCGAGTTCGAAATCGAAGGCGAACTTGAAGCCGAGGAAGAGCCTGAAGCGCAGGACCCGATTGAAGGCGAACTCGCAGCCGAGCTGGAACCCGATACCGAGTTCGCGATCGACGGCGAACTCGAAGCGGATTCCGACGGCGAGCCCGATGTCGAGGTCGATCTGGAGATCGAAGGCGAGCCGGGTGCCGATTCCGAGGGCGACCTGGAGCTCGAGGTCGCGTCCGTGGCAGACCTCGAGATCGACAGCGACGTCGAAGCTGACGAAGCGCGCGATGCGCCGCTCGATGAGCAGGCGGATGACGAAGCCGCGCCTGAACCCGTGTTCGAGTTCGATGGCGAGTTCGAAGCTGAAGCCGAAGCTGAAGCCGAAGCCGAAGCCGAAGCCGAAGCCGAAGCCGAAGCTGAAGCTGAAGCTGAAGCTGAAGCTGAAGCTGAAGCTGAAGCTGAAGCTGAAGCTGAAGCCGAGTTATCGGCCGATGCGGCCGATGCGGGCGACGTCGAGTTCGGGGCAATTGCCGACCTCGAGGAAGCCGATTTCGAAGAGGACGCAGCCGAGTTCGAGGAGATCGAGGAACTCGAAGACGCCGCAGCCGAGCCAGCAACGCCGATGGGCAGCATTCTCCCCACGGCGGAGCCTGAGCAGATCGCGATCGAAACGCTTGGCGATCTCGATGAGGAACTCGTGGAGATCTTTGTCCAGGAGGGCGAGGAGATCCTGGATGAATCCGACCACAAGATGGTGGAGTTCCGGGACACGCCAGAGGAGAAATCGGTCGTCACAGCCCTCCAGCGCGAGCTGCACACGCTGAAGGGTGGCGCCCGGATGGCGGGAATCGCGCCGATTGGCGATCTCAGCCACTCGATGGAATCGCTGTTCGAGGCGATCGTCGAAGGCAAGGTCAGCGCCTCTTCACCGATGGTGGAGCTGCTGGAGCATGCCTTCGATCGACTCCACCAGATGCTCGACTCGGTTACCGGTCGTACCCCGATCCCGGGCTGCGAGGAGATCGTGCGGCGCCTTGATGCGCTGAGTAGCGGGGATCCTGTCGAGTCGCTGATGGAAGGCGCCGCGCCGGCCGAGGCGCCGACGGCGGTGCCGGCGGAAGCGCCGGCAGCCGTGCCGAGGACCGAACGTCAGACCGCACTCGACCAGGAGGTCGAACAGCGCGGTGGCATTGCTGCCCGGGCGCAGCAGGAGATGATCCGGGTCCGCGCGGATCTGCTCGACAACCTGGTGAACTATGCCGGTGAGGTCAGCATCTATCGGGCGCGCCTCGATCAGCAGATCGGTACCTTCCGCTTCAACCTGGTGGAGCTCGATCAGACCGTGTCGCGCCTGCGAGACCAGCTGCGAAAGCTGGAGATCGAGACCGAAGCCCAGATCCTGTCGAGATACCAGCGGGAGGGCGGGGAGTTCGAACAGGACTTCGATCCGCTCGAGCTCGATCGCTTCTCACAGCTGCAGCAGTACTCACGGGCCCTGGCCGAATCCGTAGCCGACTTGACGAGCATCCAGAGCATGCTCGACGACGTGACCCGTGGATCAGAAACGCTGCTCCTGCAGCAGAGCCGGGTGAACTCGGATCTGCAGGAAGGCCTCATGCGCACCCGCATGGTCCCCTTCGACAGTCTCGTTCCGCGCCTCCGCCGGATTCTTCGGCAGACCAGCCAGGAACTCGGCAAGCGCGCCGTCCTGCGCGTGGAAGGCGCGCAGGGCGAGATGGACCGGACGGTCCTCGAGCGCGTCACGGCGCCGCTGGAGCACATGCTCCGGAACGCTATTGCCCACGGTCTTGAAATGCCCGAGCAGCGGACCGCGGCGGGCAAATCCGACGAGGGCTCGATCGTCATCAAGGTCTCGCGTGAGGCGACAGAGGTCGTGCTCCGGGTGATCGACGATGGGGCCGGTATCGATCCGGAACGTGTTCGCTCGAAGGCCATCGAGCGTGGTTTGCTGAAGGAGGACGCCGAACTGTCCGAACGGGACCTCTACGGTTTCATTCTCCAGTCCGGCTTCTCGACGGCAGAGGACGTCAGCAAGATTGCTGGACGTGGCGTCGGCATGGACGTCGTCAACAGCGAGATCAAGCAGCTCGGCGGCTCGCTCGACATCTCGTCGAAGCGAGGTGAGGGCTCGACCTTCACAATCCGCCTGCCGTTCACCCTCGCGGTGACTCACGCCATCATGGTGCGGATCGGCGAATCGACCTTTGCCATCCCGCTGTCCTCCATCGAGGGGGTCGTGCGGATGAAGCGTGGCGAGTTCGAGGACCGTCTTGCGTCTGGCGAGACCGCGATCGACTACGCTGGTGAGAGTTACCAGTTGCACGAGCTCGACACGCTGCTCGGTCTCGACCGGAAAGCGCGCCTCGAGGAGGACATGCTGCCGATTCTCATGTCCCGGATCGGTGACCAGCGCGCCGGCATCCGCATCGACAGCGTGATGTCCAGTCGCGAGATCGTCGTCAAATCGGTGGGGCCGCAGATCAGTTCGATCCCCGGCATCTTCGGCGCAACGATTCTCGGGGATGGCAGCGTGATCATGATCCTCGATCTGGGTCCGCTGATCCGTCGCGGTGCGGCCCTCCGGCTTGATACAACGGACGAGGGCGAAGTCGTCGCACCGGCAGTACCGGTCCCGGAAATGGTCGCCGAGGAGCGTCCGCCGGTCATCATGGTGGTCGACGATTCGATCACGATGCGGAAAGTCACGTCGCGCGTGCTCGAACGCCATGAGATGGAAGCCATCACCGCAAAGGACGGTGTGGACGCCGTCGAGCAGCTCCAGGAGCGGATTCCCGACCTCATGCTGCTGGACATCGAGATGCCGCGTATGGACGGTTACGAGCTCGCTACGCACATGCGTAACGATCCGCGCCTGAAGGACGTGCCGATCATCATGATCACCTCGCGTACCGGCGAGAAGCACCGCCAGCGAGCGCTCGAAATTGGCGTCAATCGCTACCTTGGCAAGCCGTACCAGGAGGCCGAGCTGCTCGAGAACGTGAACGAGCTGCTGGCGGAGACCGTTGGCACAGACTGAGTCCAAGATCGACACGTTCCGTGCGGCCCTGCTTTACGAGGACGAGTCTTTCCAGGAACCGCTCAAGGCCGCGGTCGCCGCGGCCGGTGGTACCGTCACGACCGAGCTGCGCCTCAGCGAGTTCGAGAATGCGGACCAGGTTTCCGAGGGCGTCCTGATCGTCAATCTCGAGCGCCCGATTCTCCGGAATCCGGAAATCCTGGAACGCGTCTTCGCCTATCCAGGGCGCCTGATCCTCAATGATTCGGAGGCCTCGTCGCGGCTGACCGGCCCGGCGCGCGCCCGCTGGGCGAGACACCTGGCCGCGAAGATCACGGGCAGCGGGCAGGTCTATCCGGCGGTGCCGGAGCATGAGCAGGCCCGGGTGGAGGAAGCAGTGCAGATCGATGCGGCGGCCCCCCGCGAGGTCTGGGTGCTGGCGGCGTCGATCGGCGGACCCGAGGCCATGCGTACGTTCCTTGGCGAAATGATGCCCGACGTGCCGTTCTGTCTCGTGCTGGCGCAGCATATCGGGAAGGAGTTCATCAACCTGATGACCGAGCAGCTCGACCAGGCGAGCCGGCTGTCGGTGAAGATGGCGATCGATGACGAGCCGTTCCGTCCGGGACGCGTGTACGTCGTGCCCCCCGACAAGTGCTTCGAGGTCAATGACGACGATCGGATCAAACTCACGGACATGGGCGAGGACCGCCACTATTCGCCCGACATCAACCAGGTCATCCACGGCGTTGTGGATCGCTATGGCGCGAAGGCGAACGTGATCGTCTTCAGCGGCATGGCCTCGGACGCCGTCGAAGGTTGCGGCCGGGTGCTGGAGTCCGGTGGGCAGGTCTGGGTCCAGGAGCGGGACACCTGCGTCGTGAGTTCGATGGTCGATGGGGCCATCGCGCTCGGCGGTGTCGAGTTCCAGGCAGACCCGTTGCACCTCGCGCACCGGTTGAACCAGCGCGGCATCGAAAAACACTGAACTGAATAGCGGGACTGGAGATCGAGCTATGGCACAGGCCACCCTTGCACCGGATATCCGCGGCGTCACCATTCCCGTGACGGACGGCCGCGTGCTCATGCCCAACGCCTGCGTTTCCGAGGTGATTACCTATGGCATGCCGCAGGCCATCGGCGAGGCGCCGCCGTGGGTGCTGGGTGCCATCAACTGGCGCGGTTGGCGCATGCCGCTGTTCTCCATGGCGCAGCTCGCGGGAACAGCCGAGACCGAGCCAACGTCAGGCGCGAAGGTTGCAGTCCTGAAGGCCTTCGGGGGCGTTCACAAGATGCCCTATATGGCCATGTTGGCCCAGGGTTTTCCGCGCCTGACCACGATCACGGCCGAGAATCTGCTGTTCGAGGGCGATCAGGAGACGCTGCCGGAAGGCGTTCTCTACCGGGTCGCGATCGAGGACGAGGATTCCATCATTCCGGACCTGGCGGCCATCGAGCGACACCTGCTCGATCTCATGGACCCGCAGATCCGTGGCGAATTGACCGACTCCGAGGTCTGAACGCCGCGACCGCGACGCGGGACCAACGGTTGCCTAGGGCAGGGGCTGCGGCCGCTCGCTTTCCTCGAACCCGCTCTTGAACAGCTCGACCCCGATCGGATCCGCGTCCGTGGCGGAATTGTCGCCGGGCGTGAGTTCGAGCAGGCCCTCGGGACCGGTGGCGGTGGCCGTATTGACCACGAGCGTTCCCGGATCCCCCAGGATCACCCCGCTGACCGTGTAGACGACCTCGCCGTTCATCGGCAGGTTGACGATCTCGTCGATATCGCCAACCCCCGAAATGGCCCCGCAGAGGGCATCCGCAAAGCCGGTGCAGCTCCAGAACACGCTACGGTACTCCGGCGGCATCTCGTCCTGGACTCGCACTTCGGGTAGGTCGATGAGGCTCTCGTTCACGACGCTGATGAAGTAGGTCACGAGTGCGCCCGGGCGGATGGTGTCGAGGCCGTTGCTCTTGGTGACGCGCAGATTCGTTACCGCGGTGACCTCGAAGAGGATCGTCGTCGCGTCCGAGAGATCGTTGCCACCATTCAGAGTGCCGCCATCATCCCGTAGGCGCACCTCGAGGGTCGCTGTACCGATATTGCCGGTCGTCTGGATCATCAGAGTGCCGAAGTTCGATGCACTCGCCGACTGGACGACACCGTTCGGGTCGTCGGCGACGGTGATGATGAACTCGGCGACGCCGTCGTCCTCGCCGCCACCGCCGAAATCGAAGCCGAAGAACCAGGCAGGGTAGGTGGGAGGAACAGCCTCGTCGAGGCGTCGGATGATGATCTGGTCACGGGTGATGAACGACGGCGGATCGTTCACAGGGGCGATTGTCATGGTCACGGTCGCGCTCGAGGTCTGACCATCCGGGGCCTGCACCGTGTAGCGGAAGGAAGCCGGCCCGAAGTAGTCAAGCGGCGTCCTGAACTGCAGCCCGTCGTCGAGAAACGCCGAGCCCCCGACCTCTGAGTCGACCGCGATGATGGTCAGCTCTGCGCTGCTCACTCCGGCGGGCAGCTGATCGTTGCCGAGAATCTCGCCGGGCTGGATGGTGAACAGACCGGCGTCCTCGAGGCGATCGGCGATGACGTCGTCCTGCGCAACCAGCGTTTGTCCATGCGCCAGCTGCGCTGCGGTCGCGAGCGCGAACACGCACAGGTAGCGGCCTAGACCCTTCTCCATCTCAGTACCCCTTGTCCCGATCCCCGCGGATCATTCTCTAGGATACCCGACACCGCCATGAACGGCGCATCAAGGTAAGACCGGAACAAGCCGGCGCATGCGCCGGCCCGGTCTTACGCCCTCGGGCCTGCGTGCCCGAGGGCCGTTTTCCCGTTGGATGGACCCCACACTCAGACGGAACAAGCCGGCGCATGCGCCGGCCCGGTCTTACGCCCTCGGGCCTGCGTGCCCGAGGGCCGTTTTGCCGTTGGATGGACCCCACACTCCGTCGGCGCGATGCGCTATCGCTCCTGC